>DASZJL010000144.1:0-5853 GCA_035948135.1 Acidimicrobiales bacterium | reverse complement strand
TCGCCGCCGAGTCGTGGATCTGCGCGTCGGGATCGGCGTGCTGCAGTAACGCCTCGGGCACGAGTGACGACGCCCAGATCACGACGGTTGCCTTGGCGAGCCGATCGGCGCCCCGCAACGTGATGAGGTCGGGTGCCCCGGGCCCAGCGCCGACGAAGGAGATCACTGGCGCCGTTGCGGCGGGACGATCACCGTCGCCAGATAGGCGGCGGCTCCATCGGAGTACTCCTTCACCGGGCCGATGCGTTCGCCCGGCAGGCCGAGGAGCTCGCCGAAGACAGCGCCGTCGAGACGCCCCTTGTTTTGCAGCCGCTCGGCGATGGCCGGCAGATGGCGCCCGCCTTTGTAGACGATGACTGCGGCGTCGTCATCCGCCAAGGCCTCGTCGACGGGATCGGGGCCGTCTACGGCACTGACGAGCTGGAGCCGCTCCGTGCCGTCTAGGACGACCACGCTGGCGCGGGCTGCCAGGTCCTGGAAGGCCATGATCCCGGGCACGGTGTCGACAGGGACATCGGGGCGCTGTTCGACGACGAGCCGAGCCAGGTGGTGGAACGTGCTGTAGACGTTGGGATCCCCGAGGGTGATGAAGGCCACCTCCTCGCCGGCGTCGAGACACTCGACGATGCGCGCCGCGGCCGCGAGGTGGGCCTTGCTGCGCGCCTCGTCGTCGCGCCGGATGGCGAACACCAGACGCTCCACCCTGATGTGGGGGTCGGCCTCGCGCACGATCGACTCGGCCCGGCCGACAGAGTCGACGGCCATGGTCGGGCTGAAGACGCGGTCCGCGTCCTTGAGGACGCGCAGGGCCTTGACGGTCAGGAGCTCCGGATCGCCCGGGCCGACCCCGACACCGATGAGTGCGCCAGCCATGAGGTGATGTCTCCGGCGCTCGCGTTGTGCGGGCCGCCTGCGGGTTCTGGCTCCCGAGTCGCCCCGGTCACAGTGGCGGCCGCACCGGACTCACACCGGCTTCCCGCGCCTGGCAGCGGTCGCGACTGTAGCTATGACGCGCTCCGCGATGTCAGGGCGGGCGGCCAGGTGGAGGTGGATGTAGCTGGCGAGGAGCGTCGGCGTGCCGAAGCCGGCCTGGCCTTGGCCAAAGCGAGCGGTCAGGTGCATGGCGTCGCCGGCCGGCTCGATCGTCGAGTAGTGAAACTCATGGCCGCGCACCTCGCTGTTGGCCGCGGCCACGGGTGTGTCAGTGGTGGACACCGCCGTGCGGTAGCCGAGCGTCAGGCGGGTGGTCATCGTCGCCTTGGCGTCGATCACGCCCGCCATCTGGTGGTCGTCGAGGCTGTGCGCCAGCCACAGGAGCCCCCCACATTCGGCCCACGTGACCAGCCCGCCGCCGACCTTCGCTTTCACGTCCGCCAGAAGCGAATGGTTGGCGGCCAGCTGCTCGGCGTACACCTCGGGGAAGCCGCCGCCGGCGACGAGCGCCTCGGACCCGTCGGGGAGGCAGGCGTCGTGCGTCGGGTCGAACGGCAGGAGCTCGGCGCCGGCCTGTTCGAGAGCCTCGAGGTTGTCGGGATACGAGAAGCTGAACGCCTTCCCTTGGGCGACGGCCACGCGTACGCGTGCGCGCAGTCGTGGCTCGGGAAGGGGACGGGCGTCGAGCGGCGTCGCCTGGTTGGCGATGGCGAGGATGGCGTCGAGGTCGCAGAAGCGGGCCACCGCCGTCGCCAGCCGGTCGAGCGACGCGGCGATCTCCTGGGGTCGCTCGACAACCGGCACGAGGCCCAGGTGACGGTCCCGCCAGGAAAAGGCGTCATCGCGGCGGAGAGCACCGACCACCGGGATTCCGAGGGGCGCGAGCGCCTCGCGCAGCATGACCTCGTGCCCGTCACTGCCGACGCGGTTGAGGATGACGCCCGCGACCCTCACGTCCTTGTCGTAGGTCGCGAACCCGTGGACCACGGCCGCCACCGATCCGCTCATGGCCGACGCGTCGACCACGAGGAGGACGGGCGCTTGGAGAAGCTTGGCGACGTGGGCCGTGCTGGCGGTCTGCCCGTCGTCGGCGGCCCCGTCGAAGAGGCCCATCACCCCCTCGACGATCAGGATCTCGGTTTGCTCGGCCGCCTTGGCGGCGAGGGGAGCGATGGCTTCTGCGCCGCAGAGCCAGGCGTCGAGGTTGCGGCTGGGCCGGCCCACGGCCAAAGCGTGGTAGCTGGGATCGATGAAGTCGGGCCCCACCTTGGCGGCGCCGACGGGCATGCGCTTGCGCAGGGCGGCCATGAGCCCGGTGGCGACTGTGGTCTTCCCGGCCCCGGAGTGGGGCGCGGCGACGACGATCCGGGGGATGCGCACGGTCGCGGGTCTAGGCGATCTGCTCGTCGACCAGGGCTTCGAGGGCGACAGTCCAGCTCTCCCAATAGGGACGCTCGGGCTCGGCCGCGATCGCGGCGATCAGGTGCTGACGGAACGGCTCCCGGTCGCCGCCGAACCGCGTCTCGACCACGGCCGCGGCAAGGCCGAACACTCGCGCCTGCCACGGCGCATCGAAGACGAGCTCGCCGTTGCTGCGGGGAGGGGCGGCCGGCCCGTCGACGTCGAGCTTCATGCTCAAAGTCGGGCCACCCCGATCATGGAGTCGCGGGTGACTCGGCTCGCGAGTTCCTCTTCGGTCAGGCCGTCGGTCCCGGACGGTCGTTCGGGCAGGACGAGATATCGGGCCTCGGCCGAGCTGTCCCACACCCGGATGTCGACGTCGTCGGCGACGTCACACCCCATCTCTTTGAGGAGGGCGCGCGGCTCGCGCACCATGCGCGCCCGGTACGGGGCGTCCTTGTACCAGCGGGGCGGCAGGCCGAGGACCGGCCACGGGTAGCACGAGCAGAGCGTGCACACCACGACGTTGTGCACCTGCGGCGTGTTCTCGACGACGATCATGTAGTGGCCTTCGGGGCCGCCGAATCCGAACTCGGCGATGGCGCTGGTGCCGTTCTCGAGGAGGCGCTTCTTGTACTCAGCGTCGGTCCAGGCCCGGGCCACGACCTTGGCCCCGTTCATAGGGCCGATGTCGTTCTCGTAGGCCTGGTTGAAGGACTCGATGAAGCCCTCGGGGACCAGCCCCTTCTCGGTGAGCAGGTCCTCGAGTGCGGCCACTCGCCGCTCGATCGGCGACGGGGGAGCCGGACGATGATGATGGTCGCTCACGCCGGGTCCAGGTAGCTGTCCCACAGGTCGACGTTGACGGTGGCACCGCGTTGGCCGTCGCCCCAGAGCTCGTCGGCCTCGAAGCAGACGGAGTACAGGCCTTCGGCGATGCGCTCCGGTGAATGGCACTCGACGTCGGGGATGCTCCAGTCGCCGTCAGTGCGTGTGACGGTGCCGACCTTGCCTCGGATGTATGCGGGGCAGCGCGTGTGGCCGGCGGGGTGGAAGTTGCGAACTCGCACGTGGTCCCCGACGTTGAATCGTGTGCCCTGCGACATCGGGACATCGACGTCGCTGGTCAGCTCCGGCTGCGAGATCGGAAACACGCCGCCGGCACGATGCTCGAGTTCGTCGCGTGCCACGAGCCCGCTCTCAACAGCCAGCGTCGCCGCCGCCGTCACCCAGTGCTCGTAGTACGACGACGACAGATAGTGCGCGGGCTCCATGCGCTCGATGGCATGCCGGAACTTCGACGTGCTCGGGTTCGGCACGGTGGCCACGGTGGCGAACGTCAGGCCTCTGGCCGTCCGCTCCCAGTCCTCGTGGAAGACGGGCTCGTCCTGCTCGACCTCAACCGGTCCGAACCCCTGCCGCCCACCCAGGTCGTGGATGCCGTCCACGCCGCGCATCATGCCACCCCAGCTTTGTGGAGGATTACTTGCCCATAGGGGGGACAAAACTCCAAAAAAGCAAAGGTGTTAGTACTCGATGCCTTTGATGGCCTTGATGCCCTCGTCGTAGGCGTGCTTGACCTTGCGCATCTCGGTGACGGTGTCGGCCAGGTCGACGATCTCTTGGGGGGCGTCGCGGCCGGTGATGACGACGTTGGTCTTGGGGGCCCGTGCCTGCACGGCTTCGACGACGTCGGCGACATCGACCCAGCCGTACTTCACCGCGTAGGTGAGCTCGTCGAGGATGAGGAGTTGGTAGTCGCCGGAGGCCAGCTTGTCGGCGGCGACCGACCAGGCGTGGCGGCCCTTGGCGATGGTCTCGTCCATGTCGGTGGACTCCCAGGTGAAGCCGTCGCCGAGGGTCTGCCACTCGATGCCGAGGTGGTCGGCCAGCTTGCGTTCGCCGACCTTCCACTTGCCGCCCTTGATGAACTGGACGACGCCGACGGTCCAGCCCCGGGCCCAGCCGCGGCCCATGACGCCGAAGGCGGCTGAGGACTTCCCCTTCCCGTAGCCGGTGTTGACGAGGACGATCGACTCGGCACGCGCCATGCGCTGGAAGCTACTGTCGGGCTCGCAGAGCAGGGAACCCCGTGTGAGTCGGGGGCTGTCCCGCAACTGTGACCGGGGAGCGAACCCCACCAACGGCCACGGCCCTTCGGGGCGGGAAGGCCGGGGTGAGCGTCGATCCGGGAGCCAGGAGACCTGACCTGCCCGGTGGATCCGGCTCGACGCGAGGACGTCCTCATGGACTTGCAGCTCCGTGTGCGGCGGGAGGGCAGCCAGCAGCTGCCGGTCCTGCTGTGGCGATTCCCACATCCGATGCGCGCCGTGGCATCGTCGCCCCACGGTGGCGGGCTCGGCCTCCGGCGCTGGGTGGTGAACGCCCAAGTCCCGCCGAGCTACGCCCGGCGCGACCCCGACCACCACCTCGGCAAGCTGGCCGTCTCCCTCGGGCTGCCCGGCAAAGGCGTCGGGCTGATGACGGCGGCCGACGTTCGTGCGTACACGTCGGGGATGGACGGGGGCGTGGAGGTGGTGGCGACGGTGGGCCTGAGCACGCCGACCTTGGCCGCCGCCCCGCCCGACCCGCGCCCCCTCAGCCTGGTCGGCACGATCAACGTGCTGGTCGGCGTGCCCGAGCGTCTGTCCGACGCCGGTCTCATCAACATGGTGGCGACGGTCACCGAGGCCAAGGTCCAGGCCCTGCGGGACGCCGGCCTCGACGCCACGGGCACGCCGACCGACGCCGTGTGCGTCGTCTGCCCGGACGAGGGCGTGACTCATCACTTCGGCGGCCCCCGTTCGACCTGGGGCGCCCGGGTGGCGCGCGCCGTGCACCACGCGGTCCTGACCGGAAGCCATTGATCACCCTCGTCCTCGGCGGCGCCCGGTCGGGGAAGTCCGAGGTGGCCGAGCGGTTGGCCGGTGCTGGGGACGGGCCGGTGACCTACGTGGCGACCGGAACGGCGACCGATCAGGAGATGGCGGCGCGCATCGCCGCCCACCGGGAGCGGCGACCGGGCAACTGGCAGACCGTCGAGGAGGCCGGTCCGGCACTGCCGCGGTTGCTCGTCGATCTCATGGGCCCGGCGCTGATCGACAGCTTGACGACCTGGTTGGCGGCCGCGCCCGAGTTTGAGCTGGACGCCGAGGCTCTCTGTACGGCTATGGCCAAGCGCGACGGCGACACCGTCGTCGTCTCCGACGAGGTCGGGCTCGGCGTGCACCCTTCGACCGAGGCGGGGAACCGTTTCCGCGACGCCCTGGGCGTGCTCAACCAACGGGTGGCGGCGATGGCCGACGAGGTGGTGCTCGTCGTGGCTGGAAGGACGCTGCGACTCTCGTGAGCGCGAGCGGCGCCCGCCAGGCCCTCGCCTTCTTGACGCCGGTCGGCGGGGCGGCCACGCCGTCCCCCAAAGCCCTGCCCTGGTTCCCCGTCGTCGGCGCCGGCATCGGCGCCGCACTGGGTGGTGTCTGGTGGGCGGCGGGGGAGCTGTGGCCGCCGATGGTTGCCGCC
>DASZJL010000143.1:0-18882 GCA_035948135.1 Acidimicrobiales bacterium | reverse complement strand
AACTACCGGCTGAGCCCCAAGGCGACGTTCCCCGACCACCTCGTCGACCTGAAGCGGGCCCTGGCCTGGACCCGGGAGCACGCCCAGGAATACGGCGGTGACCCCAACTTCATCGTGGTGACCGGTGGCTCCGCGGGCGGTCACCTCACGGCCCTCGTGGCCCTCACGCAGAACGACGCCGAGTATCAGCCCGAGTTCGAGGGCGCCGACACCAGCGTGTACGCAGCAGTTCCTTACTACGGCGTGTACGACTTCACCGGCCGCAACCACGTGCGCAACAAGGTGGACGAGGAGGGCATGCGTCGCTTCCTCGAGCGCTCCGTGATGAAGACCAAGCTGCGCGACGACCCCGAGGGGTGGGCCAAGGCCTCGCCGCTCGACCGCATCACGCCCGACGATCCGCCGATGTTCGTCATCCACGGCCGCAACGACACGCTGGTGCCGGTCGCGGAGGCCCGCCATTTCGTCGAGAAGCTCCGGGCCACGTCGAACGAGCCGGTCGTCTACGCCGAGCTCCCGGGCGCCCAGCATGCGTTCGACGTCTTCCCCTCGATCCGCACCGCCCACGTCATCAGGGCGATCGAGCGCTACGTCGACTACATGTTCACCCGCTACCGCCACCGGGAGCGGGCCGAGCGGGGGGAGGTTGTCGCCTGATGCGTGTCATCGTTGACCGCGACCTGTGCGAGAGCAACGGCGTCTGCGAGGGTCTGGTGGCCGAGGTGTTCCAGATCAACGACGAGGACGAGCTCGACATCCTCCAGGAGCACCCCGACGAGTCGCTGCGAGCCAAGGTGCAGGACGCGGTGCGCTCGTGCCCCAAGCAGGCCCTGAGCATCGAAGAGGACTAGCGGGCTCCTCCTCGCTAAAGTAGAACGCGTTCTATGTCTGACGGCGACGCGTTCCTCGACAAGCTGCGCAGCTTCGTCGGTCACTCGACCGCAGCGCCGTTCCAGGCGTGGGACGCCGTCAACCAGCCGATGATCCGGCACTGGTGCGACGCGGTCGGCGACACCAACCCCGTCTACACCGATCCCGCGGCCGCGGCCGCGTCGGTGCACGGCCAGATCGTGGCTCCGCCCACGATGCTGCAGGCCTGGACGATGAAGGGTCTCGTCCCCCCGCCGGCCGACGGCGGTGGGGCGCAAGAGGGGCTCATGGGACTGCTCGATGAGGCCGGTTTCACGTCGGTCGTCGCCACCAACTGCGAGCAGGAGTACCAGCGCTACCTGCACCTCGGCGACGAGCTCACCGCTGAAGGTGTGGTCGAGGACGTCTCGCCCGAGAAGAAGACCGGTCTGGGCGTCGGCCACTTCGTCACCACCCGCACCGACTTCCGCGACCAGAGCGGCGAGCTCGTCGGCAGCATGCGCTTCCGCATCCTCAAGTTCCGGCCCCCGGAGAAGAAAGAGGAGCGGGCGCCCCGCCCGAAGCCGCCCCGCAACCAGGACAACGCCTTCTTCTGGGAGGGCGTCGACCGAGGCGAGCTGCTGATCCAGCGCTGTACCTCGTGCGGCAGGCTGCGCCACCCGCCGCGGCCCATGTGCCCGAACTGCCAGTCCCTCGAGTGGGACACGGTGACGGCCACCGGCAAAGGCGAGGTGTTCAGCTTCATCATCCCGCACTACCCGCAGGTGCCGTTCTTCGAATACCCCTACGTGGTCGCCGTGATTGCACTGGAGGAGGGCACGCGGCTGATCTCCAACGTGATCGACATCGATCCCGGCGACGTCACCATCGGCATGCCCGTCGAGGTCCGCTTCGTCAAGGTCGACGGCGAGCTCACCCTGCCCCTGTTCGCACCCGCATGACCGTGAAGTCGCTGACCTACGCCGAGGTGCACGAAGGCGACGAGCTGCCGGTGCTCGACGTGCCGATCACACCGACCGCGATCGTCGCCGGCGCCATCGCGTCGCGCGACTACCAGGACGTCCACCACGACTCCGAGCTGGCCAAGGCCCGCGGGTCGAAGGACATCTTCATGAACATCCTCACGACCAACGGCTACGTCGGTCGTTACGTGACCGACTGGGCGGGCCCCGACGCCATCCTGAAGAAGGTCGCCATCCGCCTCGGTGCTCCCAACTACCCCGACGACACCATGCTGATGACCGGCCGGGTGACGTCGAAGGGTGCTGAGGGGTTGGTCGAGGTCGAGATCAAGGGCGAGAACAGCTTGGGCGACCACGTCGTCGGCACCGTCACGCTGGCGCTGCCGTGACGTCGAACGGGCTGGCCGGGCAGGCAGCCGTCGCGGGCATCGGCGCCACCGAGTTCTCCAAGGACTCGGGTCGCACCGAGCTGCGCCTGGCGACCGAGGCCGTGAAAGCCGCGCTCGACGACGCCGGTCTGGCCC
The DNA here is from genome assembly GCA_035948135.1 of Acidimicrobiales bacterium. GTDB lineage: Bacteria > Actinomycetota > Acidimicrobiia > Acidimicrobiales > AC-14 > CADDZP01. The sequence continues at coordinate 16,526 of DASZJL010000143.1, read as the reverse complement.
CGTCCGACGTCGACGGCATGGTGACCTTCACCATGGACAGCAACGACGAGATCGAGATCGCCCGCAGCGTCGGCATCGGCGACCTCACGTTCTTCAGCCGCATTCACCACGGCGGGGGAGCGGCCTGCGGCACGGTGCATCAAGCGGCCATGGCGGTCGCGACCGGCGCCGCGGAAGTCGTGGTCTGCTACCGGGCCCTGAACGGCCGCTCGTGGAGCCGTTTCGGGGCGGGCGTGCAGCGCCGCCAGCCGATTCCCAACGCCGACGGCGTGCACTACGGCTGGCTGGTGCCCTTCGGGCTGCTGACGCCGGCCCAGTGGGTGGCCATGTTCGCCCGCCGGTACATGCACGCGTACGGGGCGACCAGCGCCGACTTCGGCACGGTGGCGGTGGCCGACCGCCGCCACGCCGCGAACAACCCCAACGCCTGGTTCTACGAGGAGCCCATCACCCTCGAGGACCACCAGGCCTCGCGCTGGATCGTCGAGCCACTCCACCTGCTCGACTGCTGCCAGGAGAGCGACGGTGCCGTCGCCATGGTCGTCACCAGCGTCGAGAGGGCGCGCGACCTCAGGCAACCGGCCGTCGTCATCGAGGCCGCGGCCCAGGGCGCGGGGCCCGACCAGGAGTCGATGACGAGCTACTACCGCGACGACATGACCGGCCTGCCCGAGATGGGCGTCGTGGCCCGCCAGCTGTGGGCCCAGTCGGGCCTCGGGCCCGACGACATCAAGACCGCGGTGCTCTACGACCACTTCACCCCGTTCGTCCTGGCCCAGCTCGAGGAGTTCGGCTTCTGCGGCCGAGGCGAGGCCAAGGACTTCATCGCGGGCGGCGCCATCGAGATCGGGGGTCGTCTCCCGGTCAACACCAACGGCGGACAGTTGGGCGAGGCCTACGTCCACGGTATGAACGGCATCAGCGAGGGCGTGCGCCAGGTGCGGGGCACCTCGGTCAATCAGGTCGACGGCGCCGAGCATGTGCTGGTGACCGCCGGCACGGGCGTCCCCACGAGCGGCCTCATCCTCGGCCGGGACAACTAGCAGCGTGCGCCTCGTCTTCACGCCCGAGCAGGACGCGCTGCGCGCCGAGCTGCGCGAGTACTTCAAAGGCCTGCTGCCGCCCGAGGTCAAGTCCCAGATCCACTTCGGCGAGTCGGGCGGGGAGATGTACCGCAAGGTCATCCGCCAGATGGGCACGGACGGCTGGCTGGGTATCGGCTGGCCCAAGGAGTACGGCGGCCAGGGGCGGTCGCCCGTCGACCAGTTCATCTTCTTCGACGAGGCGCTGCGGATCGGCGCGCCGGTCCCGCTCGTCACGCTCAACACCGTCGGGCCCACGCTCATGGTGTTCGGCACCGACGAGCAGAAGGACCGCTTCCTGCCTGCCATCCTGCGAGGCGAGTGCCATTTCTCCATCGGGTACACCGAGCCGGGCGCCGGCACCGACCTGGCCTCGCTACGCACCCGGGCGATCCGCGATGGCGACGAGTACGTCGTCAACGGCAACAAGGTGTTCACCACCGGCGCTCACGACACCGACTTCATTTGGCTGGCGTGCCGCACCGACCCCGACGCTCCCAAGCACAAGGGGATCTCCATCCTTCTCGTCGACACGACGTTGCCCGGCTACAAGGTGACGCCGATCATCACCGTCGCCGACGGTCGCACCAACGCCACCTATTTCGACGACGTGCGTGTGCCGGCGACGATGCTCGTCGGCGGCGAGAACAACGGCTGGAAGATGATCACCACCCAGCTCAACCACGAACGCGTCGCGCTGTCGCCGCCCGGCCGCATCGAGGGTCGGGCTCTAGCCGTCCGCAAGTGGGCCCAGGAGACGCGCCTGCCCGACGGCAGCCGCGTCATCGACCAGGAGTGGGTACAGGTCGCACTCGCCCGCGTGCACGCCAGGCTGGAGGCCAACCGGCTGATGAGCCTGCAGGTCGTGTCCGAGATGGAGCACGGCCAGGTGAACCCGGCCGACGCCTCGTCGGTGAAGGTCTACGGCAGCGAGGTGTCCGTCGAGATCTACGGGATCCTGTCCCAGATCCTTGGCGCCCAGGGCTACCTCGAGGAAGGCTCGCCCGGCGCTCTCGTCCACGGCGACATCGAGAAGGCCTGCCGCCAGGCCCTCGTCAACACCTTCGGCGGCGGCGTCAACGAGGTGCAGCGCGAGATCATCGCCATGGCCGGCCTCAAGATGCCCCGCGCCCAACGGTGACAGCGCCTTTTTGGACGTTTACCGACCCCAGAGGCAGGTAAATCTCCAAAAAGCGGCTAGGTGGAACCTGTTCTAGTTTCGCAGTAGCCTTTTGTCATGGCTGAACCGGTGATCGTCGAGGCCGCCCGCACCCCGATCGGCAAGCGCAACGGGTGGCTGTCGGGCCTGCACCCCACCGAGCTGCTGTCGGCAGCCCAGATCGAGGTGGTGAAGCGCGCCGGTATCGATCCCGGCGACGTAGAGCAGATCGTCGGCGGGTGTGTCACTCAGGCGGGCGAGCAGGGCGCCAACGTCACCCGCAACGCGTGGCTGTCCGCCGGCTACCCCTACGAGGTCGCCGCCACCACCGTCGACTGCCAGTGCGGCTCGGCCCAGCAGGCCAACCACCTGATCGCCGGGCTCATCGCGGCCGACGCCATCGACATCGGCATCGGCTGCGGGGTGGAGGCCATGAGCCGCGTGGGCCTCGGGGCCAACGTGCTGAACGGTCCGGGTTCGCCGCGCATCGAGAGCTTCGCCTACGACTCACCCGACCAGTTCACGGCCGCCGAGCGCATCGCCCAGAAGCGGGGCATCACTCGCCACGACGTGGACGCCCTCGCCCTCAGCTCCCAACAGAAGGCGGCCCGGGCGTGGGAGGAGGGCCGCTTCGAGCGCGAGGTCATTCCCATGGAGGTCGACGGCGAGGTCGTCCGCAACGACCAGGGCTTGCGCGAGACCAGCATCGAGGGCCTCGCCAAGCTGAACCCGGTGATGCCTGATGGCATCCACACCGCCGGCAACAGCTCCCAGATCTCCGATGGCGCGGCCGCCGTGCTCTGGATGTCGGCCGACAAGGCCAAGCAGCTGGGCCTGAAGCCCCGCGCCCGGGTCCTGGCCCAGGCGCTCGTCGGGTCCGATCCCTACTTCCTGCTCGACGGACCGCCGGACGCCACCCAGCGGGTGCTGCAGAAGGCGAAGATGACGAAGGCCGACATCGACATCTTCGAGGTCAACGAGGCCTTCGCGTCGGTGGCCCTCTCGTGGGCTCGGGTCATCGAGCCCGACATGGACAAGGTCAACGTCAACGGCGGCGCCATCGCCCTCGGCCATCCGGTGGGGGCCACCGGCAGCCGTCTGATCACCACTGCGCTGCACGAGCTAGAGCGCAGCGACAAGAGCACGGCGCTCATCTCCATGTGCTGCGGCGGCGCCCTCGCCACTGGCACGATCATCGAGAGGATCTAACCCAGCCTCGTGGCGCAGTCAGCACCCGCCGCCGAGTCGAAGCGGGCCCGCAACCAGGCGGCGCGCCGCGAGCGGGTGATCGCGGCGGCCGTCGACCTGGCGTCGGAGGGCGGCTACGACGCGGTGCAGATGCGTGACGTCGCCGCCCAGGCCGACGTCGCCCTGGGCACGCTGTACCGCTACTTCCCGTCCAAAGATCATCTGCTGATCGCGGCGCTGGCCGAGCAGGTGTCGACCTTGCAGCGCCGCCTCGCCCAGAAGCCACCCCGTGGCACGAGCGCGGCCGACCGCGTCGTCGACGTGCTCCACCGCGCCAGCCGGGCCTTGGAGCGTGAGCCCCAGCTCACGGCCGCCCTCGTCAATGCCCTGTCGTCGGCCGACCCGTCGGTCGCCGAAGCGAAACAGGAGGTCAGCGACATCCTGGCCGCGGTGATCGCGGACGCCGTAGACCACGACGCCCTCGCCAACAGCGAGGACGTCGTTCGGGTCTTGGGCCACGTCTGGTTCGCGGCGCTGGTGTCCTGGGTCGGCGGCATGGCCCCGACCGGTCAGATGGGCGACGACCTGGAGATCACCGCCCGTCTGATCCTGGACCGGTAGGGAGTAGGACTACTGCGCAGTCGTCGTGGGGGTGCTGCCCTTCTTGGCGCCGGAGCGCTGCCCCACGATGAGGGCGTTGCCGTCCTTGCTGACGACCAGCGTCGGCATACCGGCCTGGAGCTGGGACGCGTCCTTGACACCCTTGTACTTGGTGTCGCCGGTGAGCTTGACGCTGACCTTCTTGCCGTCGGGCCGCGTGATGGTGAGGGTGTTGTCGGAGACCCCGTCCTCCTTGCCCCGGTCGTAGGTGACGTTCTGGAAGCCGTTCTTGCCGCGGACGATGAGGTCGCCGTGGACGACGCGCTTGAGGATGCCCCCGGCCTGCCCGCCCCGCTGGCCGGGTGCCTGCTGGCCGGTCTTGGGTCCGGCGGCCGTGGTCGACGGAGCCGCGGGAGAGGTGTCGCTGGTCTGAGCCCACGCGTAGGCGCCGCCGCCCAGCAGGGCGCCGACGAGCACGAGAACTGCGAGGTTGCGCTTGAGCATCGCTTCGAACTCCTGGTTCATGTGAGGTGACGTTCGCAGTGTCGGCCACGCTCATAAGCAGGATGTCAGCCGGTTGTGATGAATTTGTAAGCACGGAGCCGACCTGTCGGCTCGAGGGGCCGGGCGGTACCCTCGAATCCCGGAGGAGCGCCGAGCTGTGATGGCGTTAGGGGGGCAAACGGTGCGCATGTTCAAGGTGGCGGCGATTCTCGTCGCCATGATGCTGGTGAGCGCCGGGTGTGGTGCTCGCCTCACCAAGGCCCAGCTGGCCAAGGCGTCGGCCGGCGGTGGCCAGAACTCGTCCGGCAGCGCCCTCGGAGTCGACGCGAGCGGGGCCGCGGCCGGCGACCAGGCCGCCGGCACGGCAGGCGGCGCGAGTGCGGCGGGCGGCGGGACGGCGGGCGGCGCCACCGCCGGCGGGCAGAACAAAGCAACCGGCTCCGGGAGCGCGGCCCAGGGGGCGGCGAGCTCCTGCGGCGCGAGCGGGGGTAACGCCGATGTCGGCGTCACCGCCAACAGCATCACCCTCGCCAACGTGTCCCTGTTGACCGGGCCGGTCCCCGGCCTCTTCAAGGGCGCCAAGGACGGCACCCAGGCGTTCTTCAACTACCAGAACTCCTTGGGCGGTGTGTGCGGCCGGAAGCTGCAGCTCGACCCCCGCGACGACCAGTTCGACGCCAACCAGAACAAGTCCCAGTACCAGGACGCCATCGGCAAGGACTTCGGCTTCGTCGGCTCGTTCTCGGTCGTCGACGAAGGCGGCGCGTCGGTGCTGGCTGCCCACCCTGACGTCCCCGACGTGGCCTACGCCCTGTCCCACGCGCACTTCAACCTGCCCAACAACTTCTCACCCCAGCCGTTGCCGCCGGGGTGGCGGCTCGGATCGCTGAACTACTTCAAGGCGAAGTTCGGGCCCGACGTCATCTCCCACATGGCGCTCCTCGTCGAGGACGCCCAGTCGGCGAAGGACGCCGCCGACGGCGAGGAGAAGGCGGCCAAATCGGTGGGCTACAACTTCGTCTACAGCCGCGTCATCGAGCCCACCGAGGCGAACTTCACCTCCGACGTGGTGGCCATGCAGCAGAAGGGCGTCAAGGGGATCATGATGACGGGCGAGGTGGGCGCCTTCGTCCGGGTGGCCAAGGCCATGAAACAACAGAACTTCACGGTGCCCTTCGCCAACTGGGGCGCCAACGCCTACGACCCGGCCTTCGTGACGTCGGACGCCGCGCCCGCCACCAATGGGTCGATCATCGACCAGCAGCTCGCGATGTTCGGGGGAGAGGACAACCTTCCAGAGGTCCAGCTGTTCAACAAGTGGCTGAAGCAGGTCGGAGGCAAGCCCGACATCTTCGCCGCCTTCGGGTGGGAGTCGGCGCGACTGTTCGTGCAGGCCCTCACGGCCGCCGGCGCCAAGCCCACTCGCGCCAGCGTGATGGCGCAGCTCAAGCAGATCGACAACTTCGACGGGAACGGCATGCTCGCCCCCGCGGGGCCGGCGTCGAAGCGCCCGCCCAACTGCTTCATCGTGATCAACGTGCAGAACGGCAAGTTCGTGCGAGCCGATCCACCATCGGGCTACATCTGCAATCAGGGCGACTACTTCAAAGCGTGAGCGGGAGGAGGGCGCGTGACTGAATTCCTGGCTTTCACCATCACCGGAATCGTCACCGGCGCCGTCTACGCCATCGCCGCCAGCGGTCTCGTCGTCACCTACACGACTTCGGGCATCTTCAACTTCGCCCACGGTGCGATCGGCATGGTGATGGCGTTCCTGTACTGGCAGCTGCGCGTCCACATGCACTGGCCGGCGCCGCTCGCCCTCATCGCCGTCTTGTTTGTCGCCGCACCGCTCTTCGGCGCGCTCATCGAGCGGGTCCTCATGCGCAACGTGCGGGGCTCGGACACCGGCGTCGCCCTCATGGTCACCCTGGGACTGCTGCTCGCCCTCATCGGCGTCGCGTTCTGGCGCTGGAAGCAGACCGAGCCCCGGGCGCTGCCCGAATTCTTCGCCGGCCACAGCGTGCGGATCTTGAGCGTCAACCTCAGCTGGCACGAGCTGATCTCGATCGGTGTTGCCATCGTCGTCGCCATCTTCCTGCGCGTACTTCTGTACCGGACGAGAACCGGGGTCGCCATGCGGGCCGTCGTCGACGACCGCGACCTCACCGCGCTCAACGGCGGCAATCCCTCACGGATGTCGGCCCTCAGCTGGGCCCTGGGTTCGATGCTCGCCGCGCTGGCGGGGGTCCTGCTGGCGCCCAAACTGAGCCTGAACGTCCTCGTCTTGACGTTCCTCGTCATCGACGCCTACGCGGCGGCCATCGTCGGCCAGCTGAAGAGCCTGCCGCTCACCTTCGTCGGCGCCCTCGCCCTCGGCCTTGGCGAGGCCTACGCCGTCGGGTACCTGCCGACGAGCGGCTTCCTGTCGCACATCAAGCCGGCTCTGCCGATGCTGTTCCTGTTTGCCGTGCTGCTGTTCCTGCCGCAGGTCCGGTTGCGGGTGGGCCGGGTCGTCGGCGGCCGGTCCGTACGGGTGCCGGGCTGGCGGGAAGTAGGAATCACCGGCGTCCTCCTCGTGGGCGCGACATGGATCCTGGCCACCATCTTCACCGGCCCCGACCTCGCCACCCTGGGTCAGGGTCTCGCGCTGGGGATCATCATGCTGTCGCTGGTGCTCCTCGCCGGCTACGGCGGGCAGACGTCGTTGTGCCAGATGACGTTCGTCGGCATCGGCGCCGTCGTCGCGGCCAAGATCTCGCACGGCTCGTCACCGTTGGGCCTCCTCGCCGCCGCGGGCGCGGCGGGCGCGGTGGGTGCGGTCATCTCGCTCCCTGCCCTCCGACTCACCGGCCTATACCTGGCCCTGTCGACGCTGGCGTTCGCGGTCCTGGCCGACAACCTCTTCTTCCTGCAGGTCTTCGGCGGTGGTGGTGGCAAGAACCTGCACCGGCCCAGCATTCTCGGCATCTCCTTCAACGGCGACGTGGCCTACACCGTGCTGCTCGCAGTGGTCTTCATGTTGTTGGCCGCCTTCGTCCTCGCCATACGCCGAGGGCCGTTCGGGCGACTGCTGTCGGCCATGAAGGACAGCCCCGCCGCGTGCGCGACCCTCGGCCTTGATCTGACGCGCACGAAGGTGGGCGTGTTCGCACTGTCAGCGGCCATGGCCGGCATCGGTGGCGTGTTCTTCGGGCAGCTTCGCGGCAGCGTCGGCTCGACGGACTTCTACTACGTGCAGAGCCTCGTGCTGCTGCTGATGGTCACCATCGGCGGGATCATGACCGTCTCCGGAGCATTCCTCGGTGGCATCCTCCTCGGGCCCGGCTTCTACGTTCTCGCCAAGATCATCCACATCGACGGTCTGACCTTCCTGGGCGCCGGCCTCGGCGCCATGACGATCGCCCGCAGCCCCAACGGCATCGTCGGCCAGGTCAGCGGCTTTGTCGACCGTTTCCGCAGACGCCCCGCCGCTCCCGAGGACGGCATCACGGGCGTCGAGGTCACCGAGGAGGTGGAACGCGTTGTCGCTCCTGTCGGTTGAGGAGGTCAGCGTCCGCTTCGGCGGCGTTATGGCGCTCCAGGATGTCGATCTCTCGGCCGATCCAGGCCGGGTCACCGGACTCATCGGCCCCAACGGGGCCGGCAAGACCACTCTGTTCAACGTGATCACCGGCCTGCAGGACCCGACGTCGGGCAAGGTGCTCATCGAGGACCGGGACGTTTCGGGGATGAAGGCCCACCAGCGGGCCCGCCTGGGCCTGGCCCGCACGTTCCAGCGTCTCGAGGTCTTCGGCTCCTTGACGGCGCGCGAAAACGTGCTCGTCGCGGCCGAGATCCGTCGCCGCTGGGCCAAGGACGGGTCGAACCCCAAGGAGGTCACCGAGGCGATCCTCGAGCGCGTGGGCATCACCGGCGCGGCCAACGAGCGGGTCGACGCCATGCCCACCGGGCTGGCCCGCCTCGTCGAGCTGGCGCGGGCCTTGGCCGCCAATCCCCGTCTGCTACTGCTCGACGAGCCTGGCTCCGGCCTCGACACGCAGGAGACCGAGGCCTTCGGCGACCTGCTGCTCGAGCTCGCCCAGGAGGGGTTGGCGATCCTGCTGGTCGAGCACGACGTCGAGCTCGTCATGCGCGTGTGCGAGCTCATCCACGTCCTCGACTTCGGCAAGAAGATCGCCGAAGGCCCGCCCTCGGAGATCAAGGCCGACCCGCGCGTGCAGGCCGCCTACCTCGGCGCCGACGAGGACGCCGCCCCCGACGAGGAAGTCGTTCCCTCTTAACGACCATGGCCGCTGCGCTCGAGCTCCGCGACATGCACGCCTCCTACGGGCGCATCGAGGTCCTGCACGGCGTCGACCTCGTCGTGCCTGAGGCCAGCGTGTTCGCGCTGCTCGGCCCCAACGGCGCCGGCAAGACCACCACCCTCAAGACCGTCGACGGCCGGCTGCGTCCGACGCGGGGCTGCGTGCACGTCGCCGGCACCCACGTCAACGGGGCGGCGGTCGACGCCCTCACGAGGGCGGGCGTGTGCAGCATCCCCGAGGGCCGGGGCATCTTCCCCAACCTCACCGTCGCCGAGAACCTGCGCATGATGACCTACGCCGGTACCTCCGACGACGACGTGGAAGAGATCGCGTACGGGCGCTTCCCGATCCTCGGCGAGCGCCACAAGCAGCTGGCCGGCACCCTGTCGGGTGGCCAGCAGCAGATGCTGGCGATGGCGCGGGCTCTCTCGGCCGACCCGTCCCTCCTGCTCGTCGACGAGCTCTCGATGGGGTTGGCGCCGCTGATCGTCGCCGAGCTGTACGACGTCCTCGCCCAGCTGGCGGCCGACGGCGTGGCCATCCTGCTGGTGGAGCAGTTCGCCCGAACCGCGCTGGCCATCGCCGACTACGCCGCCATCATGGTGCAGGGCCGGGTTCAGCACGTGGGTCAGCCTGCCGATCTCGCAGATGTGGTGAGTGAGGCGTACTTGGGGGCATCCGCGTGAGATCGCGCCGCCGGGTGGCGTTCGTGGCGGTCGTGGCGACCGTGTTCGTGGGGTCGTCGACGGCGGTGCTGGCCCAGACATCGGGCGGGGGTGCCCCGCTGGGCGGCTACAAGGTCGACGCCCGGGCCCAAGCGATCAACGTCCTGCACGACAGCCCCGACTCGCCGTCGCCGACGCACCCCGACTTCGATGGCAGCGTGCCCGCCGCCCAGAGCACGATCGACACGGGTCCGATTGGCCACGGGTTGTCGGCGATCTTCTGGCCCGGACCCCTCGGCGGCAACTTCGGCGCCGCCCTGAAGCAGATCGGCCAGGTCTGCGCCCCGCCGCTGCCGGTGCCGGGTGTGCCGCCGGTGTGCGCGCCGATCCCGCAGCAGCTCAAGGACCATGGCGATTCCTTCAACGACCCGGTCCGGGCCGAGACCTTCTATCCCCAGGCGCCGCAGGACGCGAGCTACAAGAACATCCCGGGCGTCACCATGACCTCCCACGTCGACAGCGGGGGTAACAAGGTCGACTCGCTCGGGGCTCTCGACGGCTTCGGGGCCGCGGGCGTCGGCGTGGTCTCCAACCTCATCGCCCACACGGTCGGCAGCCTCACCGACTCGGCCGCGACGGCCGAAGCCACGAGCGAGGCGGACAACGTCGTGCTGGCGGGGGGCATGGTCACGATCGCCCGGGTCTTCAGCAACGCCAAGATGCACACCGACGGACAGAAGGCCACAGTCGATGCTGCCCAGACCACGATCGACGGCCTGAAGATCGCCGGTCAGGGGGCGACGGTCGACCAGGACGGCGTGCACATCGCCGGGCCGTCCAACCCCGTCCAGAACCAAATCAACCAGGCCCTTGCCCAGGCCTTGGCCAAGTCGGGGCTGACGATCAGGCTGGTGCAGAACGACACGTCGACCAACGGCGCCACTGGTTCGGTGACGGCCGGGTCGCTCGTCATCCAATACGAGGACGACAAGAACCAGGTCGTTGCCGGCGGGGTGCACAACTCCTTCACCATCGCCCTCGGCGGGGCGACCGCCAGTGTCGACTCGTCGCAGGGCGTGAACCCCGACCTTGGCGAGTCACCGGCGGCGGTTGCGGGCGCCGACAGCGGTGGGGGCGACACGACGTCGATCGCCGGGCCTGAGATCCCCCCCGCCGGCCTCGGCGACTTCGCCGCCCCGCCCTCGGTGGTCTCCGCCAGCCCGCGCGGACGTGCTGCCGCCGTCCTTCCCTTCCGGCTCACGCTGAACACCTTCGGCCTAGCGTGGGGACTCGTGCTCTTCGCCGTCCTTCTGGCCCTGGGTCTGGCCTTCGGGTTGCGTCGCCTCACCGACGACGTCTTCGCCGAGGCGCCGGCCGCGGCCGCCTGTCCCCTCGAGGAGCCCAAGTAGATGACCGACGCGGCCACGATCCCGAGCACCGACGCCACGACCAACGGCGACGGCACGGGCGCCGGCGCCCGTCAGCAGCGGTTGGCGGCGGCGGTGAAGAACCTGCGCACGCGCCAGTCGCTGTCGGCCATCCCCGTCGACCGGTGGGTGCTCATCGCGGGGGCGATCATGGTGCCCCTCGGGATCGCGCTGATCATCCTCGGCTGGTACGGCGCGGCCCACAAGGCACTGAGCATCCAGCAGTTCCCCTACCTCATCTCGGGCGGCATCCTGGGGCTCGGGCTCATGGTCACCGGCGGTCTCGCCTACTTCGGTTACTGGATCACGAGGCTCGTGCAGGAGAACCGCACGAACACCCGCGAGCTACTCGCCGCGATCGACCGCCTCGCCGCCGTCGCCGGTGAGGACGAGGTCGCAGGCGCGGCCGCCGTCGCTGACGGCATGCTGGTGGCCACCGCCACCGGCACCATGCTCCACCGCCCCGACTGCCCGGTCGTCGCCAACCGCCCCGGCGTCCGTCGCGTCAAGGCCAGCACCCCCGGCATGGTGCCCTGCAAGATCTGCGAGCCCGAGCTCGCAAATCTGCCCCGATGACCGGACGCCTCTAGGACATCCTGCACTGCAAACGAGCGTCCGGTCATCGGTTCGGCCGCTTGCGGCCGATCTGCGGATTTGCGAGTGAGCCCGAGCTCGCAAATCTGCCCTCCGCCTGACTTACTCCTCAACGCCTTTGTAGCGCTGGGACTGGCGGACACGGTCTTCGGCGAAGCTGGTGGGCTGCGAGCGCCTGAGTCCCAAGCGCGTTCGCAGGCTGACCCGAGCGCGGACTGCCTGGATCAGTGCTGACGGTCCCCTTGATTTGCTCATGGCGAACAGCATCCGCTCCGGGTCCTCGGCCTCACGCACGCGTGCCAGCCACCAACTCTGCTCGTCGCTGGGGCGCAGTCGGTACACGTTCGGGCGGCGGGCCGCCGGGAGCTTCACGTTCGTCAACCTGGGCACGAGTTTCGGCGGGCGCTCGAGTGCGACCATGTGTCGCAACAGGTCTGTCTCGGGGGCCCACACGCCTGTCTCCGCCGGCGGGCGCCAGCCGCCGGCCCGTAGACCGAGGTCGCGCTCATGCGCCATCGCGGTCGGCGGGATCCATGCGTCGGGCCGGTACCCCCACCACCGTCCCGGGATCACCTCGGGCGTCTCCTCGGGCCAGACCATCAGCGTCTGCCCAAATGCGATGTGGGCACCGTGACGGATGGCGCCGACCAACGTCTCGAGGTGGTGGGGGAGCCAGAGGTCGTCGTGGCCGAGGTAGGCGATGATCGAGCCCCGTGCCAGCCGGAGGCCCTCGTTGTTCGGCCCGGACTGGTGGCCCGTGTGGACGTCGAGGTTGTGCCACCGGACGCGCTCGTCGTCGACGGCGGTGACGACATCCGCGGAGTCGTCAGTGCAGTGGTCGCCGACGACGAGCAGTTCGAAGTCGGTCATCGTCTGGTCGAGAACCGACGCGATCGCGTACGGCAGGACGCTCGACCAGTTGTACGTCGCGATGACAACGGTGACGGCCGGCGGGCTCACCACCAGCGAAACGGAACGACTTCCTCGGCATTCGGCGATTCATACGGAAGGTCGAGGGCGTCGGGGTGGTCGTGCTCGTACTGGCTCGACGGCATGTTGATGATGAAGGCCTCGTCGACGCCGAAGTTCTTCCAGCCGTGGTAGAGGTTGGGCGGGATCACCAGCAGCCCCGGGTTGCGCTCGCTCACCCGGAACTCGTTGATGCACTTGTGCGTCGGCGAGTTCTCGCGGCCGTCGTACACGACGATTGACACGAAGCCCTTGACGACGAAGAGACGGTCGGTGGACGCCTCGTGCAGCCCCCACGCCCGCACCCGGCCTGGCAGCGTCGTCGTGAGGTGCACCTGCACGATCGGGAGATCGATCTCTGGCCATGCTGCTCGCGCCACCTCGGCCACGTTCCCGTCCTCGTGGGGGACGGGCCGCACGGGCCGGAAGCGGACGCCGTCGATGGGGTCCAGGCGGAGGTTTCCGGCGGCGTCGACCGCCGAGCGCTTCGGGATGAGGAGGTCGTAGCCGGCGACCTGCGGCTTCTCCACGGGCTGAGTGTATGAGCGCCCGTTCGTCAGCTGTGCCCGGGTCCCTGCGGCTCCCATTTGAAGCGGCGCACGGCGACGATCAGCCCGGCCAGTCCCCAGACGGCGAGGCTGGCGACGTTGGATCCTTGGAGGCCGATCCCACCGCCGGTGGGGAAGAACGTGTTCTGCAGGCCGTCGGCCAGGTGGTAGAGCGGGAAGATCCGGCCGACCTGCTGCAGCCAGTCGGGGAGCGAGTTGATGGGGATGAACACGCCCGACACGAATGACAGGATCACGGCCGCGAACGGTGCGACCGTGCTGGCCGTCTCCTCGGTGGGGGTCAGCGCGGTGAGGGCGATGCCTAGCGTGCACATGGTGGCCGTCCCCAGCACCAGGTAGACCACGAGGCCGCCGACGGTCTTGCCGGGGATGCTGACGTTGAAGGCCAGGCGCCCGATGAGCAGGAGGCCGATGACCATCAGGGCGACGGTGACCACCGAGCGCAGCACCTGAGACACCATGAATGTCCAGGGCGGCATCGGTGTCCCGCGCAGGCGCTTGAGCTCACCGCGCTCCCGGCGGGCGGTGATGGCGATGGCGAGCGTGCTGAAGGCCGACGTCATCACCGCGTAGGCGATGATGCCCGCCGTGAAGTACGTCGCCGTGTCGATGGACCGGCCGTGGAACCGCACGGTGGCGTTCTTCCCGGTGGCGAAGATTGAGTTGAACAGCACCAGAAGCAGGATGGGGAAGAAGACGCTGAACACCAGCACGCGCGGCGTACGGACGAGCGACTTGAACCCGTAACGAGTCTGCGTGATGACGAGCCCAACGTCACTCATCGGGCCGCCTCCGGCGGCGCCTCTGAGCGAGGCACGCGCTGCTTATTGGTTCGCTCGCTTCGCTCGCTCACTGCGGCGCGGCCTCCTGCGTGAGCTGGAGGAACACGTCCTCGAGCGTGGGCCGCGAGACCTCGAGGTCGGCCAGCTGGACGTGGTGGCGCTCGGCCCAGCCGGTGAGCTCGTACAGCGCCTTCTGGGCGTTCGACGTTCGGAAGCTGACGTCGGTGCCCGACGGGTCGAGGTGTTCGTGGACGACCTTCTCGAGCTGTTGGGTCGTCACGCCTTCGGGCAGCCGGAAGCGCACCTCGCTGGCCGAGCCGACCGACTCGCCGAGCTCGTCGGGGCTGCCCTGGGCGACGATCTCCCCCTGGCGCAGGATGACGACGCGGTCGGCCAGATGCTGGGCCTCGTCCATGTAGTGGGTGGTGAGGAAGATCGTCTTTCCGAGACCCTTGAGGCCTTCGATCATGTTCCAGGCGCTGCGCCTGGCCGAGGGGTCGAAGCCGGTGGTCGGCTCGTCGAGGAAGACCAGTTCGGGGTTACCGACGATGCCGACGCCCACGTCGGCCCTGCGCTTCTGGCCGCCCGACAGCGTGCCGAGCCGGGCGTCGCGCTTGTCCTCGAGGCCGACGAGGCTGATGATCTCGTCGACCGGGCGGGGATCGGTGTAGAAGCTTGCGTAAAGGCTCAGCGTCTCCCGCACGGTGAGCGTCGGGTCGAGCTGGCATTCCTGGAGGACGAGGCCGACGCGGTTGCGCCAGGCCCGGTCGCTGCGGCCGGGATCGACATCGAGCACGGACACGTCGCCGCCGGTGCGGTTGCGGTAGCCCTCGAGGATCTCGATGGTCGTCGTCTTGCCGGCGCCGTTCGGCCCGAGGAAGCCGAACACCTCACCGCGTGCGACCTCGAAGTCGATGCCGCGGACCGCCTCGTGGCGGCCGTACGCCTTCCGCAGGCCCCTAACCGAGATCGCCGCTGCCGTCTACTTCCCCTTGAACTCGGGAGTCCGCTTCTCCGAGAAGGCCTTCGGGCCTTCCTGTGCGTCCTCGGTCATGAAGATGGGTTGGCCGATCTCGAGCTCGCGGGCGAGGCCGTCGATCTCGGACATCCCCTCGGTCTCGCGCACCGACTGCTTGATGGCCTTGATCGAGAGGGGGCCATTGGCGGCGACGACGTCGGCCACCGCTTTCGCCTCCTTGAGGGCGGTGCCGTCGGGAACGACTTTGCTGATCAGCCCGATGCGTTCGGCCTCTTCGGCCGGGACGTGGCGTCCGGTGAGCAGGATGTCCATGGCCTTGGCGTACGGGATCTGGCGCCGGAGGCGCACAGTGGAACCGCCCAGGGGGAAGAGGCCCCGCCGGGCCTCGGTGACGCCGAAGGTGGCGCCCTCGGCCGCGATGCGGATGTCGGTGGCTTGCAGAATCTCGGTGCCGCCCGCCACGGCGTAGCCCTCGACCGCGGCGATGAGCGGCTTCGACGGGTAGTGGTGGCGGAGCAGCGCCTTCCAGTGCAGGTCGGGGTCCTCCTGGAAGCGGTGCTGGTACGGATTCTCTTGCGGCCCGGCCGCGAACGCCTTGAGGTCCATGCCGGTGCAGAAGTCTCCGCCGGCCCCCGTGAGGATGGCCACTCGCAGGTTGTCGTCGTCCTCGAGCTCCTGCCAGGCGTCGGCCATCATCACCAGCATTTCGGGCGAGAGCGCGTTCTTCCGCTCCGGACGATTCATGGTGAGCGTGAGAACGTGGCCGTCGCGTTCGACAAGCAGGTCGGTCATGATGCGACTCTATTGACATGTCTATGCACCCGCTGGAGCCGCTGACCGCAGAAGAGATCAAGACGGCGGCCGCCCTCGTCAAGGACGGTGGCCACCTGGGGGAGCACGGCCGCTTCTCGAGCATCACGCTGTTGGAGCCGCCCAAGGATGGGGCGCCCGTCGGCCGGGAGGCGGTGGCCCTCGTCTACGACCGCGCGTCCGGTTCGGCCAGCAGCGTCGTCGTCTCGTTGAGCGCCGGGTCGGTGGTTTCGTCCACTGCGATCCCCGGCTCCCAACCCGCGTACCTGCTGGAGGAGATGGCCGAGTGCATCGGTCTGGTGAAGACGGATCCCCGGTGGCTGGAAGCGGTGCGGAAGCGAGGGGTCGAGGACATCGAGGCCGTCCAATGCGACCCGTGGCCGGCCGGCAACTTCGGCGTGGCCGACGAGGAAGGGCGCCGCCTCCTGCGGGTCGTCTCCTACGTCCGTCACTTCGACGAGGACAACGGCTACGCCCACCCCATCGAGGGCGTGGTCGCCACCGTCGACGTCGGCCGCCAGGAGGTACTCAGCGTCGAGGACCACGGCGTCATCCCGATTCCGGAGCGTTGTTACAACTACACGCCTTCGCAGGTGGGCGCGCTTCGGACGGACTTGAAGCCGCTCGAGATCACCCAGCCCGAGGGCACGAGCTTCACCGTCGACGGCAATGAACTGCGTTGGCAGAAGTGGCGCTTCCGCGTGTCGATGCATCCGCTGGATGGGTTGGTGCTGCACACCGTCACGATCGACGATCGGTCGGTGTTGCACCGGGCTGGCCTCGGCGAGATGGTCGTGCCCTACGGCGAGACCACGCCGGGGCACCGGTGGAAGAACGCCTTCGACTCGGGTGAGCTCGGCCTGGGCCGCTTCCCGTTCGTGAACTCGCTTG
>DASZJL010000142.1:0-23240 GCA_035948135.1 Acidimicrobiales bacterium | reverse complement strand
ATCGCCAGTTCCGGGAACGCGGCGATGTCGCAGCCCGCCGCCTCGGCCTCCTCCAGGGCCGCCAGCATGGCGGCCAGGTTGCCGTCGAGGTCACCCACGACGGTGTTGATCTGGCACGCAGCCACCCGCACGCGAGACATCAGTGCACCGCCTCGCAAGTCATTGCGGCGTCTCGCCGGCAATCGCCGCCGCTCGCGGCGTTCTCGTCCTCGAAAGTGGACAAGGCACTTCCGTCGTCCTGCGGCCTTGCGAGCGGCGCCGAATGGCTCGGCGATACATCCACAGGACTCACGAGGCGGAGCACGTTACAACGCTACGCGACACTTGCATCGTGGCCGACCGCGCGCTGACACAGCTCATCGAGCGGTCGGCCGCGCCCGCCTGGGCTGCGGTTGCGGCGGAACGCATCGGTGAGAACGATCCCGACGCCGTCGACCGTTTCCGCTCTGACCAGAAGCTGGCCGAGGCCTTCGTCACCGTGACGTCCGCCAGCCGCTCGCTCACCGAGCTCTGTCTCTCCGACCGGGCCGCCCTCGATGTGCTCGACGATCTGGACCGCCCCGTGCCCGTGGACGTGGACGACGCCGAGTCCCTCCGCCGCTGGAAGCGGCTGGAGTTGCTGCGCATCGCGGCGCGCGACCTCCTGGGCATCGACGACCTGGTCGCGGTGGGGCGGAACCTGGCCACGATGGCCGACGCAGTGCTGCAGGGTGCGTGCCGTCTCGCGGAGGCGTCCGAGCTCGCCGTGATCGGCATGGGCAAGCTCGGTGGCAACGAGCTCAACTACGCCAGCGACGTCGACGTCCTGTTCGTCGCAACCGACGCCGAGGCCGGCGAACGCCAGGCGCGGGCCGTCATGGAGATCGCCCGCTCGTGCTTCCGCGTCGACGCCGACCTGCGGCCCGAGGGCAGGGACGGCCCGCTGGCCCGGACGCTCGAGTCGTACCGCTCGTACTGGGAGCGCTGGGCCGAGCCGTGGGAGTTCCAAGCCCTGCTCAAGGCCCGGCCCGTGGCCGGCGATGCCGAGCTGGGCGAGGCGTTTCTCTCCGCCGCGCAGGAGCGCGTGTGGGGCAGGACGTTCGACGCCGATGCCCTCCGGTACCTGCGCAGCATGAAGGCGCGCGCCGAAGGCGAGCTCGCCCGCCGCCACTTGACCGACCGCGAGGTCAAGCGGGGCCGGGGCGGGATCCGCGACATCGAGTTCGCGGTCCAGCTCCTGCAGCTCGTGCACGGACGACACGACGCCGGCATCCGCTCGCCCACCACTCTGACCGCGCTGGGCGACCTGGCCGACGCCGGCTACGTGGGCGCCGACGACGCCTCGTCGCTGGCCGAGTCCTACCGCTTCCTGCGCGCCGTCGAGCATCGCCTTCAGCTCGTGGACGAGCAGCAAGTGCACGCCGTCCCGACCGATCACGCCGCCCTGACGAGGCTGGCACGCGTGATGGGGTACCGCGACAGCCCGGACCTCGACGCGCCGGCATTGCTCACCGCGGACCTGCGCCAGCACCAGGCGACGGTGCGGTCCATCTACGAGCGGCTCTACTTCCGTCCCCTCCTCGAGGCCTTCGCGGTCGTGCCCGGTACCGGCGACGGCGGTCTCTCTATCGAAGCGGCCGAAGCCCGGTTGACGGCATTTGGCTTCACCGACATGGAGCGGACTCGCGTCGCGTTGCGCGAACTGGCGGGTGGCCTCACCCGTTCGTCGCGCCTGATGCAGCAGATGCTTCCCCTGCTCTTGGGCTGGCTGTCCGAGTCCCCCGACCCCGACTTGGGGCTACTCGGCCTGCGGCGACTCTCATCGGGCGAGCAGCGAACGACCGAACTGGTCACGGCGTTCCGGGAGTCGCCGGAAGTGGCGCGGCGGCTTTGCGTGCTGCTCGGGACGAGCCGCCTGTTCGCCGAGACCTTCGAGCACAACCCCGACGAGCTGCTCACCCTCGGCGATCCTGAAGGCCTGGCCGTGCGGTCGGCGCAGGACCTGGCCGCGGCTGCGTCGTCAGCCGTCGAGTGGCGCTCGGACCAAGTGCAGCGCCGGCGAGGCCTGCACCGCTATCGCCAGCGCGAGGAGCTCAGGATCGCGGCGCGCGACGTGCTCGGTCTCGATGGGGAGGAGTCGGTCACTGTCACCGGCACTGAGCTCACGGCCTTGGCCGAAGGTGTGCTCGCCGCCGCCCTCGACGCCGTCGCCCCCCAGCTTCCGTTCGCTGTCGTGGCCATGGGTCGCTTCGGCGGGGCCGAGCTCTCCTACGCGAGCGATCTCGACGTGCTGTTCGTCTACGACGGCGCGACGGCGGCCGACTTCGGGGCGACAGAGGAGACGGCCGAGCAGCTGCTCGAGTTCCTCGCGGGACGGACGGCGTCGCCGCGCATCTACACCGTCGACCTCGGACTCCGCCCCGAGGGAAAGCAGGGACCGCTCGCCCGCAGCCTCGAGGGCTATGGCGCGTACTACGACCGCTGGGCGCTCATGTGGGAGCGGCAGGCCCTCCTGCGCGCTCGCCCGGTAGCCGGTGACCCCGAGGTCGGGCGCCGATTCATGGAGATCATCCACCCGCACGTCTGGCGCCCGCTCACCGACGACGACGTTCGCGAGGTTCGCCGCATGAAGGCCCGCATCGAGCGCGAGCGGCTGCCGGCGGGCGACGACCCGCAGTTCCACCTCAAGTTGGGTCGGGGGTCGCTCTCCGACATCGAGTTCACCGCTCAGCTTCTGCAGCTTCAGCACGGCGTGGCAGCGACAGGAACGATGGCGGCGCTCGACGCGCTCGAGGCTGCCGGTGCGCTCGATACCGAGGACCACGCCGTCCTGGCCGCCGCCTATCGCTTCTGCGAGCGCACCAGGAACCGCTGGTACCTGGTGAAGGGCTCGCCCGGTGACGCGCTGCCCACCCAGGGCGACCAGCTCGCCCGGTTGGCTAGCTCGCTGGGAACCACCGGAGGCGAGTTGCGCGAGCAGTATCGTCGGGTCACCCGTCGCGCTCGCCAAGTGGTCGAGCGCGTCTTCTACGGCAAGTGAGAACGCAGCTGCCGACCTCCGTCGCCGCCCCCGAATCGGTGGAGCGCGCCTTCTGGCCCGACGAGCCGCGTCCCGGGCGGCGCCGTCGCGTGCGGCTGACCGCGCTCGGCGTCGTCGTCGTGCTCCTCGCCGCGTTCTGGCTCGTGTCGGGCGGACAGAGCCCGACCACGAAGGTGCGCATCGACGGGCGGACGGTGTGGGTTGATGGTCGGCGACCGACGGTTGGTGCCGCACTGGACGCCGGGCGCGTGCGGCCCCGCGAGGGCCAGCTCTTCTCAGTCGTGACCCATCATGTGATCGACGCGCATGCGACGCCCGCCCAGCTGTTCGTCGACGGCGCCCCGGCTGAGCGCGGCCAGCGAGTCAAGGCCGGCGACAGCATCGTCGCCAAGAACGGCGACGATGCCACCGAGAAGGTCGTCTCCCGGCGCGTGCAGGGCATCGGGCCGGGCTTGCCGCCCATCGAAGATCGCATCTGGATCTCCGGCGCGGGCAGCGAGGAGGCCCAGGTCGGCGAGCGCAGCGGCGAGATCGTGTCCCGCTCCGGGACCGCCGCCCCGGCCGAGCCCGCGCACGCCGAGACCGGGATGGTCGTGGCGCTGACCTTCGACGACGGCCCCGACCCGCGCTGGACGCCGGCCATCATGCAGATCCTCAAGGACGAGAACATCAAGGCGACGTTCTGCTCGATCGGCTACCTCGCCCAGCGCCACCCCGAGCTGGTCAAGGCCGAGTTCGACGCCGGGCACACGGTGTGCGACCACTCGATGCACCACATCCTCACGCTTCCGTCGCGGCCCCATCCCCAGATCCTCGACGAGGTCCTCCAGGCGGCGGACGTGGACCGCACCATCACCGGCGAGAACCCGCTCTTCTACCGGCCGCCGGGCGGCAACCTGAACCAGGACATCATCGACACCGCCCACCAGCGCGGCCTCCGTGTCCTCAAGTGGAGCGTCGACCCGAAGGACTACACGAAGCCCCCGGCGCCGATGATCCTCGCCCGCATCGAGGCCAAGGTCGGCCCCGGCGCCGTGATCCTTCTCCACGACGGCGGCGGCGACCGCTCCCAGACGGTCGCGATGCTCAAACAGCTCATCGACGACCTGAAGCACCGGGGCTTCACCTTCTACAACTGGCAGTAGCGGCGCCTTCGCCGAGAACGTCCCCCTTGACGGTCCGACCGAGCCATGTTCGGGTGGTAGGGCGCTCCCTCCTCGAACAACGGGGATCTCTCCGACATCAGAGGGGGACCAGTGTCCGAGCAGGACTGGCATAGGCACGGCGCGTGCCGCCACTGCGCGCCAGAGCTCTTTTTCCCGATAGGCACCACGGCCTCAGACGTCGTTGCCGACATCGAGGCCGCGAAGGCCATCTGCGCCACTTGCCCGGTACAGCCCGAGTGCCTGCGGTACGCGGTCGAAACGCGTCAGGAGTACGGCATCTGGGGCGGGACGACCGAGGACGAACGACGGGGCTTGCGCAAAGCAATGCGCGCCGCGGAAAGGCGCATCGAGGTACCGAACCGAGAACCTGCTCCGCAGGCCGCGCCCGCTCTTTAGATGTCGTAGTACAGGTAGAACTCCCACGGGTGGGGGCGGAGGCGGACCTCGTCGATCTCGCGCTCACGCTTGTAGGAGAGCCACGTGTCGATGAGGTCGGGCGTGAAGACGCCGCCGGCCAGCAGGTACTCGTGGTCGGACTCGAGGGCGTTGAGGGCGGCATCGAGTGAGCCGGGGACCTGCGGCACGAGCGCCAGCTCCTCGGGCGGCAGGTCGTACAGGTCCTTGTCGACCGGGGGCGGCGGCTCGATGCGGTTCTGGATCCCGTCGAGGCCGGCCATGAGCATGGCGGGGAATGCCAGGTACGGGTTGGCGGACGGGTCGGGGCAGCGGAACTCGATGCGCTTGGCCTTGGGGCTCTTGGAGTAGAGCGGGATGCGGCAGCACGCGGAGCGATTGCGCTGGGAGTACACGAGGTTGACCGGCGCCTCGTAGCCCGGCACCAGGCGCTTGTAGGAGTTGGTCGTCGGCGCCGCGAAGGCGAGGATCGACGGGGCGTGGGAGAGGAGTCCGCCGATGTACCAGCGGGCCAGGTCGGAAAGCCCGGCGTAGCCCGTCTCGGAGAACATCAGCGGCTCGCCCGCCTTCCACAGCGACTGATGGCAGTGCATGCCGGAGCCGTTGTCCATGAAGATGGGCTTGGGCATGAACGTGGCCGTCTTGTTGTGGGCCCGGGCGACGCTCTTGACGATGTACTTGTAGAGCATCAGCTTGTCGGCCATCGACAGCAAGGTGTCGAAGCGCATGTCGATCTCGGCCTGGCCTGCGGTGCCCACCTCGTGGTGCTGCACCTCGATCTCGATCCCCATGTTCTCCATGGTGAGGACCATCTCCGAACGCAGGTCCTGGTAATGGTCCATGGGCGGGACGGGGAAGTAGCCCTCCTTGTAGCGGGGCTTGAAGCCGAGGTTGGGTCCTTCGTCCTTCCCCGAGTTCCATACGCCCTCGACCGAGTCGACGTAGTAGTAGCCGGAGTACTGGTTCTGGTCGAAGCGGATGTCGTCGAAGATGTAGAACTCGGCCTCGGGTCCGAAGAAGCAGGTATCGGCGATGCCCGTGGACGCGAGGTAGTCCTCGGCCTTCTTGGCGACGTAGCGCGGGTCGCGCGTGTACGGCTCGCCGGTGACCGGATCGCGCACGAAGCAGTTGATGTTCACCGTCGGGTGACGCCGGAAGGGGTCGACGATCGCCGTGTTGGGATCGGGGAGCAGGATCATGTCCGACTCCTGGATCTCCTGGAACCCGCGAATGGAGGACCCGTCGAAGCCCAGGCCTTCCTCGAAGACATCCTCGGTGAGCTCGTGGGCCGGGATCGAGAAGTGCTGCATGAGCCCGGGGAGGTCACAGAAGCGGATGTCGACGATGGCAATGTCCTCGTCCGAAAGCATGCGGACGACGTCTGCCGGACTGCGTTCAGGCACGGGTCTCCTCCCTGTGTGGCCCCTCAGTGGCTCAGGAAAGTACTGGGGGCGTATCCGCCGGGGCGAGCCCGTGTGTTAACGGGATGTGAAATAGGCCGGGGGCCCGCCGATCGGCTGCGAAGATAGTCGTGGGACTTGGGCATCGTCGTATCGAAGGGAAGAGATGGAACGCCAGCAGGACTACGTACTCAGGACAGTCGAGGAGCGGGGCGTCCGCTTCATCCGTCTCTGGTTCACCGACGTGCTCGGCCAGCTCAAGTCGTTCGCCATCACTCCCGCCGAGTTGGAGAACGCCTTTGCCGAGGGCATGACGTTCGACGGCTCGGCCATCGACGGGTTCAGCCGGGTGCAGGAGAGCGACATGCTCGCCATCCCCGATGCCAACACGTTCGACGTCCTGCCCTGGCGGGGGGAGGACGCGCCTGTGGCTCGCATGTTCTGCGACGTCACCGATCTCGACGGCACCCCGTTCGCGGGCGACCCCCGCCACGTTCTCCGCCGCAACCTCGACCGGGCGCGGGAGCGGGGCTTCACGTTCTACGCCGGGCCCGACATGGAGTACTTCTACTTCGGCAGCGCCAACAGCGCGCCCGACGAGCCTGAACCCCTCGACCACGGGTCGTACTTCGACCTCACTGCTGCGGACGTGTCCAGCGACCTGCGCAAGCGCACGATCCTCACACTCGAACAGATGGGCATACCGGTGCGCTACAGCCACCACGAGGACAGCCCCAGCCAGCACGAGATCGACCTTCGCTACACCGACGCGCTCACGATGGCCGACAACATCATGACGTTCAAGCTGATCGTGAAGGAGGTCGCCCTCGAACGTGGCGTGCACGCCACGTTCATGCCGAAGCCGATGTCGCACGTGCAGGGCTCGGGCATGCACACCCACTTCTCGCTCTTCGAGGGCGACGTCAACGCCTTCTATGACCCGGGCGACGAGTTCCACCTGTCGAAGGTCGCGAAAGGCTTCATCGCCGGTCTGCTCAGACATGCCCGGGAGATCACCGCCGTCACCGACCAGTGGGTGAACTCCTACAAGCGCTTGGTGGTCGCGCCCGGCAACGAGGCGCCGGTGTACGTGGCGTGGGCCCGCAACAACCGTTCCGCCCTCGTGCGCGTGCCGGGTGGGCGCAAGGGGAAGGAATCGTCGACCCGCATCGAGTTCCGCTCCCCCGATCCGGCGTGCAATCCGTACCTGGCCTTCGCCTGCGTGCTGGCCGCCGGCTTGGAGGGCGTCGAAGAGGGCTACGAGCTCCCGCCCGAGCTCACGGCCAACCTCTACGAGATGACGGCCGAGGAGCGGCTGGCCGAGGGCGTCACCGCCCTGCCGGGCTCGCTGGAGGAAGCCGTCATCGAGATGGAGCAGTCCGAGCTGGTCGCCGAGGCGCTCGGCGAGCACGTCTTCGAGTGGTTCATCCGCAACAAGCGGATCGAGTGGGACGACTACAAGACGTACGTCACTCCCTACGAGCTCGAGCGCTACCTCCCTATCCTGTAATCGGGGGGACGGACTGACCGATGGAACCGCTACTTCTCTTTCCCGATCCTGCGCCGCCGCCGTTGGCGCAGGCGCTCGACCTCGGCAGCTGGCCCTGGAAGGCCGCCGCCACCCCCGACGCGGCGACGCGTCTCGAGCCCGACGAGGGGTGGGCAGGGGCCGTGATCTGCGCCGACGAGGATCCCGACGCCGCGTTCGCCATGTGCCGCGGCCTGCGCAAGCGCGACATCCCCCTCGAGCCCGTGCTGCTCCTCGTGCCGATGTCGGGCCTGGCCGAGCTCGAGTTGCGCGAGGACCTGTTCGACGACTTCTGCGTCACCCCGTTCCAACCCGTCGAGCTGGAGGCCCGGCTCAAGCATCTGTTCTGGCGCACGGGCCGCGGCACGCGCCCCGAGCTGGTCGAATGCGGGCCGCTGGTGCTGAACCTCGAGACCTATCAGGCCGCCATCAACGGCCAGCACCTCGACCTGACGTTCATGGAGTACGAGCTGCTCAAGTTCCTCGCCACTCACCCGGGCAAGGTGTTCACGCGCGAAACCTTGCTCTCACGCGTGTGGGGCTACGAGTACTACGGCGGGGCGAGGACGGTCGACGTCCACGTGCGGCGCTTGCGGGCAAAGCTGGGCGAGGAGCACGCCGGCCTCATCCAGACCGTCCGCTCGGTCGGCTACCGCTTCGGCCAGTCCCGCTGGGGTTAGCCCCACCTCGTCGTTCTGGTGACGCTCCTGGGGGCTATAGCCCCCCGCATCGTCCCCAGAACGAGGGGTTAGCGGTTCAGGTCGATCAGTTCGCTGCCTTCGTTGGCGTCTTCGACCTCGGTCTGGGCGGCCCAGCCGAGGACGCCCATGGTGACGCCACCAATGACGAAGATCAGCGGGAAGAAGAGCAACATGACCACGACGAGGATGATCGCTCCGAGCACGGGGTGATTCTTACCCGGTGAAGGCCCAGGCTTCGACTTCCACCAACGCGTGGAGGGGCAGGCCGGCGACGGCGACGGCGGCCCGGGCTGGCCGGTGGTCGCCAAAGAACTCCGTGTACGTCTCGTTCATCGCTGCGTAGTCGTCGATGTGTCGCAGGTACACGGTCGTCTTGACGATGCTGGTGACGGGCACACCCTCGTTGTCGAGCAAGGCCCGCACGTTGGAGAGAGCCTGGCGGGTCTCCGCCTGCACGCCGCCGCCGACGAGCGAGCCGTCGCGCAGGCCCACCTGTCCGGAGACGACGAGCCAGTCGCCGGCCCGCACGACGGGTGTGTACGGCCCCACCGGTGTGCTCACTTTCCTCCTCGCCTCGTCGGCCAATCCTGGGTACAACCCTCGCCGATCCACGCCGCGGCTGCCACTGCGGCGAACACCGCATCGGAGCCGTTGACCGGTTCCCCACCGCCGCGATCGATCTCCACCTCGACCGGCGGCATGTCGCGCGCCCGCAGGATGCCGAACGAACGGATGGTGAGGTCGCGCGGTTCGCCGTCCTCGTCGACGGCGATGCCCTCGGACCGCACCCATCCCAGGGCCATGTGCGTGGCGCCGATGCAGTAGGACCGCAGCACGACGTCGTCGAGCGGGTCACCACACGCGATGCGCACGCGCACGCCGTCCGCGCTCACCTCCGCCTCCGCGACGGCACCCGCGGGCGAGCGAACCGGGCCGGCCCGACCGGCCGCGCCGCTCAAGAGCACGTGGGCCTCGGCCCACCCGGCGGCCCGCAGCGCGGTCGACGTCGGCGGGCCAGGGACTTCGACCTCCTCCACGTCCAGTCCCGGTGCAAACGACCGTACGGTGCCCGCCACACCTGGAGTGCGGGCCACCCGCATCGCCCCGGTGCCGTCAGCCCGGGCCCCGGCCGCGACCGGCGGGCGCTTGGCCCCCAGTCGCACGGTGTCCTCACGTGACAGCACCACACGAACGGCGCGTCCGTGCTCGTCGGCCAAGCGGCGGGCGGCCGCGGGTGCGACCGACGCTGTCTTGCCGCCGAAGGCACCGCCGTTGGCGAGCGGCGTGACGGGCTCGCCGCCCGGCTCGCACCAGGAGGCGTCGAGCTCGAGATAGGCCGGCTCGACCCACGTCGTGCGCAGGGTGACGTCCCAGTCGCCATCTGGGACGTCGAGCGGTTGGCGCAGAGCAGCCGTGGTGCGCCGACCCTGCACCTTGCCCGCGACGCGGCGGGCCTCGGTCAAGGTTGCGCCGACCGCCCAGCCTCCCCGACCGTCCGGCACGGCGACGAGCGCGTCGAGGGGTGCGGTGTCGTCGGCGAAGCCGCCACCGCCGAGGGCGACGTCGGGCGCGACCCGCTGCGCCACCCCGCCTTCGATGGTCGCCCGAAGCGACGCGGCGTCGAGGTCGCGCGGCCCGGACTCGACCCCGAACGCATCGAACGCCTCGCCGATCGTGCGCCAGCCGGTGCACCGGCACAGGTGGGCGAGCAAGGCTCCGTCGACGTCGGTCGACCCCTTGGCCTTCAACCCCGCCAGCCGCATGATGATCCCCGGCGTGCAGAAGCCGCACTGGCTGGCACCGGTAGCGCAGAAGGCGTCGGCCCAGGCGTCGCGCTCCTGGTCAGCCAGCCCGTCGACGGTGGTGATCGCCCGACCGGCGACGCGCCGGGCCGGTGTCACGCACGCCACGCGCGGCGCGCCATCCACCAGCACCGTGCAGCACCCGCACTGCCCCTGTGGGCTACAGCCGTCCTTGGGTGAGCGCGCGCCGAGCCGGTCGCGAAGGACTTCGAGGAGCGAGGAGTCGGTGTCCTCGACGGAGACCTGCTGCCCGTCGAGGGTGAACTGCAGGGTCATGATTTCGACGCCGAAGGAAGCCTTCGGCGCCGAGCTTGCAAGGTGTCCCGCCGTCGGCGGGACGCTGTCTTTCCCTCAGCCGGAGAGGCCTTCGGCGAGAGCGGCCGAGATTCCAGGCGAAGCCGGGTGCTAGCTGAATGACTGGCCGCAGCCGCAGGAGCGGGTGGCGTTGGGATTGTTGATCGAGAACCCGGCGCCCTGGAGGCCGTCCTTGAAGTCGAGGGTGGCACCCTTGAGCAGGGGGGCGCTCGACGGGTCGACAACCACGGGCACGCCGCCCTCGTCGGACCTGATGTCGTCGGCCGCAACGTCGGTGTCGAAGAACATCTCGTAGCTGAAGCCCGAGCACCCTCCGGGGCGAACAGCGACGCGCAGGGCGAGGTTCTCCTCGCTCTCGGCCGCGATCAACTCCTTGACCTTGGTGACAGCGGTGTCGGTCAACGTGATCACCGCGCCCTCGTCAACCTGGGTCTGCTCCTGAATGCTCATGGCTCGATGCTACCTACCTATTCGGTGGATAAAACGACCTGACACGGCTCGCGGTCCACGAGCGTCCCGAACTGTGCAACGCCTGCGCCCCCGTGTTCTTCCACGAATCCCTCGACCAGGCCCCGGTGCAGGTGGCACACCAGCTCCGGGTGGGCCTCGGCCAGCTCCCGGTAGGGACAGTGGGTGAAGGCAATGGTGGCCAGCTCGCCGTCCTCGGCGACGGCCGGGTCGAACCCGAGCTCGTTGAGGGCCCGGGTCAACGCCTGGGCGCACGTACCCGGACCGGAGCGGGCGACCATGGCGCGGCCTTGGTCACGGCTGACGGCGGCTGCGTCCTCGCCCGCGACACCGGCGCTCGCGGCGGCGGACACGAGCAGGCGGGCGAGCAGCGGGAAGGGCGCGGGCTCGAGGCCGAGCGACGGGGCGTCGGCGGCCAGCGAGTAGCGGTGCTGGGGGCGCCCGACCGACCCGCGCGCCTCGATCTCCACGTCGAGCAGGCCGACCTCACGCATGCGCTCGAGGTGCGGACGCACGGTGTTGGCGTGCAGACCCAGCGTCTCGGCGATCTCGATCGTCGACAGGGGCGACGACGACCGGGCCAGTTCCAGATAGATGGCGTAGCGGGTGTTGTCCCCGAGCGCCTTCAGAACGGCCAGCCGGCCCTGCGCCTCCACTTCCAAGAATATTACACGGCCAAGACCGGTAAAATCCCGGTGTGACCCCAGGCCCCCACGTGCTCCCGAGCGAGCAGGACGTCGTCGAGGTGCTCCGGGGCGTCGTCGACCCCGAACTGGGCTCCGACATCGTCGACCTCGGGATGGTCGGCGACGTCGACGTGGCCGGCGACGGGGCGGTCACCGTGGAGGTGGCGCTCACGATCTCGGGCTGTCCGCTCCGGACCCAGATCCGCGAGGACGTCGAGTCCAAGATCCGGGGTCTGCCAGGGGTGACCAACGCCACCGTGAAGTTCGGCGAGATGACCCAGGAACAACGCAGCGCGGTGATGCAGCGCGTGCGCAAGCGCCTGGCCGACAACCCGCCGACGACCGAGGTCCCGCTCACGACGCGCGTCATCGCCGTCGCCAGCGGCAAAGGTGGCGTCGGCAAGTCGAGCGTCACCGTGAACCTGGCCACGGCCATGGCCGCCCGAGGCCTCCATGTCGGGGTGCTCGACGCCGACATCTGGGGCTTCAGCGTGCCCCGCATGCTCGGCGTGAGCGGCCGCCTGGGCGCCACCGACGCCCGCAAGATCCAGCCCCACGAACTGACCGTCGGCAAGGGAAACCTGCAGATCGTGAGCATGGGGTTCCTCGTCGAGGATGAAGAGCAGGCGCTCATGTGGCGCGGCCTCATGCTCTCCAAGGCGCTGGAGCAGTTCCTCACCGACGTGGGCTGGGGGCCGATGGACTACCTGCTCGTCGACATGCCGCCGGGCACCGGCGACATCCAGATGGCGCTGGGCCGGCTGCTGCCGCGTACCGAGCTGCTCGTGGTGACCACGCCCGCCCTCGCCGCCCAGAAGGTCGCCACGCGTGTGGCCGACATGGCCCGGCGCTCGTACCTCAAGGTGCTGGGCGTGATTGAGAACATGAGCACGTTCACCTGCGAGCACGGCACCGAGTACGCGCTGTTCGGCGAAGGGGGTGGCGCGGCGCTCGCCAATGACATCGGCGTGCCGCTGCTCGGCCAGGTGCCGCTCGAGCCGGCCGTGAGCGCGGCCAACGACTCCGGCGTGCCGCTGAGTACGACCGCGCCAGACAGCGCCGCCGGCCAGGCGTTCGCGTCGATCGCCGAGCGCATCTCCTCCGAGTTGCTGCCGCCCGTCGACATGGCCGGGTGCACGGCGCGCATGCTCGCGGGCGTCGAAGAGAAGCTGGGCGCGACTCCCTAGCTCAGAGGTTCAGTTGCGGGCGCGGGGCACCGGAAGCGCCAGTGAGAACAGGGCGCCGCCGTCCGCCGCCGGCTCGTACCAAACCCGGCCGCCCATGGCCTCCACGAGGCCCCTGACCAGCGACAGACCGAGGCCTGTCCCGCGGGCCCGGTCGCGGTCGCGGCGCCCGAGGGTGCGGAGGCGCGAGAACAGCGTGGGAATCAAGGAGTCGGCGACGCCCGGCCCGTGGTCGCGCACGGTCAGCACGACCTCGTCCTCAACCGTCGCCGCTTCCACGATCACGGGGGCAGCACCGTGGACGAGGGCGTTCTCGATCAGGTTGGCGACGACCTGCTCGAGGCGTCGCCCGTCGGCGAGCACGGACACATCGTCGGCGATGCGCAGGTCGACGGCCGCCGTGTCCGGCACCGACGCCAGGGCCAGCTCGACGGTCATCGCCAGGTCGACGGGACGCACGTTGAGCACGATGGAACGGGCTTCCAGGCGGCTGACGTCGAAGAGGTCGTCGGCCAGGCGGGCGATGCGCTCGGCTTGGCGTCGCACCGACTGGCCCATGCGCTGGATGCGATCGGCGCCCAGCTCGTCGGCGTGGGTCTCGAGCGTGGCACCGAGGCCGAGGATGGCGGTGAGGGGGTTGCGCAGGTCGTGGGTGATGAGGGCGAGGAACTCGTTCTTCGACTCCTCCAGGTCGCGCCGCGCCGTCACGTCGCGGACGACGCCCTGGAAGCCGGCGGCCACGCCGCCTTCGCGCCGGGCGCTGGTGGAGACCTCCAACACGCGGCGCACGCCGTCGGGCCGGCCGACGGCCATCTCGGTGCGGTCGTGCTCGTCGGTGTCGATCGTGAGCCGCTCGAGGACGTTGGCCCCCTCGAGCGGCGCGAGGACGTCGGACAGGGGCGCGCCGACCAGCTCTTCGCGGGGCCGGCCCAGGATGACGGCGAGCGACGAGTTGGCGAAGATCAAGCGGCCGTCGAGGTCGACCTCGAAGATGCCGTCCGAGGAGTGCTCGACGACGTGCTCGTAGTGGGTGCGGCCCTCCTCCTCGCGGCGGACGACCGTCTGCCAGTAGCCCCGAGCGACGGCGTCGATCAGCCGGTCCATGGCGGGAAGGACCCGGGTGAGGAGGAGCGAGAGGGCGAGGCCCCAGTGGCGACCCCGCTCCTCGGCGACCTCGACGGCCGTCTGGACGACCAGGTCGCGCGAGATACGCAGGACGACCAGGAGTTGGGGCAGCGGTGAGCCCGTCGACGCCGCCGTCGCGCCGACCTCCTCGAGGTCGCCGACCAGCGCCTCGTCGACCTCCTCGCCCTGGCCGGTCACGGCGAGGATCGCCTCGAACCGGTTGCGCGCCTGTTCGATGAACCGAGCCCGCTCGGTGTCGCCCCACGAGGACGCTTCCGGGAAGACCGTGGAGAAGATGTCGAATGCCCGGCGGGCCATCTCCTCCGAGCGCCCGTCGAGCGCGGCGAGCAGGGCCTGGGGATCGGCGGGTTCGCCTTCGACCCCGAACAGGTTGCCGGCGCCGCTGTCGGCGTTGCGGGCCACGAATGCCTTGAGGTCGCCGATGGCGAACCGAGGCCCGTCGCCCTCTTCGGTCGCAGCCGGCAGGTACCCGGCGCTGACCAAGGCGTTCACGCCCTCGGCGGTGAGGTCGAGCAGCGAGGCGGCCTCGTCGAGGCCCACCAACCGCGACTTCCCCAAACGGTCACTCACGGCTTCATATTCGACGCGCCTTGCCCGCGCCCCTACCGGGCGACGGGGCTCCACTCTCCGTCAAGGTCCGCTCCTTGGACCTTTCCTTCGGCATTCAACTTCAAGAGATGAGCATGCACCGAGTGCCGAGCGATCGGGTGCAGCGCTTCGGGTACGTCGACATAGACGCGTTCGACGACGGCGTCGATGGTTCTTGCTCCTCCCCGCACGGCATCGAGGATCGCGCGCTCACGCTCACCCCGATGGGTGAGGTACTCGTCGATCTTGGCCTTGGGGTCGTCGATCAGGTGGCCGTGGCCGGGGGCGATCGACCGGATGCGCATCGTCTTCAGGCGGCGGAGGGCGTCGAGGTAGGCGCCCATGTCGCCGTCGGGCGGGGCGATGACGACCGTGGAGCCCTCCATGATGTGGTCGCCCGAGAACAGCATGCGCTCCTGCTCGAGCAGGTAACAGAGGTGGTTGGATGCGTGGCCGGGCGTGTGCACGGCCCGCAGCCGGAACTCGGTGGCCTCCAGGCAATAGCCCTCGCCGATCGTTTCGTCGGGCGTGAAGTCGTCGCGCTCGTCGAAGCCGAGGACCGCCGCGCCCGTGCGGGCCTTGAGGCCGGCGGCCCCTGGCGAGTGGTCGCCGTGGGTGTGAGTGACGAGTATCCAGCGGATGCGGTCGCCGCCGCACGCCGCGACGGTGTCGAGGTGTTCGTCGTCGTCGGGACCGGGATCGATGACGGCGATCTCGTCGATGCCGACGAGGTAGGTGTTGGTGCCGGGCCCCGTCATCACGCCGGGGTTGGGGGCCAGGACCCGCCGTACCAGCGGACGCAGGGCGCAGGCCACGCCGGCGGTGAGCTCAACCACGCTGATAGTTCCCCTGCGGTCCGGCGGTGGCCGCGGCCTCGAGCACGTCGTCGACGGTGCCGTGCCCGTCGAGCCACTGCAGGCTGTGCTGGGTGGGCGTCATGAGGTCGACCGAGCCCTGGCGATGCCGCTCCAGGACTTCGGCGGGACGCACCCACTCGTGGGCGATCGTCTCGGTGGCGTCGTGCAGCGGCGTCTGCCGCTCGGGCGCGACGCCGACGAAAAAGCGGGTGTCGAATCGCCGTGGCGCGCCCTCGGGCGTGATCCAGCGACTCACGTAGTGCATCCCGTCGGCCGCCAGCCGGAGCTCCTCCGCGGCGCACACGTCGGAGAGCGAGCGCTCGCCGGTCGTTACAGCGCGTCGGTGCTCGGAGAACCGCTCCGCAGTGTCCGGGTCGTCGAGGCGGACGACCTCGCCGGCCGCGTCGACGGCGAGAAGGAACCCGGCCTCCTCGAAGCACTCGCGCACGGCCGCCACCCAGAACGCCAGGCCGCCCCGCGCCAGCCCGAGGGTGGCGCTCGCATCCTCGTCGGTACGTCCTACGGCGAACGCCTCCATTTGACGGTCAGTCGCGTCGACGGCGCCGCCCGGGAACACGTGGGCACCGCCGGCAAAGACGAGGCGCAAGCTGCGCCGCACCATGAACACTTCGAGCCCGTGTGCGCCATCGCGCACAAGCATCACGGTGGCCGCGTCCCGGACGGGCGTCGCGGTCACCGGTAACGCTGGATGGAATAGACGCGGCGTTGGAGACGACGACGGGAGAAGCTGCGTACGCCGGCGCGCACCGGCGGCAGGAGCAGGAGAAGGCCCAGCGCGTCGGTGATGAAGCCGGGGGCCACCAGGAGGGCACCGGCCAGCACGATCAGCGCCCCGTCGACCAGCTCCTTGCCCGGCACCACACCGGCGTCGACCTGCCGCTGGGCCCGCCGCCAGGTGGTCAGTCCTTCGCGCTTCATCAGCCAAGCGCCGGTGAAGCTGATCAAGACGAGGAGGGCGAGTGTGTTCACCACGCCCAGCACGTGCCCCACCTGGATGATCACGTACAACTCGGCGATCGGCACCACGATGAGGAGCAACACCAACGGGCCGAGCACGACTTCATCGTACTTCTGGCTACCCTCCTAGCCCGTGGCGAGCTCGGACGTGCTCCCCAGTCGCGTTCCCCCGCGTTCCTCACGGCAGCACGTGCCCACTTGGCGCGAGCGTCTGCTGCCGAAGAGCGTGCTGGGGATGACGATGCTCCTGCTGATGGCATCGCTGGGCGCCGCGTTCAGCGGCACCGTTCTCTACGCCTATTACGAGTACCGGCTGAACAAGAACGAGCAGCGGGTGACCAACTTCATCAACGGTTTCGACAAGCAGTTCAAGGGCGCCATCAACGCCATCGACACCGAGCGCGAGGACGCCAAGGCCCAGATCAAGCGTCAGTTGGCGCCACTGCAGTCGGTTGCCGCCGAAGGCAGCACGCTCGACAGCCTGCTCAAGAAGGCGTCGCCCTCGGTGTGGTTCGTGCACACCCTCGACGAGAACGGCCAGCCCTCCGTGGGCTCGGCGTTCGTCGTGGCGTCCGACAGCAACCAGACCTTGCTGCTGACGTCGTTCAACACCGTGCGCGCCGCGAGCCATCAGCCCGGGCCGGCGGTATCGGTGAGCCGCGGGGGCGAGGACGACAAGGTGCAGCTGTGGACCTGGCAGGAGGAGAAGGACCTCGCCCTGCTGATCCTCCAGAAGCCCAACCAGCCCCGCATGAACTGGTCCGGGGACAGCCCGCCGGTGAAGACCGGCGACCGGGTCTTCGCCGTGTCCGGCCTTGGCGCCGCGGGCGGCAGCATCACCCAGGGCCTCGTCGCCGACGTGTCGGGCACCGGCATCATGAGCGACGCCCAGGTCGGGCCCGCCTTCCAAGGGGGGCCGCTGATCAATTCCAAGGGCGACGTGGTCGGCGTGGCCTCCCGGGCCTACGCCCCGCTCGGCTTCCCGAGCGACGGCGTCTTCTTCTCGGTGCCGGTCCGCTCGGCGTGCGACCGGGTCCTCCGCTGCCCGAGCGGCACGCCGAACGCCCCCGGCCAGCAGGCCCACTAACGAGCAGGGAACTACCCGAACACGCCCCGGCGGGTCGTGGTCGTCGTCGTGCTCTCCACCGGCGACGGCGCGATGGTCGTTGTCGTCGTCGGCGCGGTGGTGACTGGGGCCGCGACCCTCGGCGGCGGGAATCCCTGCTCGTACTTGCCGCCCGCGCCGGTCTGGTCGGGTAGCCGGCGGTAGCCGGCGTCGAACCCGCCCCGCGCCTGGCGGTCGAGCTCATCGGCAACGGGTTTGAGCGGCGCCGGCTGGTTGAAGTCGGTGACGGGCACGTCCTTCAACGCCTCGGACATGAAGTTGGCCCACGTTCGCGCTGGCGTCGTGCCGCCGTAGGTGCCATGGGGCAACGGGTCGGAGACCTCACCGTCGGAGTTGCCGTACCAGACCGCGGTCGAGAGCGTCGGGGTGTAGCCGACGAACCAGGCGTTCCCGAAGTTGTCGGTCGTACCCGTCTTCCCCGCCGCCGGGCGGTTGATGTTGGCGCCGGTCCCGGTGCCGCCGGCGATCACGCCTTGGAGGACGTTGGTGACGTTGTCGGCGATCACCTCCTGCATCACCCGCTTCGGCTCGCGCTTGGTGTTGTCCTCGAGCACGGCGCCCGTCGAGTCCTCGATCTTGACGATAGGGGTGGCGGGGTTCTGGAGGCCGCGGGCCGCGAACACCGAATACGCGGCCGCCATGTCCACTGGGGCGACGTCGGGTGAGCCCAGCGTGAGGCTGCTCTGGAACTGCCGGCCGGTGACTGCGTCGGTGGCGTCGGGGTTCACCCTCGTGATCCCGAGGCGGTGGGCCAACTCCGCGGTCGGCTTGACGCCCACGACGCCGATGAGTTGTGCGAACACCGTGTTGACCGAGTGGACGGTGGCCGACCGCAGTGTCATGGCGCCCCCGCCTTCGCCTTCCACGTTGTGCACCGTGCAGGACGAACCCGCCGTCGCCACGCACTTGGGGTACGTGTACGCGTTCGGCGCCGAGAACACCCGCTCGGGCGTGATGCCCTCCTCGAACGCCTTGGCCAACGTGAAGGGCTTGAACGACGATCCCGGCTGCCGACCGCCACCGCCGCCGGGCACGCAGATCGGTTGGTCCGACGGGACGACCGGCGTATCGGCACCAGACTGCTCGGGCTTCGCCGGCGGCGGGCAGGCGCCGAGAGCCAGATTCACCTGGGACGCCCCGAAGTCGCGCCCGCCCACCAGGGCCTTGACGAAGCCCGTCTGCGGCTCGACGGTCACGAGCGACATCTCGCGGGGCGCCTTCGTGCCCTTGAGGGCACCGGCGACCGCTCCTTCCGCCAGCGACTGCAGGTTGGGGTCGAGGCTGGTCTGGATGCGCAGGCCACCCCGGTACACCTTGTCGTGGCCGTACTTGGCCACCAGATACTTGCTGACGTAGTCCACGAAGTAGGGGAACTGCGTCTGCTGCTGCTCCGGCGGATAGATGTCGGTGTGCGGTCCCTTCGGTGGCGGTGTCGCGCCGCCGGCCACATAGATCTTGGCGGCCACGGCCTGGTTGAACTGATCGGGCGTGATCCGCTTCTGGTTCACCATCTGCTGCAGCACGAGCTCCCGGCGGGTCTCTGCGCCGTCGGGGTTGAGGCGGGGGTCGTAGTAGCTCGGCGCCCGGATCACGCCCGCGAGGAGGGCCGCCTCGGCCAGGGAGAGCTGGGTGATCGGCTTGCGGAAGTACGTCTGGGTCGCCGCCCCGACGCCGTACGCCCCGCCGCCGAGGTAGATCGTCGACAGGTAGCGGTAGAGGATCTCGTCCTTGGGCGCCTGGCGGTCGAGCTGGCTGGCGAGGATCGCCTCACGGATCTTGCGAGCCACCGAACGCGTGCGGCCGGTGTACGCGTTCTTGACGTACTGCTGCGTGATCGTCGACCCACCCTGGATGGCCTGGCCCCGGATGTCGGCCCACATGGCCCTGAGGGTGCCCTGGGGGTCGACGCCACCGTGGCTGTAGAAGCGCTTGTCCTCGATGGACACCACCGCCTGCTTCAGGACCTCGGGGATGTCCTTCTGCTGAACGGGGATCGACGTCTCGTACTGTCGGAAGACGGCGATCTCGTTCCCGTTGATGTCGTAGACGTGGCTCATGCTCGACGCCACGTTGGGCTTCGGCTTGGGAAGGGTGGCCGGTAAGGGCAGGAACAGGAACGCGCCCAGCACGGTGCCGGCCGTCCCGATCGGCACGAGGATGGCGCTGGCGAAGAAGACGAGCCCTGCTCGTATGGCGCGGTGCATGGATTGATCCGGGACGATCAGTTCACCACGGGGAGGCCCCGGACCCACCGGCACCCCTTAATCTCGGGGCGTGCGTCCGCCTTCGGTCGACGCCGTCGCCCGCGAGCTGGCCGACGTCGGCCTTCCCCACCCGCTCCTTGTGGACGCGGCCCGGGCCGCGATCGCCGACGGCGACGTGTCCTCGGCTCGGTCGCGTGCAGAACGCATGCGCCTCGACCTGGTGCGCCCGGTGGTGAATGCCACCGGAGTCCTCCTGCACACGAACCTCGGACGGGCGCCGCTGGCGCACAGCCAGCAGGCGACGTACACCAATCTCGAGCTCGACTTGGCGACTGGCCGCCGCGGCTCCCGCGGGCGCAACGCCGCAGCGTTGTTGGCCCGTGCGGCAGGCGCCGAAGCTGCGCTGGTCGTGAACAACGGGGCGGCCGCCGTGCTGCTCGTGCTCGCCGCCCTCGCCCGGGGCCGGGGGGTCGTCGTGTCGCGCGGCGAGCTGGTCGAGATCGGCGGGGGCTTTCGCGTCCCCGACGTCATGGTCCAGTCGGGCGCCCATCTGGTCGAGGTGGGCACCACCAACCGCACCCACCGACGCGACTACGAGCTCGCCCTCGCCGCCGACCGAGGCAGTTCGAATGCGATCGCCCTCGTGCTCAAGGTGCACCAGTCGAACTACCGCATCGTCGGGTTCACGACGGCCGTCGGCGTCGCCGACCTTGCGAGCTTGGGGCCGCCCCTCGTCATCGATTTGGGATCCGGCCTTCTGGACGCGGGCACGCCGTGGCTGGCCGACGGCCCCCCGGCGTGGCTCGCAGGTGAGCCCGCGGCGCGCCAGACCCTCGAGGCCGGGGCCGCCCTCGTCACCTTCTCGGGCGACAAGCTGCTCGGTGGACCGCAGGCGGGCGTCATCGCGGGCCGCGCCGACCTGGTGGAGGCGTGCGCCGCCCACCCGCTCGCGCGCGCCCTGCGCCCCGGCGCCCTCGTGCTCAGTGCCCTCCAGGAAACGGCGCTCGCGTACCTCCGCCGCGACGGCGACGCCATCCCGTTCTGGCGCATGGCCACGGCGCCCGTCGAGACCCTGCGGCGCCGGGCCGAGGCGTTGGGCGCCGGCCGGCCGGTCGACACCGTCGCCATTGCCGGCGCCGGCTCGCTCCCCGGGCTCGACATCCCATCGGCCGGCATCGCGGTCGACGGCGACGTCACCGCCGCCCTCCGCGCCAACGACCCGCCCGTGATCGCCCGCACGCGCGACGGCCGCACGCTGCTCGACATGCGCACCGTCGACCCAACCGACGACGCCATCGTGGCCAAAGCCGTGGCCGCATGCACGTAGTCGGCACCGCCGGCCATGTCGACCACGGCAAGTCGACGCTCGTCCAGGCCCTGACGGGCATGGATCCCGACCGCCTGGCCGAGGAGAAGGAGCGCGGCCTCACCATCGACCTGGGCTTCGCATGGACGACGCTGCCCTCGGGGCGGACGATGGCGTTCGTTGACGTCCCCGGCCACGTGCGGTTCATCAAGAACATGCTGGCCGGCGTGGGCGCCGTCGACGCCTGTCTCTTCGTGGTTGCCGCCACCGAGGGATGGAAGCCGCAGTCCGAGGAGCACCTTCGCATCGTGGAGCTCCTCGGCATCGACCACGGCCTCGTCGCGCTCACCAAGGTCGGCCTCGTCGATGACGACGGGCGTCAGCTGGCCGCCCTCGACGTGAACGACCACCTGGCCGGGACCTTCCTCGAGGGCGCGCCCATCGTCGAGGTCGACGCCCTCGCCGGCGTCGGTGTCGGCGAGCTGCGCCACGCGCTCGACGACCTGCTGGCCGCCACACCCACCGCCGTCGACCGCGCTCGCCCCCGGCTGTGGGTCGATCGCGTCTTCGCGGCCAAAGGCTCGGGCACGGTCGTCACCGGCACCCTCACCGGCGGGTCGATCGCCGTCGGCGACGAGCTCGTCCTCGAGCCAGGGGGCCGCGGCGTCCGGGTGCGAGCCCTGCAGACGCATCAGCAGGCCCGTGACACGGCCGAGCCCGGCAGCCGGGTGGCGGCCAACCTCAGCGGCGTCCACCACGACGAGGTTCGCCGCGGCGACGCCCTGGTGCGGCCCGGGCAGTGGCAGCCGACGAAGGTCTTCGACGCCACCTTGGAGGTGCTCGGGAACCTCGACCACGGCGTCTCCCGTCGCGGCGCGTTCCACGTCTACATCGGCTCGGGCGAGCATCCGGCCAAGATCCGCCTGCTCGGCGCCGGTGCCGCAGAGATCGAGCCGGGCGCCCGCGGCTTCGTGCGGGTGCACCTCCCGGTGGACGTCCCGCTCCTGCCCGGCGACCGTTTCGTGCTGCGAGAGAGCGGGCGGTCCGAGACCGTCGGCGGCGGCGAGGTGCTCGACGTGGCACCCGTGCTCCCGGCCCGCCGGGCGCGGCCGTCGTCTTCGGTCGACCGCGTCGTGGCCGAGCGCGGATGGGTCGAGGTGGGCGAGCTCGAGCGCCTCACCGGCGAGCGCCGACCAGCGGTCCTCGGGCGCTGGGTCATCGCCGACGCGGCGCTGGCCGCGCTGGTCGCCGAGCTGGAGAGCGCCGTTGCCGACGCGGGGGTGCTGGGCCTCGACGTGGCCACGCTCGACGACCGCCAGCGCGCCGCGCTGGAGCGGCTCGACGGCGTCGTCATCGAGGGCGGCCGCGTGCGCGCCGCCGCCCGCGCCGATCCTCTGGCCGGTCATCCCTTCGTCAGCGCCCTGGAGCAACATCCGTTCTCACCACCCGAGCCTGACGGCGTCGATCGCGCCGAGCTCCGCGAGCTCGTGCGCCGAGGACTCGTGGTCGAGCGCGACGGCTTCTACTTCGCGCCCGACGCCGTCGACGACGCGGCCCGGCGCGTGGCCGGACTCCTGGCCACCAGTCCCGAAGGCGTCACCGTCGCCCAGGTGCGCGACACGCTGGGCACGACACGCAAGCACGCCCTCCCGCTGCTCGCCCACCTCGACGCCACGGGGGTCACCCGCCGCCGCGGCGACGTGCGCGTGGCCGGCCCCCGCCTACCCGCGCCCCGCTGACCCCGGTTTGGCGCGGCGTTTTGGTCGTCGCTTTGGCCGTGCTGCCTGAATTGTCACGACCAGAAGCTGCGGCCAAACGTCAGCCGGCTTCGGCCGGCTCGGGCGCGTCGCCGTCGTCGGATTCGTCGGCCGGCTTGGCACCGGCGAGCGACCGCAACAGCCGCGGGCGGCTTCTGGTGAACCCGAACATGCCGCGGCGGCGTTTGGCCTTGCCCTCCATCGAACGGGCGACGCTCGCCACCGACACCACGTTGGTCATGACCTCGCCAAAGGCATCGGGGTCGGCGAGGAGCCACGAGTGGTTGCCGTGGACGACCTCGCCTTCGGAGCCGATGGCCGCGCACAGGGCGTCGAAGGACTCCTTGGGGATGATGCGGTCCTTCTCTCCCCAGAGGACGACGACCGGGAGCCGGCGACGTTTGAGCTCCTCGAGCTCGGCCGTGAGGTCGGCGGTGCGGGCCACCTGGCCGACGCGCCACATGGCGGCCGGGTTGCGGAGCAGGTTCGGCAAGGCGTCCTCGAGCACGACGGGAAGGACCTTGGTGATCTGCGGCACGGGCAGCAGGTCGCTCGGAAAGTGGATGCCCCAGTCCCACAGCGGCCGCTGGGCCAT
>DASZJL010000141.1:0-3604 GCA_035948135.1 Acidimicrobiales bacterium | reverse complement strand
GGTGTGCTCGGGCACGTGGCTCTGCACGAACAGGGTGCAGACCTCGGGGTCGAGCCCGACGGCGAGCAGCATGGTGGCGGTGGTGAGCGTCGAACGGCGCAACTCGGCCGGGTCACGGGGCACGGTCAGGGCGTGCAGGTCGACAACGCAGTAGAAGGCGTCGTGTTGGTCCTGGAATTCGACCCAGTTGCGGAGGGCGCCCACGTAGTTGCCGAGATGCACGTCGCCCGACGGCTGGATCCCCGAGAGCACTCTCGCCATCCACCAAGGGTACGCGGCGCCGGGAGCACCCCCCGGTAGCCTTCAGGCCGTGCCGTACGAGGTCAGCACGTCCGTCTTCGAGGGCCCGTTCGACCTCCTGCTCCACCTGATCACCAGCGAGCAGGTCGACGTCTACGAGGTCTCGCTCAGCCGCATCGTCGACGGCTACCTCGCCGAGCTCGATCGCATGGACCACCTTGATCTCGACGTGGCCACCGAGTTCCTCCTGATCGCCGCCACCCTCATCGAACTCAAGACCAAGCGCCTGCTCCCGGGCCACGACGACACCGATCTCGACGAGGAGCTCCAGCTCTACGCCGAGCGCGACACGCTCCTCGCCCGCCTGCTCGAGTGCAAAACGTTCAAGGACGCCGCCGCCGACCTCGAACGCATGGCGCGCCTCGCCGGCCGGTCCCATCCCCGCATGGCCGGGCTCGAGGAGCGGTTCATCGACGTGGCGCCCGACATCCTTGCGGGTGTCACGCCCGCCGATCTGGCGAACGCCCTCGTCAGGGCGCTCACGCCCAAGCCCGTGCCCCGCGTCGACCTCGACCACGTCGCTCCCATCCGGGCCAGCGTGCGCGACGCCCTCGAGGAGCTTGTCATCGAGCTGCCTCGCGCCGGCCGCACCACCTTCCGCCACCTCACCGGCCACCACCGCGAGCGCCTCGAGGTCATCGTGCGGTTCCTCGCCGTCCTCGAGCTCTACAAGCGGGGGCTGGTCGACATCGACCAGGCCGGCAACTTCGGCGAGCTCCAGATCGCGTGGGTCGGCCCCGCCGAAGGCGACAGAGAGGATCTCTCGACCGCGGACATGTACGACTGACATGGCAAGCGAAGAAACGCGAGCGATCGAGGCGATCCTGATGGTCGCGGAGGAGCCGGTGGAGCCCCAGCTCCTGGGCCAGCTCCTGGAGATGAGCCCCAAGAAGGTCGAGGCCCTGTGCGCCGAGCTGGCCGACGCGTACGAGGCCGACGACCGGGGCTTCGTGCTCGTGCGCGTGGCCGGCGGCTACCGCTTCCAGAGCCACCCCGACCTGGCGCCTTACGTCGAACGCTTCGTGCTCGAAGGTCAGTCGGCCCGCCTGTCGGCCGCGGCCCTCGAGACGCTCGCCATCGTCGCCTACAAGCAGCCCGTCTCCCGCGCCCAGGTGTCGGCGATCAGAGGCGTCAACGCCGACGCCGTCATGCGCACCCTCCAGGTACGCGGCTACGTCGAGGAGGTGGCGCGCGATCCAGGCCCGGGCCAGGCCGTGCTGTACGGCACCAGCCGCCTCTTCCTCGAACGCCTCGGCCTCGACTCGCTCGACAACCTCCCGCCGCTGGCCGAGTTCGTCCCCGGCCCCGAAGTCATGGAAGCGCTTGAGCAAGGACTCCGCGCCGAAGCGGACTGACCAGCAGGGCGAGCGGCTTCAGAAGGTCCTGGCCCGCGCCGGGTACGGAAGCCGGCGAGCGTGTGAAGAGCTCATCGACGAGGGCCGGGTCACCGTCGACGGCGAGGTGGCGACGCTCGGCCGCCGGGTGGACACGGAGTCCCAGCGAGTCGAAGTCGACGGTGTGCGGGTGTCGGCCTCCCCCGACCTCGTCTACTACCTGCTGAACAAGCCGGCCGGCGTTGTCACCACGGCGAGCGATCCCCAGGGGCGGCCCACCGTCGTCGGCCTGGTTCCCGAGGAGCCGCGGGTGTTCTCCGTAGGCCGGCTCGACGCCGACACCGAGGGCCTGCTCGTCCTGACCAACGACGGCGACCTGGCCCACCGGCTGACCCACCCGTCCTTCGGCATCGGCAAGGAGTACCTGGCCGAGGTGGAAGGCGAACCGTCGCGGGGCGCCATCCGCCGTCTCCGGCAGGGCGTCGAGCTGGAGGACGGCGTGACGGCGCCGGCCAAGGTCTCGCTCGTGGCAGCGCGAGCCTTGCGCATCACCATCCATGAAGGCCGGAATCGCCAGGTTCGTCGCATGTGCGAAGCCGTCGGCTATCCCGTCGTGCGACTTGTGCGCACGCGCATCGGCCCGCTCGTCGACAGACGCCTGGCCCCGGGCCGGTGGCGAGCACTCTCCGCGGCCGAAATTCGGGAACTACAGGAAGCAGCCGGAACGGGCTACTGACGGCCGCCGCGGCCTGTGTCACTCTTTCAAACTGATTCCACTGTCGGGGTCGGAATGAAGTAGCGAGCGACCGAGGGGACCTAATGGCCACGAAGGCGGCATCTGTTCGATCGACTGTTGCGAAGACCGCATCTGCGGCGGCACCGAAGGCATCAAGCAACGGCGGTGCCCCCAGTCCCCACGCCCTCCAGGAGCTTCTGCGCGCCCTGACCGCAGCGCGCGACGGGGACTTCTCGGTCCGCCTCCCGGCGCGCCGCGGGTCAGTGATGGGCGAGATCGCGGCCGTCTACAACCAGATGGCCGACACCAACGCTCGCATGGCGAAGGAGCTGGTTCGCGTGTCGCGCGTCATCGGCCGGGAGGGTCGCATGACCGAGCGCATGACACTCAGCGCGCCGGGCGCCTGGGGCACGAGCCGCGACTCGGTGAACTCGCTGATCGACGACCTGGCTCGGCCCACCACCGAGGTGGCGCGCGTCATCGAGTCCGTGGCCGAGGGTGACCTCTCCCAGAAGATGGCCCTCAAGATCGAGGGCCAGCCGGTGAAGGGCGAGTTCCTCCGCATTGGTACGGCGGTGAACTCCATGGTCGACCAGCTGTCGTCGTTCGCCGACGAGGTCACCCGCGTCGCCCGCGAGGTCGGCACGGACGGCAAGCTCGGTGGTCAGGCGCGCGTGAAGGGCGTGAGCGGCACCTGGAAGGACCTCACCGACTCGGTGAACTTCATGGCCTCCAACCTCACCGCCCAGGTCCGCAACATCGCCCAGGTCACGACTGCAGTGGCCAAGGGCGACCTGACCCAGAAGATCACCGTCGACGCCCGGGGCGAGATCCTGGCGCTGAAGAACACCATCAACCGGATGGTCGACCAGCTCCGGTCGTTCGCCGCCGAGGTCACCCGCGTCGCCCAGGAGGTGGGCACCGACGGCAGGTTGGGCGGCCAGGCGGTCGT
Organism: Acidimicrobiales bacterium; assembly: GCA_035948135.1. Taxonomy (GTDB): domain Bacteria; phylum Actinomycetota; class Acidimicrobiia; order Acidimicrobiales; family AC-14; genus CADDZP01. The sequence goes on along the minus strand of DASZJL010000141.1, from coordinate 282 downwards.
CCCCGGCGTCGGAGGCACGTGGAAGGACCTGACCGACAGCGTCAACTTCATGGCGTCCAACCTCACCGACCAGGTGCGCAACATCGCCCAGGTGACCACCGCCGTGGCCCGTGGCGACCTGACCCAGAAGATCACCGTCGAGGCCAAGGGCGAGGTGGCGGCCCTCGCCGAGACCATCAACTCCATGACCGACACGCTGCGGGTGTTCGCCGAGCAGGTCACCGGCGTGGCCCGCGAGGTGGGGACGGAGGGCCGGCTGGGGGGCCAGGCCGAGGTGCCCGG
>DASZJL010000140.1:0-9157 GCA_035948135.1 Acidimicrobiales bacterium | reverse complement strand
ACGCGAGTCACATCCGAAGCGTAAAGCGCGAGCGCTATGCCGCCGCGCCGTAGAACCAGGTGGGTTGCGTTCGCTGCGGGCGAAGGTGGTGGCGGAGCGGGAACGCCACGAGTGCGCCGAAGATGAACCCACCGACGTGGGCGACCCATGCGACCCCGGAGCTTGGGCTCGTGAAGAACTGCAGCACGAACCAGAACCCCAGGAACCACACCGCCTGGATCCGGACGGGAATGATGAAGATGAGTCCGAGTATTCGCGCGCGCGGAAACAACACGAGATAGGCCCCCATCACGCCGGCGATGGCGCCCGACGCACCGATGACAGGGATCGTGCTGTTGGGGGTGACCGCGAACTGTGTGGCGGCGGCGACCAAACCGGCGACCAGGTAGAAGATCGGGTACCCGATCCAGCCCATGCGGTCTTCGATGTTGTTGCCGAAGATCCACAGGAACAGCATGTTGCCCGCGATGTGCAGCAGGCTCCCGTGCAGGAACATCGAATAGAGCACGGCCAGGAAGACGTTCTTGCGGGGGAACGCTTCGGGTGAGGCCGGGAGCTTGGCTGCGCACGCGTTGGCGTCGCCGTTGTTGACCGTGTCTTCGATCTCGTTGATCGTGAGCGGGTGCCCGTGGGTGACCTCGCAGGGAATAGCGGCGTGCGCGTAGGTGAACTTTGCCTCGGTGATGGCCTCGGTCTGTGGGTCCACGTTCGCCTGGCCGTGGGGCTGGACGAGGAAGTAGACGAAGACGTTGACGGCGATGATCCCGAGGGTGATCCACGCCCGGCGGCTCGTCGGGTTGTAGTCCTTCAGGGGCAGCACGGCTCGGGAAGCCTACGCCGCAGACTTCGCCGCGAAATGGGCCATACCAGTAGCCTTCCCCCCATGGCGACCAACGACAGGTGGCAGGAGTACCTCGACGCTGGCCGGGCCTGGACCCAGATGACGCGTGAGCAGGCGGAGGCCGTCGTCAAGGACCTGGTAAAGGCGGGCGATGTCCAGCAGAAGCGGGCCAAGAAGGCGGTCGACGAGCTTCTGGAGCGCAGCCGCAAGAACGCCGAAGAGTTGCGCAAGGTGGTGAGACACGAGATCCAAAGTCAGATCTCGTCACTCGGCATCGCCACCCAGGAAGACTTGGCCCGGCTCGAGCGAAAGCTGAGCAAGGCCGGCTCGTCCGCCAAGAGCGCGCCCAAGAAGGCGACCGCAGCCAAGAAGGCGACTCCCAGCTCGAGCGCCGCAGGAGCCTGATTCGCTGCGGCGGCGGCTCGACGCTGAGCTCGTCCGTCGGGGTCTGGCGCCCAGCCGGGAGCGGGCCCGAGCTGACATCGCCGCCGGGCGGGTGACCGTCGGTGGCGCGCCGGCGGCCAAGGCGTCGCGTCTCGTCGCCCCCGAGGAGCCGCTGCGCATCGCCGGCGAAGGGCCCCGGTTCGTCAGCCGCGGCGGGGAGAAGCTGGACGCCGCCCTCGACCACTTCGACATCGACGTCGCCGGCCGAGCGGCGCTCGACGCCGGAGCATCGACGGGTGGTTTCACCGACTGCCTTTTGCAGCGGGGTGCGGCCCGCGTGGTCGCGGTGGACGTCGGGCGCGGGCAGCTGCACGAGCGCATCCGCCACGACCCCCGTGTCGTGGTCCTCGAGCGCACCAACGTGCGCAACCTCACGCCCTCCCAACTCGCGGGCGAGCGGTTCCCGGTCGTGACCGCCGACCTCTCGTTCATCTCCCTGCGTACGGTGGCCTCGAACCTGGTGGGCCTCGCGGCACCGGGCGGCGACCTGATCGTGCTCGTCAAGCCGCAGTTCGAAGCGGGAAGGGCCGAGGTCAGTCGCGGCCGCGGCGTGATCCGGGACGCCGACGTCTGGGACCGGACGCTCGCCGAGGTCGGTGCCGCCTTCGTCACCGAGGGGTCGGACATGATGGGCACCATGCGTTCGCCGCTTACGGGTGCCGACGGGAACGTCGAGTTCCTCATGCACCTGCGGACGCCGGAGGTGGGGTAGGTGGCGTCGGTCGCCCTCGTTGTCCACCGGGTCAGGCCCGAGGCTGTCGGGATGGCCCAGGAGGCGGCGAGCTGGCTGCGCAAGAACGGCCATGAAGTCCGGATGGTGCCGGAGGAAGCCGACCATCTCGACCTCCGCGACTGCGCCTGCGAGCCCGAGAAGCTGGCGGCCGGCCTCGACCTGGCCGTCAGCCTCGGAGGCGACGGCACCATGCTGCGCACGGTTGAGCTGGTGGCCAAGGAAGGCGTGCCCGTCCTCGGCGTCAATGCCGGCCACCTCGGCTACCTCACCGAGATCGAGCCGGCGCAGCTTCCCACGGCCCTGGAACGCTTCCTGTCGGGCGCCTATGAGATCGAAGAGCGCATGATGCTGGCGGTCAGCGTCGAGTCGACGTCGGGCTCACTTCCCGCGGCAACGTTGGCGGCCTTGAACGAGGCCGTCATCGAGAAGGCGGGCGCCGGGCACACCATCCACGCCGCCGTGTCGATCAACGACACCTTCTTCACGACCTACGCGGCGGACGGGCTGATCGTCGCGACGCCCACCGGCTCGACGGCGTACGCCTTTTCGGTGCGCGGCCCGATCGTCTCGCCCCGACAGCGAGCGCTGATCCTGACGCCGGTGTCGCCGCACATGCTCTTCGACCGGAGCCTGGTCCTGGACGAGGGTGAGAGCGTCCGCATCGAGCTGATCGACGACCGACCGGCGATTCTCACTGTCGACGGGCGCGAGCTGGGAACCATGCGCCGCGGCGACGCCATCGCGTGCTCGGCCGCGCCTTATGTCGCTCGCTTCGTCACCTTCGAGCCGCGTGACTTCTTCAGGATCGTGAAGACCAAGTTCGGTCTGGCTGACAGGTAATGATTTCGCGCTCGCAAGCAGAGCTTGCTCGGCGAGCTAGTCGCGCTACGGGCTCGCGGCAAAGCCGCTCGCCCTCCGCCGCTTTTTCTTGCTCGCCATCCGGTGCGGGCGCCTGCGGCGCCGTGTGCGGCCGGCGAGGAGAAATTCCGTGCTGACCGAGCTCGCCGTGCGCGACCTGGGCGTGATCGACGACCTTCGGCTCCTCCTCGGCCCAGGCATGACCGCTCTCACCGGAGAGACCGGCGCCGGCAAGACGCTGGTCGTCGAAGCCATCGAGTTGCTCGTCGGCGGGCGCGCCGACGGGGTGCTTGTTCGCCGCGGGGCCGACGAGGCGCGTGTCGAGGGCCGGTTCGTCGTTGGCGACGAGGAGCGGGTCCTGGCGCGAGTGGTGCCGGCGCGCGGCCGTTCGCGCGCGTACATCGACGGCCGTATGGCGGCGGCCGCCGATCTCGCGACTGTGGGCGCCGAGCTCGTCGACCTCCACGGTCAGCACGCGCACCAGTCCTTGCTGTCGCCAAGCGCGCAGCGCCTGGCGCTCGACCATTTCGGCGAGATAGATCGCGCCGCGCTGGTCGGTGCCCGCCGCGCCGTCTCCGAAATCGACGACGCCCTCGCCGGCCTCGGCGGTGACTCCCGGGCTCGAGCCCGCGAGGTCGACCTGCTGCGTTTCCAGCTGGGCGAGATCGACGCCGCCGCCGTCGCCGACCCCGGCGAGGAGGCGGCACTGGCCGCCGAGGAGGAGGCGCTGGCCGGCGCCCAGGCCAATCGTGACGCCGGATGGACCGCCCGCGCTGCCCTCACCGACGACGGCGCGGCGGTCGACGCCCTCGGGAGCGCGGTGACCGCGATCGCGGGGCGGGGGCCGTGGGCGGCGATCGAGGGCCGCCTGCGAGCCGCCGCGGCCGACGTCGCCGACGTGGCCGACGAACTCCGCCGCACGGCCGAGCAGCTAGCCGAGGATCCGGAGCGTCTCGAGGCAGTGCGCGCCCGCCTTCGACTACTCGGAGACCTTCGCCGCAAGTACGGTGAGACGCTGTCCCAGGTAATGGCCTACGCCACCGAAGCACGCTCCCGGCTGCGTGAGCTGGAGGAGCACGACCAGCGAGCCCGCACGCTCGATCGCGAGCGCGCGGCCGCGGTCGAGCAGGTGAAGGTCGCGGCTGCTGCCGTTGCCGCTGCTCGCCGGGCCGCGGCGCCCGGTCTGGCCGCCGCCGTCGCCGATCGGCTCCAGGAACTGGCGTTGGCCGGGGCTCGTTTCGACGTGAGCGTGAACGGCGACGACCCGGCCGACGAGGTGGAATTCCTCCTCGGCCCCAACCCTGGCGAGCCGCTGCTGCCGCTTGCGAAGACGGCGTCGGGAGGCGAGCTGGCGCGAGCGATGCTCGCCGTGCGCCTTGTTCTCACCCAGGGTCCGCCCACCCTCGTCTTCGACGAGGTGGACGCGGGCGTCGGTGGGGAGGCGGCTCTGGCCGTGGGCCGCTCGCTGGCGGCAGTGGCCGAGCATCACCAGGTCCTCGTCGTCACCCATCTGCCGCAGGTCGCCGCCTTCGCCCACGAACAGGTGGCAGTGGCCAAAGAGGAGAAACAAGGACGCACGGTCGCGTCGGCGAGGCCGGTCCGCGAGAGCGAGCGCGTGATCGAGTTGTCGCGGATGCTCTCTGGTCAGCCGGCCAGCGAGGCGGCACGCGACCACGCCCAGGAACTGCTGGCCGCCGCGTCGCGTCAGCGGGGGCGCTGAATGGCCGCCCAGCGACGGTCGAGCCCCACCGATGCGTCGGCTGTCGGTCCGGCGCGTGTCGACCGCCGCACCAAGCGCCTCACCCGTCGCCTTCAGCCCGGGGACATCGCCGTGATCGACCACGAAGACCTCGACCGCCTGGCGGCCGAGGAGCTCATCGAAGCCAAGCCCGGCGCCGTCATCAACGCCGCGCACTCGATCTCTGGTCGTTACCCCAACGTCGGACCGCTGCTGGTAGCGGCGGCCGGAATCCCGCTGCTCGACGACGTGGGGTCCGAGATCATGGACACCGTGCGCGACGGCCAGGTGCTGCGGGTGGACGGGGCCGAGGTCCGCCGAGGCGATGAAGTCCTCGCCAAGGGCACGCCCCAGACGCTGCAGTCCCTCGAGGAGCAGCTCGACGCCGCCAAGCGCGCCATCGGCGACGAGCTCGAGCGGTTCGCCGAGAACACTCTCGAGTATCTCCGTCAGGAGCGACACCTCCTTACCGACTCCCCGACGCTGCCTGAGGTCGACGTCGACCTGCGCGGGCGCCACGTCCTCGTCGTGGTCCGCGGTCTCGACTACCGCGCCGACCTGTCGGCCCTCCGCTCCTACATCTCCGACCTCCGGCCCGTCCTCGTCGGTGTCGACGGGGGAGCGGACGCCCTCCTCGAAGTCGGTCTGCGGCCCGACATCATCATCGGTGACTTCGACTCGGTGTCCGACGCTGCGCTCGACACGGACGCCCAGCTGATCGTGCACGCGTACCCGGGTGGCCGGGCTCCGGGCGCCGAGCGGCTCGAGCAGGAGGGCCAGGCCTACACAGTGTTCGAGGCGGCGGGCACGAGCGAGGACATCGCCCTGCTGCTGGCCTTCGAGAAGGGCGCCGAGCTGATCGTCGCCGTCGGCACCCACGCCTCGGTCGTCGACTTCCTCGACAAGGGCAGGGCCGGTATGGCATCCACCTTCCTCGTCCGGCTGAAGGTGGGCCCCGTGCTCGTCGACGCCAAGGGCGTCAACCGGCTCTATCGCACCCAGGTCCGACGAGGCGACATGGCGTTCCTCGTGGGCGCCGCACTCTTCGCCATGCTCGTGATGGTGTTGGTCGCCGAACCGCTGCATCTGTTCCTGCGCGGGTTCTGGTTCGTACTCGGTCGCTAGTCGCAGGTCTCCGTCATGCTCAACCTCAGGTACCACGTCGTCTCGCTGGTCGCCGTCTTTCTCGCTCTTGGCATCGGCGTGATCATGGGTGTGACCGTGATCAACCGCGGCATCGCCGACCAGCTCCGCAACCGGCTCGATTCGGTCGAAGCTTCCGATCGCAAGACGCGCAAGGAGAACGATCGCCTGTCGGCCCAGCTGGGGACCTGGAACCGGTTCGTGGACCAGGGTCGCCCGGAGCTGCTCGCGGGCCAGCTGCGCAACGTGCCCGTTCTGTTGGTGGGCGTGGACGGCATCGACCGCAAGCCCGTCGCCGACCTGCGCACGGACCTGGTCACGGCGGGCGCGAACGTCGAAGGCACGCTCTGGCTGAACGACAAGCTCAATCTGAAGAATCAGGCCGAGGCCAGCGCCCTCGCCGCCGCGCTCGGGATGCCGGATGCCACGCCCGACGTGGCGCGCGCCACGGCGCTCTCGCGTCTGGCCACCGTGCTCCAGGGAGCAGGTGATCCCGGCGGCTTGATCCCAGCGCTGCGCCAGGCCGGGTTCGTCGACTACGAGGCGCCGCCAGGACCGACATCGACGTCGACGTCGTCACCAACGACGACGGTGGGACCGGGCACCATGCCCCTCAGTGGGACGCGGTCGGTGATCGTGTCCGGTGCCGGTGCCCGTCTCGACGACGACACCATGACGATGCCGTTCGTCACCCAGTTGGCGCTCTCGGGGGCGCCCGTCGTGGCGGCCGAAGCCGGGCAGGACACGCAGGGCGGCCGCGGGCTCTTCGTCGGCCTGGTACGCGGCCGGCCAGAGACGGCCGACCGGGTCTCCACCGTCGACAACCTCGAGTCGTTCATCGGCCAGGCCGCCACCGTGCTCGCGACTCGCGACGTCGGTCGCCAGCCGGCTGGACAGTACGGCGTGGGCCCTGGGGCCCAGCGGCTGCTCCCCGAGACGCCACCCGCGCCATGAGGTCATGAGCGCTCGGTGGCGAGCGCAGCGCGGTGGCGAGCGCTCGAGACTGAGCGGCGCCGAAGGCGGCACCATTTTGGCCGGTAGGCCATGAGCGCGCCGGTGCAGGAGGCGTCCGGCTCCGACCTTGATGCCGGGCTCCTCCGCTCGACGGCGTCAATCACCGCCGGGAATGTCGCGTCGCGCGTCACCGGGTTCGCACGCGTGCTCGCCATCGGCGCCGCCCTGGGCACGACGTTCCTCGGCAACACGTATCAGACGTCGAACCTGGTCTCCAACATCCTCTTCGAGCTCTTGGCCGCCGGTCTGCTGTCGTCGGTGCTCGTGCCGACGTTCGTGCGGTTCATCGACGCCGGACGGCGAGACGACGCCGACTACGTCGCCGGTGCCGTGCTCGGCGTGTGCCTGGCCGTGTTGGGCGGGGTGCTCGCGGCGGGCCTGCTGCTGCGGCCGTGGATCATGCGGCTCCTCACGGTCGCAGTGTCAGATCCCGCCGTGCGACGGCAGGAAGTGGCCTTGGGGTCCTTCCTCCTGTGGTTCTTCCTCCCCCAACTGCTCCTCTACGCAGCCGGCGCGGTTGCGACCGCGCTCCTCAACGGAGCGCGGAAGTTCGCGGCGCCCGCGTTCGCGCCGGTCGCCAACAACATCGTCGTCATCGCCACCATGGTCGCCTTCTGGATGCTGCACGGCTCCCATGGGGGCCTCGACCTGAGCGTCGAGGAAAAGCTGGTGCTCGCGGTGGGCACGACGGTCGGCGTCGTGGCCATGACCGCGGTGCCGTTCGTGGCCGCGTGGCGGGCCGGGCTGCGTCTGCGGCCCCGGTGGGACCCGCGCCATCCGGCCGTGCGGGCGCTCGCCCGCCCCGGGGCGTGGGCCGCCGGCTATCTGGCGCTCAACCAACTGCTGATCGCGGTGACGCTCGTGTTGGCCAATCGGGTGGCGGGCGGTGTCGTGGCCTACCAGATCGCCTACACGTTCTTCCTGCTGCCGTACGCGGTCCTGGCCCAGCCGATCATGACTGCCGTTTTCCCGCGTATCTCCTCGGACGCTCTGGCCGACCGGTGGGCGCGCTTTTCGAGCACGGTCAGCGACAGCGTCCGCCTGATCGCCTTTCTTGTGCTGCCGGCCACCGCGCTGATGACGGCCCTGGCGCGGCCCGCGCTGCAGGTGATGCAGTTGGGCGCCCTGAACCGGGCCGGCGCGGATCTGGTGGCCCGCGTCGTCGCCGCCTACGCCATAGGCCTCATCGGTTGGTCCGTCATCCAGTTCCTGACGCGAGCGTTCTACGCGGCCGACGACACGCGCACGCCCACGCTCGTCGCGGGCGGCGTGACAGCCCTCGGGTGCGGACTCATGCTCTGGTGGTTCTGGCGCAGTACTGGCGACGCGCGGGTCGTCGTCCTTGGCCTTGCTCACTCGACGGCGATGGTGGCGGGCGCCGCCGTGCTGCTCGTCCTTCTCGGCCGGCAGATCGGCCGCGCCTTGGCGGTGGGTGGGGCGCTGCTGCGCAGCGCCGTCTGCACGGCGGCCGCGTATGGCGTCGCCCGTCTGGCCGTCAAGCTGCTCCCGTCGGGATCCCGGGCCGAGGCGGCACTCACACTCGTCGTCGGCGCCACGCTCGCCATGGCCGTGTACGCCGGCCTGCAGTGGGTGGCGCGTGCCCCCGAGTTCAAGGGCATCACGTCCGAGGCCGCGGCGTGAGCGACGTGCGTCCTTCGCCCTTGGTCGTCGCGGTCGTCGCGGCGCGCAACGAGGCGCCGACGGTCGGCGCCACGGTTGCCGCCCTCCTCGCGCTCCGGGAGGTCGACCGCGTCCTCGTCGTCGACGACGGCTCTCGCGACCGCACCGCCGACGAGGCACAGGCCGCGGGTGCGACGGTCCTGCGCCTGCCGAGGAACCGCGGCAAGGGCGACGCCGTGGCCGCGGCCGTGGAGGTGACGCCGGAGGCGGACGTCTATTTGCTGGTCGACGGCGACGTGGGGGGCAGCGCCGCCGCGGCACGGGCCCTGCTGCAACCGGTCCTCGACGACGAGGCCGACATGACGGTTGGCGTGCTGCCGGCCGCGGGCAAGCGCGGCGGGTTCGGTTTTGTCCGCGATCTCTCAGCGGCGGGTGCGGCGCGCGCCACCGGCTGGCGACCGACCACGCCGCTCTCGGGCCAGCGCGCCTTGCGGGCCGAGGTGTTGCGGGCGATCGACCTCGCTCCCGGGTTCGGGCTCGAGACGGCGCTCAACATCGACGCCGAGCGCGCTGGAGCGCGCGTCGTCGAGGTTCCGGTGGTGATGGAGCACCGCCACACCGGCCGGGGTCCGCGTGGTTTCTCACACCGCGCCCGTCAGGGTGCGGCTGTCGTGCGGGCCCTGTGGCCCAGGCTCACGTCGCCAAGGCTCCGCACGGCCGTCATCGTTGCGGTGTTCATCGTCGCCCTGATCGCCGCCCTCTGGTC
>DASZJL010000139.1:0-51755 GCA_035948135.1 Acidimicrobiales bacterium | reverse complement strand
GTCACCGGCCACGAGGATCCGTGGGCGGCGACCGAAACCGACTGGGACGCGGTCGCCCGGCTGGGCGGCACGATCGTCATCCTCATGGGCGTCGCCACCCGCGCCGCCATCGCTGAGCGGCTGATGGCGGGCGGGCTGGCTCCCGACACGCCGGTTGCTGCGGTGCGGTGGGGGACGAGACCAGAGCAGCGCACAGTGCGCACGTCGCTCGGGCAACTGGGCGCGGTCGAACTGGAGCCACCGGTGACGATGGTCGTCGGCGCCGTTGCCCAGCTCGACCTGCGATGGTTCGAGGCGCGACCGCTCTTTGGCCGCCGAGTCGTCGTGACCCGGGCGCGGGAGCAGGCGTCGGAGCTCGTTGAGCGCCTGCACCGTCTCGGCGCCGAAACCATCGAACTGCCGGCGATCACCATCGACGACCCTGACGACGGGGGCGCCGGCCTGCGGTGGGCGGCCGAAGCGCTCAGCGGCGGCCAGTACGAATGGGCGGTTTTTACGTCGGCGAACGCCGTCGGTCGCTTCTGTTCGCTGCTGCGAGACGCGCGTCAATTCGGTACGACCAAGGTGGCAGCCATCGGGCCGGGAACGGCCGACGCCCTGCGCCACTTCGGCATCGAACCCGATCTGATTCCGGAACGGTTCGTGGCCGAGTCGCTTGTCGAGGCCTTTCCGGCGGGCGAGGGCGAGGTGCTCCTGCCGCGGGCTGCGGTGGCGCGCGACGTGCTCGTCGATGGGCTGGGGGCAAAGGGCTGGGGTGTCACGACAGTGCAGGCGTACAGGACGCGGCCGGCCGAGCCGTCGCCGTCGGCGCGGGCCGAGGCAGGCAAGGCAGACGCCATCACGTTCACGTCGTCATCGACGGTGACCAACTTCTTGGAGGTGGCGGGGCTCGATGCCGTGCCGCCGATCGTGGTGTGCATCGGGCCGATCACGGCGGCCACGGCGCGGGAAGCAGGGCTCACCGTCGATGTCGTGGCCGAGGAACACACGATCGACGGCTTGGTCCAAGCCCTGGTTGGGGCCCTCGAGTCGTAGCATTTGCCTATGCCGTTCCCCGCGCGTCGCATGCGACGGCTGCGCCGCACCCCCGCCCTGCGCAGGCTCGTTGCCGAAGCCCGGCTGAGCGTCGACGACCTGGTTGCGCCGTTGTTCGTGCGGGAGGACATCACATCACCCGCGCCTGTGCAGTCGCTCCCCGGCGTCGTGCAGCACACGCGCGAGTCGCTGCGCAAGGAAGTGCGGGAGCTTGCCGGGCTCGGAGTCCCAGGCGTCGTCCTCTTCGGCGTTCCCGCCCGGAAGGACGCGCAGGGGTCGGAGGCCTGGAACCCGGATGGGATCGTGCAGGTCGCCCTTCGCGACCTGCGTGACGAGGTGGGTGACTCGGTCGTCCTGATGGCCGACCTCTGCCTCGACGAATACACCGACCACGGCCATTGTGGCGTGCTCCTGCCCGACGGCAGCGTCGACAACGACGCCACGATCGAGCTCTACGCCCGCACGGGCCTGGCCCAGGCCGAGGCGGGGGCCGACGTCGTTGCCCCCTCGGGGATGATGGATGGCCAGGTGGCGGCGATCCGAGCTGCCCTCGACGCCGACGGCCGTAGCGACGTCGCCATCCTGGCGTACGCGGCCAAGTACGCGTCGGCGCTGTACGGCCCGTTCCGCGATGCCGTCGACGTCACGATCGCCGGTGGCGGCGACCGCAAGGGATATCAGCAGGACTGGCGCAACCGCCGTGAGGCGTTGGCCGAGATCGCCCTCGACGTCGACGAGGGCGCCGACATGGTGATGGTGAAGCCGGCTTTGGCCTACCTCGACGTCATCGCTGCGGCTCGCCGTCGTCTGAATGTCCCGCTCGCCGCCTATCACGTGTCCGGTGAGTACGCCATGGTGAAGGCGGCCGCCGAGCGAGGCTGGATCGACGGCGACGCCGTCGCCCTCGAGCACCTCACCGCAGTGAAGCGCGCGGGCGCCGACATCATCCTCACCTACTTCGCGCGCGAGCTCGCCGAACGAGGTCTGTGACAGACAACGCCGAGCTGTTCAAGCGGGCGTCCGAGGTCATCCCGGGCGGAGTCGACTCGCCGGTGCGGGCCTTTGGCTCCGTCGGGGGCACGCCGTACTTCGTCGCCCGGGCCAAGGGCTGCTACGTCTGGGACGTCGAGGGCCGCAAGTACGTCGACTACGTGCAGTCGTGGGGCGCGTCGATCCTGGGCCACGCCGATCCGCGCGTCGTCGAGGCGGTGCGCGAAGCGGCGGGCGACGGCACGTCGTACGGCGCGCCGACCGAGCGCGAGGTGCTGCTGGCGGAGGCGATCCGCTCGCGGGTGCCTTCGTGCGACAAGGTCCGCCTGGTCAACAGCGGCACCGAGGCGGCCATGAGCGCGGTGCGTCTGGCGCGCGGTGCGACCGGCCGGGACCGCGTGGTGAAGTTCGCGGGCTGCTACCACGGCCACAGCGACGCTCTGTTGGCCGCGGGCGGCAGCGGCCTGGCGACCCTCGGTTTGCCGGGGTCGGCAGGTGTCCCTTCGTCGGCGGTGGCCGACACGATCGTTGTGCCCTACAACGTCGTGCCCGACGTGGGTGACGACGTGGCGTGCGTCATCGTCGAGCCGGTCGCCGCCAACATGGGCCTGGTGCCGCCCGCGCCCGGGTTCCTCGACGGTTTGCGGACCGCCTGCGACGCGGCCGGCGCCCTTCTGATCTTCGACGAGGTAATCACCGGCTTCCGGTTGGGGTCCGGTGGGGCGCAAGAGCGCTATGGGGTGACGCCCGACCTCTCGTGCTTCGGCAAGGTGATCGGCGGTGGGCTCCCGCTCGCCGCCTTCGGCGGACGCTCCGACGTCATGGACCTCCTGGCGCCGGAGGGCCCCGTGTACCAGGCGGGAACTTTGTCGGGGAACCCGCTGGCGACGGCCGCGGGGCTGGCCGTGCTCGACGCCCTCGACGAGGCCTCGTACCGCATGCTCGCCGGGCGGGCCGAGGAGCTCGGCGCCTGGCTCACCGACGTGATCAGCGAGGCGGGTCTCGCCGTGCAGGTGCCGGTCGTCGGTCCGCTCATGGGGCTGTTCTTCTCGGAGACGCCGGTGACCGACTACGAGTCAGCCAAGGCGGCTGATGGCGATCGCTACGCCCGGTTCTTCCACCAGATGCTCGACCGCGGCATCGCCCTGGCACCCAGCCCGTTCGAGGCCATCTTCCCGAGCCTCGCCCACCCGAAGGACGAGCTGGAACGCACCGCGGATCTCGCCGCCGCCGCGGCAAGGGCGATCGTCTAGCGAAGCATCTCGGCGTCGGTGCGCTGGCGAGGGAGGCCGGCCGACCAGAGCAGACGGCACACGAGCGGAAGGGCCACAAGGGCCCGCCGGTCGAACACCTTGGGCTCCGTCAACACGGTGAGACCCCACTGGTCGTCGACCAGCCACTGCACGTAGACCGGCTCACGCCAGCACTGGGCCAGGACCTCGCCGCCCGTCTCGAGGAACTGGAAGCGGTCTTTCCACGGCACGAGCCGTCCCACCGGCGCGCCCGTGCCGTCGCGGATGACGACACCATCGTCGGATAGGTAGACGGCAAGCGGCGTACCTGCGGCGTCGAACACGGCGAAGGCCGGCTTGCTCGCCGCCCGATAGCGCTCCACGTAGAAGACCGGAACATCGTCGGTGTCGATAGCGGTATGGCGCTCGTCGAGATGTCGCAGCGAGTCGTGAGCGAGAAGGGCGTCGCCCAGGCTCTCGCCCTCGCCCTTGCCAAGCCGCTGGCTCAGCACTGTCGCCTGGACGTCGCCACCGGGCTCGACGAACACGAGTGGTCCTCGAGCCGCCAGTCGCGTGAGGGTGGTCGACGCCGTTCGTACGAAAGCGGTCTTCGACTCGGGAAGTTTCGGCGTCGGAGGCCGCAGGGGGCCGAACCGGTGCAGGCAGACCTCGCACCACTGCGAGCCCTCGGGGTTGCGCGCGCCACAAGTCGGACAGATCACTGACGTTGCATCGGCTGCCGGCTTCTGGCTCTGAAGGAGGGACGGCGTACAGGTCATCGCGGTCCATCCTGCGGGTTGTGCGCCGCTCACAAATCTCATGCACCCGAACGGCTGTGATTTCACCGATTGACAGCCAGATCACGACCACTGGGATGCAGGAGATTCGTGAAGGCGCGCACAAGGCGAACGAACAGGGAGAGGGTGCGCCCGTCCACCCCTTCTTTGCCGTAGTTCAGGCGGCGACGCGGGCGAGGGTGGCGACCGACTTGTAGATCGCTTCGGCCGGGCCGAGCTCGTCGGGGCGGAGCATGTTGGACATGATCCGCAGCACCCACTCCATGAGCGTGCGGGAGTGCATGCCGGTGCCCACCATCACCCGCATGGCCTCGGGGTGGCCGATCACTCGCACGAAGGCACGGGCGACGCGGTAGTAGAGCCCCCACTCGTCCTGGAGGCGGCGGTCGTAGGCCTGGAGGGCCAAGCCGTTGCCGGTGGTGAGCGCCTCGCGCAGGGCGTCGGACGCGAAGCGCCCGGTCTCGTAGGCGTAGGCGATGCCTTCGCCGTTGAAAGGGTTGATGGCGCCGCCGGCGTCACCGGTGACGAGGAAGTTGGGGCCGACCCGGGGTCCAACCGAGAGCCCCATCGGCAGCCGCCCGCCGGTAGGCGGGCCGCACGACGTCTCCGGGGAGATGCCCCACGACTTCGGCGCCCAGGCGATGAAGTCGTCCATCAGCTTGGACGTGTTCACCGCCTTCCACTGGTTGAACGTCGACAGCAGTCCCACGCCGACGTTCACGCGGCCGTCGCCGACGGGGAAGATCCAGCCGTAGCCCGGCAGCACGTTGCCCGCCTTGTCGCGGACGTCGAGGTGGGACTCGATCCACGGTTCGTCATGCCGGGGAGACGTGAAGTAGCCGCGGATCGCCATCCCTTGCGGAAAGGCCCGGTCCCGCTCGGTGCCGAGCGCCCGTCCGAAGCGCGAGTTGGCGCCGTCGGCGACGACCACGTACTGGGCCCGCACCTCTTCGACCGTGCCCGTGTCCTTGCGCTTGACGACGGCGCCGCGGACGACGCCGCGGTCGACCACGGGCGCCGTCGCTTCGGTCTCCTGCCACAGGGTCGCCCCCGCCTTCACCGCCCGCTCGGCGACGAGGGCGTCGAGGTCGTGGCGAGTGACGACGTAGCCGTACCGGGGAAACTCCGCCGTCTCCGGCCACTCCAGCTCGAGCGTCTTGCCGAACGCGATCGACCGCAGGCCGCCGAAGCGGTGGTGACCGGCGAGCTCCTCGGCCAGGCCCATGTCCTCCAGCTGGCGAACAGCTCGCGGCGTGAGCCCGTCGCCGCAGGTCTTCTCGCGCGGGAAGCGCTTCTTCTCGACCAGCAGCACGTCGTGGCCGGCTTCAGCCAGCCAGTAGGCACACGCCGCGCCCGACGGCCCGCCACCCACGACGAGAACGTCATGGGTGGGTGAACTCATTTCAGTCCGTCTCTCTCGAAGGTGACGACGTTCTTGATCTCCGTGTCAGTCAGTGTGCCCTTGAACGCGGGCATACCACCGCTCTTGGCGATGTGCTGGCCACCCGCCCGGTTGGGATCGCCGTACGGCTGGCCCTTGTGGGGCGCGGAGCCGGTGTCGACCCAGGCGATGTGGTCGGCCTCGTTGGGGAACGTCAGCTTGGCCTCGCCGCCGGCCAGCTTCGGGCCGACGCCCCCCTCGCCCTGGGCGCCGTGACAGGGACTGCAGTTCTTGGCAAAGACCGCGGCGCCCTGCTGGATCGGGGTCAGGATCGGGGCCGCCGACGACGGCGGGTTGAGGGCGCCGAGGTAGGCGAAGGCCCAGATCGGTAGCAGGGCGAGCACGGGCACGACCCACGCCGGGATGCCGCTGCGGACCGCCTGGGGCGGCGGGGCGGGGGCGACGGGCTCGGCCACGGCGGGGACCGCGGCCTCGCTTGCCGTCGCCGGAACGGCCGCCTCTGCCGGGGCCGGGACCCCGGGTGCCGGTGCGGCAGCGGGCGCTTCTCCGCCCTCGGCCGGGGCCGCCGGAGGTGGGGCCTCACCCCCGCCGGACGGTGGCAAGCCCAGCGCAGCCCGGCGCTCGCGCGAACGTTGCAGCAGGTAGTCGGGGACCTGGGCCATGCGGCCAGCAATTTAGGCGTGAGTCCCGCCGCCCGACCAAGCCGCCCCGATATGTGGGTCCGCAAAGGGCCGTGGTAGAACGCGCCCAGTCGAACTTTGCCGGGTCGCCCGAGCGTCCGGTTAGAATGTGAGCGCGTTCACGAGGTCCGGGAGGAGGTGAAGAGAGTGCGCGACAGGGCCCTGCTCCTCCGCATGCTCGGCATCTTCACCCTGGTCGGCTTCCTCGTCGTGGTGTTCGTCGGCATCCCGGTCGTCGTCGGCGTCGTCCTCGGCTATCCGATACGCCTCGAGTTCTTCGTCGCGCTGTTCTTCTTCCTCGCCGGCATCGCCGTGATCTTCCTCGTCGGCCGCCGACGGCCCCCTGGGACCCCGCTGACGTGGGGCGAGGCCATGATCGGCGCCACCTTCGTCTTCGGCGTCCTGCTGCTCGCCTACGGCGTCGTGCCCAACGAGTGGATGAAGTGGGCCGACAACCAGCTCCTGTGGCGGTCGGACCGCATCTGGTTCGCCGTGTCCACCAAGTGGCCGGTCATCTTCACGGGCTCCAACGCCGCCGTCGAGGCGGCCGCGGGTCGCGGCCGCATCATCGTCTCGTTCCAGGCGCTCCGCGACATCATCGTCGCCACCATGTACATCGTGTTCCTGGCCCTCCAGGTGGCGTTGTGGATCTCCTACCAGAAGCGTGGCCGCAAGCCGGTTACCACCGAGGTGGCGCGGACCTCGACGTTCGGCCGGCCTGTGGTCAAGAGGGCATAAGGAAGGACCGATGGCCAAGACCGACGCCAACCCGCCCCTTCCCTCGTTCCCCGGCGACTACGTCCTGCAGGAGGTGTCGCCCGACGAGCTGCAGAAGGCGGTCAAGCCCAAGCAGTTCATCCACATCGACCAGTCCGAATGCATCATGTGCGAGGGCTGTGTCGACATCTGCCCGTGGAAGTGCATCCACATGCTGACGCCCGAGACGGTCGCCGAGGCGGTCAACACCGCCGAGCCGGGCGTCGACCCCGACGACCACGTGGTGTTCGTCATCGACGAGGATGTCTGCACCCGGTGTGCCCTCTGCGTCGACCGCTGTCCGACCGGCGTGATCATCCTCGGGAAGACGGGCCCCGCGCCTCGCGACGGCGACAGGCACCAGCGAGACAGCAACCACGGGTACGCCTACGGGATGAGGTTCTAGCGATGGCGCGCCGGGGCAACGGCAACGGAAACGGCAACGGTCACCGCACCATGGGTGACCGTATGGCGGAGGTGGGCGACAAGGTCCGCGGCTCGCAGGCGTGGACGGCGATCTTCCGGCCCGGGTCGATCTTCCGCAAGGGCTACACCGACAGCCCCAGGAACCGGTCCTACGTGATCATGAACAGCCTGCTGTACCACCTCCACCCGGTGAAGGTGAAGCGGCACGCGGTGAAGGTCAGCTACACGCTGTGTCTGGGCGGGCTCTCCTTCTTCCTGTTCATCGTCCTCACCGTCACGGGCATCTTCCTGATGTTCTTCTACCGGCCGACGTCGGCCCAGGCCTGGAACGACATCCAGTCGCTCCACACCGGCGTGGCCTTCGGGTTGCTCGTGCGGAACATGCACCGCTGGGCCGCCCACCTCATGGTGCTGTCGGTGTTCCTCCACATGGCGCGCGTCTTCTACCACGGCGCCTACAAGCCACCACGGGAGTTCAACTGGGTGATCGGCGTCATTCTTCTGACGCTGACCCTCCTGCTCTCGTTCACCGGCTACCTGCTGCCGTGGGATCAGCTTGCGCTTTGGGCCGTCACCGTCGGCACGAACATGATCGGGTACACGCCTGTCTTCGGCCAGCAGGTGAAGTTCGTCTTATTGGGCGGCGTCGAGATAGGCACCGACACGTTGCTGCGTTGGTACGTGCTGCACGTCCTGCTGTTCCCGTTCGTCACCGTGATCTTCATGGCCATCCACTTCTGGCGCGTCCGCAAGGACGGCGGCATCTCGGGCCCGCTGTAAGAGAGGAGGAGAAAGCGATATGGCTGAAGTTCCTGAACACCTCCTCCGTCGCTCGAGAGAGCGCCGCGAAGCGCTCGGGGCCGCGCCCACAGGCGGCGGAGGTGGCGCCGGTGATGGCGGCGCCGACGCGTCGCCTCCCGCGGGCGACGACGACGGCGAGAAGATCCCCGCCAGCCTTCTGACCGGTCAGGCCGCGACGCCTGCCGCCGCTGGCGCCGCTCCCGCGGCGGCTGCCGCGACTGCGCCCGCGGCCACGGCCGTTGCGGCCCCGCCCCTGAAGGGCCCCGAGGGGCACACGCAGCGCCTGCTGACGGTCGTCAAGGCCGGCTCCATCCAGGACGTCAAGGCCCAGCCCACCGACAAGGTCCACGTCTGGCCGCACCTGCTCGTGGGCGAGTTCGTGGCCTCGCTGGCGATGACGGCGTTCCTGTTGGTGTTCTCGGCGTTCGTCAACGCCCCGTTGCTGGCGACCGCCAACTTCAACTTCACGCCGAACCCGTCGAAGGCGCCTTGGTACTTCCTCGGGCTGCAGGAGCTGCTGACGATGTTCCACCCGATGGTCGCCGGGGTGACGATCCCGGGCATCGGCATCTTCGCCCTGATCCTGGCGCCGTTCAGCGATCGCAACCCCAGCCACAAGCCTGAGGATCGGAAGTTCGCGATTGCGCTCTTCACCATCTTCCTCATGTTCTGGGCCGTCCTCGTGATCATCGGCTCGTTCTTCCGGGGCCCGGGCTTCAACTTCACCCTCCCGTGGCGTGACGGGCTCTTCTTCGACCTGTAGATCGTTCATAAACGCATGAGCTCATCCACGATCGTCCTCATCGGCGTCATCGCCGTCGTCTTCCTGGCCTTCCTGATGGTGGTGACGACCGCACGTCGCCGCGACACCGAGCGCGCCACCGGCTATCTCTCGCGGGAGACGATCAAGAAGGACCGCAGCGAAGAAAGCGCCGCGGAGGTCCTCGTCGGCGCGGGGGAGCAGCGGACGACCGGCCGAGAGATCGAGCGCCTGGCCCGCACCGACGTCGAACGGGCGAGCGCACTCCCCGCGACCACCACGGAGGCGCAGCCTCCGATGCTCCCGCCGATGGACCCCGAGACGCTGGGAGTCACGCGACGCCAGTTCCTCAACCGCGGCATCGTCGGTGGCTTTGCTCTCGGCCTCGCCGGCTTTGGCGGTGCCGTGCTGGCGTTCCTGTGGCCGAAGCTGTCCGGCGGGTTCGGATCCAAGATCAACGCCGGGAGCCTCGACAGCATCCTGGCCCAGATCCGCGACAACAAGACGCCCTTCTATTCGCCCGAGGGGCGCTTCTACATCAACGCCTATCCCAAAGAGGACGCGCCGAAAGCAGCGAAGGTCCCGGCCCTGGGGCCCGTCGTTCCCGGCATGCAGCAGGGCGTGGTTGCCCTCTACCAGCGCTGCGTTCACCTCGGATGCCGCGTGCCCTGGTGCGTGAGCTCGCAGTGGTTTGAGTGCCCGTGCCACGGTTCGCGCTATGACCACGTCGGTGAGCAGAAGCGAGGCCCGGCACCGCGTGGGATGGACCGCTTCGTCGTCAGCGTGCAGGGCGGCAGTGTCTTCGTGGACACCAAGACCGTCATCATCGGTCCACCGATCGGCACGAACACGACTGGGCAAGACGCTGAAGGCCCGCACTGCAACGGCGAGTCGTCGGCGGGCTGACCTTTGATCTTCGCAGTCACGACTCAGCAGAAGATCGGGCTCGCGATCGCCATCGTGGCGATCGTGGCGTGGCTCGTCTACATCTTCACGACCACCCACCGCACGGCCGAGCCGGGAGCGGAGATCGAGCTGGCGCCGAACCGCCGCCCGTACCTCGAGGACGACGCGATGGAGGGCCCGCGCCTCGACCGCTTCCTGATGTGGGCGCTGATCTTTCTCGGCGTTCTGGCCGTGGGGCTGCCGCTGTACTGGCTGCGGGAGCCGTCCCGCCAGGCGGGCGCCCAGCGCGGGTTCGACGAACGGGCCGTCGCACGCGGCCTGAACCTGTTCACTCCCGCTCCGCCGCCGAGCGACCCCGGCTCCCGCGTGCCCCACTTCGGCTGCTCGAACTGCCACGGTCCGAACGGCACCGGCGGGTCCACCAGCTACTCGCTTCCCGGCACGAACCCTCCCAAGCAGGTGACGTGGCAGTGCCCGCCGCTGAACACGGTCACGCTCCGTTACCGGGACACCGAGATCACCAACATCATCACCTACGGGCGAGCGAACACGCCGATGCCGGCGTGGGGCATCGCGGGCGGCGGCCCGATGAACGACCAGCAGATTTCGGACCTGCTCGCCTACCTCCACTCGATCTCGATCGGTCCCGCGAAGGCCTTGGCTGCGGCGGCGCCTTCTGGCACCGACGGCAAGACGCTCTTCGACGGGTACTGCGCCCGCTGTCACACCCAGGGCTTCTCCTACGGTGAACCAGGGGTCGACGGTGGGGGCGCGTTCGGCCCCAACCTCACCGATGGCGACACCCTTCGGCAGTTCCCCGATGCGAAGGACCAGATCGACTGGGTGACGAACACCGCCGACCTTGGCAAGCCGTATGGCGAACGAGGGGTGAGCCACGGCATCATGCCTCACTTCAGCGACATGTTGAGCGCTGACCAGATCAAAGCCATCGTCGATTACGAGCGCACGCTGTGATTCACACCCTTGCCTTCGCCCTGAAGTGGGAGCCGCAGATCCACGGGCTGCTCGTCGTCCTCTTGGCGGTCGTCCTGCTCCCGGGCAGCGTGTACCTCTTGCTCTCCACCAACATGGGTGCCCGCGTCGGGTTCCTGATCGCGGTCGCCGGCCTGTTCGGCTGGATGACGCTGATGTCGATCATCTGGACGGTCTACGGAATTGGGTTCACCGGCAACCCGCCGACCTGGAAGGTCCAGCAGGTGATCCAAGGCGACGTCTCGACGTCGACGCTGCCCGTGCTCGACGGGTTCCCCCGAGGCTGGCATCAACTCCAGATCGGTGACCCCAACGAAACGGCGGCGGCCGCCGCCGCAGACCCCGAGCTGGCGCCGCCCGCGACGAGCGGGAAGCAGGGAATCTTCGCGGCGTCGAGCGACTACATCGCCGTCGCCGCGTACGACAAGGGCGGTGAGAAGTACCTCCCGACGTGGAACCACCCGCCGGACGCGTTGGGCTTCTTCCACAAGCCGCACTACTTCGTCGTGCAGGTCCAGAAGGTGAGGCCACAGGTGACGGCGCCGGGCCAGGCGCCTCCGAAGCCTGTCGCTGACCCGGCGCAGCCCTTCGTCTCCGTGGTCATGGTCCGTGACCTTGGGAACGTGCGGCGGAAGCCCATCCTCGTCGGGATCTCGTCAGGGATCATCTTCGGCATCGCGTGCTATGTGCTGCACCGAAGGGACAAGCAGGCGTGGGCGGCGCGGGGAACCGCGCTCGAGCCCGTAGGAAAGGGGTAGGCCGTGATCGACTACCTACCGATCCTCGCCATGTTCATCCTGGCGGGCATCTTCGCCGGCGTGTCGTTCTTCGCGTCCCGGATGCTCGCGCCGCAGCGGCCCACCGCCGCCAAGGAGGCTCCTTACGAGTGCGGGATCGTCCCCGAACGGGAGCCGGCCGAGCGGTTTCCGGTGCGCTTCTACCTGGTGGCGATGATCTTCATCATCTTCGACATCGAGATCATCTTCGTCTACCCGTGGGCCGTCATCTACCGCCAGCTGGGCGCGTTCGGGCTGTGGGAGTTCGTGCTGTTCGCGGTCGCCGTGTTCGTCTCGTTCGTGTTCCTGATCGGCAATGGCGCCCTCGACTGGGGTCCGCTCAAGCGCATCCGGCCGGTGGCCGGGCTGCCGGAGTCGATGCGGTCGCCCGAGCGCACCGCGGCGACGACCGTGAAGCGAGTGGACGTCGGCCGGCAGGAACCGGCGGCCTAGGGGAGCGCGGATGGGACTCGAAGACCTCCAGCACAACTTCCTGACCGGTTCTCTCGAGGACCTGGTCAAGTGGGCCCGGCGCAACAGCGTGTGGCCCGCCACCTTCGGCCTGGCCTGCTGTGCCCTCGAGATGATCGCGACGGGCGCCGCCCACTACGACCTCAGCCGTTTCGGCATGGAGATCTTCCGAGCCTCGCCGCGGCAGGCCGACCTCATGATCGTCGCCGGACGGGTGTCGCAGAAGATGGCCCCGGTGCTGCGTCAGATCTATGACCAGATGGTCGAGCCCAAGTGGGTGATCTCGATGGGCGTGTGCGCGTCCACCGGCGGGATGTTCAACAACTATGCCATCGTGCAGGGCGTCGACCAGATCGTGCCGGTCGACGTCTATACGCCCGGCTGCCCGCCTGGCCCCGAGACGCTCATGCACTCGATCCTCACGCTCCACGAGATGATCCGCACCGGTGAGATCACCCAGCGCCGCGACGAGACCGGCCGCGGCGCCGAGTACCACCTCGATCACCCCGGCCCCAAGGTCGCCGTCGGTACGCCGCACTAGAGGATGACTGACCAGGACGTCCCTACGGCGGGGGAGACGGAGGTCGAGGAACCGGCCCTCATCCACGGCGCGCCCAGCTCGCTCTCGCGCGATCAGCTGGTGGTGCACGTCGACCAGGGCAACTATCTCGAGATCGTGACCGCCCTCCGCGACGACGGCTACGCGTTCTGCTCCGACCTCACTGCGGTCGACTACCTGCTCGCCATCGACCGCCCGGTGGCCGTGGGCGTGGCGCCGGAGCGCTTCGAGGTGGCGGTCAGCCTGCTGAACATGCAGGACGGCAAGCGCATCCGCGTGCGGGCGCAGGTGCCCGAGCGGGAGCCGACGCTTCCCACCTTGTTCGAGATCTTCCCCGGCACCGAGGCGCTGGAGCGCGAGGTCTACGACATGTTCGGGATCGTCTTCGAGGGGCACCCCGATCTCACCCGCATCCTCATGCCCGACGACTGGGAGGGCCATCCCCTGCGGAAGGACTACCCCATCGGTCGCATCCCAGTGCAGTTCAAAGACGCGCCGGGACCACGGTGAGGAGGTGATCGCATGACAGACCTCACTGCTGAGACCGCCGAGGGCGCCCAGGAGCTCAAGCCTCGCGACGAGACGAGCCCGGCTGTCGAGGCCCTCGAGCAGGGTGCAGTCCTCCGGGGCGTCGCCCACACCGACGTCGACGTCGAGATCAGCGACGACGAGACGATGATCATCAACATGGGGCCGCAGCACCCCAGCACCCACGGCGTGCTGCGCCTCATGCTCGAGCTCGACGGCGAGACGGTCCTGCGCTGCAAGCCGATCGTCGGCTACCTGCACACCGGCATGGAGAAGCAGGGCGAGGACCTGACGTACCTGCAGGGGCCCACCAACGTCACGCGCATGGATTACGCGTCACCGCTCAACAACGAGCTGGTGTTCGCCTTGGCCGTCGAGCGGCTGCTCGACATCGAGGTGCCGGAGCGGGCCCAGTGGATCCGCATGCTGATGTCCGAGCTCCAGCGAATCGCGTCGCACCTGCTGTTCCTGGCGACGAACGGGCTCGACCTGGGCGCCATCTCGATGGCGATCTACGGCTTCCGGGACCGCGAGAACGTGCTCGCCTTCTTGGAGAAGACGACCGGCCTGCGCATGAACCACAACTACATCCGGCCGGGCGGCGTGGCCGCTGACCTGCCCGACGGCTGGCGCGACGACGTGCTGCGGGTCTGCGACTACCTGCCTGATCACCTCGACGAGTACGACGAGCTCCTCACTGGCCAGCCGATCTGGCGTGAGCGCACCCAGGGCGTCGGTGTCATCACCACTGAGCAGGCGCTGGCGCTCTCGACGACCGGTCCGATCCTTCGCTCCACCGGGCTCGCATGGGACCTGCGGCGCGCCATGCCCTACCTGCATTACGACGAGGTCGAGTTCGACATCGTCGTCGGGAGCTACGGCGACGTCTTCGACCGCTATGCGATCCGGCTCAACGAGGTGCGGGAGTCCATTGGGATCATCCGCCAGGTCGTCGATCGCATGCCGGCGGGGGACTATCGGATTCAGGACAAGAAGGTCACGCCCCCGCCCCGCGCCCGCATCGACGAGTCGATGGAGGCGCTGATCCACCACTTCAAGATCTTCACCGAGGGCTTCAAGGTTCCCGAGGGTGAGGTGTACGTCTCCATCGAGTCGCCTCGAGGAGAGTTGGGTTGCTACCTCGTCTCTGACGGCAGCGCCAAGCCCTACCGCCTCCACATCCGAGCCCCGTCATTCGTGAACCTCCAGACGCTGCCCCACCTGATGCGCGGCGGGCTCGTGGCCGACGCGGTGGCGATCATCTCGTCGGTCGACCCGATCATGGGCGAGGTGGATCGGTAGCCCATGGCCAGACTCTCGGCGCCGATGGTCGAGCGCGCGCGCGACACCATCGCCCTCTACCCCCATCCCCGCTCCGCGCTCATTCCCCTGCTGCACATGGCCCAGGAGCAGGACGGCTGGGTCACCCCCGACGCCATGGAGCACATCGCCGAGCTCCTCGACCTCACGCCGGCCGAGGTGCTCGGCACGGCCAGTTTCTACGACATGCTCTTTCTCGAGCCAGTCGGCAAGCACCTCATCTCCGTCTGCACGAACATCGCCTGCCTCCTCAACGGCGGCTACGAGTTGCTCGAGCACGCCGAGGAGAAGCTCGGCATCAAGTCGGGGGCCACCACGCCTGACGGCAACTTCACGATCGAAGAGGTCGAGTGCATTGCGCTGTGCGGGCAGGCGCCGTGCTTGGCGGTGAACTGGCGGTTCTTCGGCAAGGTGAGCAACGAAGGCTTCGACCACCTGGTCGACGAGCTGGCGGCCGGGCGCCTGTCCGATGACATCCCGCCCCACGGCACGCTGTGCCGCACCCGCCGCGCCGTCGGTCTCGTCGCCGGCGCGCCGGAGGACGCCGCCGTCGAACCGGTGCAGGAGCACACTCCCGTGGACGAGCAGGGCTGATGGCCGTCGACCTGCCCCTGCCGATCGTCACCGCCCGCTACGGGCTGCCCGACTCCTGGACCCTCCGTACCTACCTCGACAACGGCGGCTACGAGGGCCTGCGCAAGGCCCTGCAAACACCGCGCGAACAGCTCGTCGAACAGGTGACGACGGCCACCCTTCTGGGCCGGGGCGGTGCCGGGTTCCCTGCGGGCCAGAAGTGGTCGATGTTGCGCAAGGCCGAGCCCGTCTACCTGGTGGTCAACGGCGACGAGAGCGAGCCTGCCACCTTCAAGGACCACCAGCTGATGGTCACCGATCCTCACCAGATCGTGGAGGGGGCGCTCATCTGCGCGTACGCGGTCGGCGCCGCCCAGGCGTTCATCTTCGTGCGCGGCGAGTTCGCCCTCGGGTTGGAGCGCATGACGCAGGCCGTCAACGAGGCCTACGAGTACGGCGCCATCGGCCGCAACATCCTCGGGTCGGAGTGGTCCATCGACCTCGTGATCCATCCCGGCGCCGGGGCGTACATCTGCGGCGAGGAGACGGCGCTCCTGGAGAGCCTCGAGGGCAAACGGGGCTTCCCGCGCATCAAGCCGCCGTTCTTCCCGGCCGCCATCGGTCTGTACGGGGCGCCCACCGTGGTCAACAACGTGGAGACCGTCTCCAACCTCCCGTGGATCACCCTCAACGGCGGCTCGGCCTTCGCGGCGATGGGCGAGGGCCGGTCGACGGGCACACGCATCTTCTCGTTGTCGGGCCGCGTCAACCGGCCTGGCAACTACGAGGTCGAGATGGCGAAGACGAAGTTCAGCGACCTCTTCTACGACCCCCGCCTCGGTGGCGGCATCATCGACGACCGTCCGCTCAAGGCCTTCATTCCGGGCGGCGCGTCGGCGCCCTGGTTCGGCCCCGACAAGGCCGACATGCCCCTCGACCAGGACGAGGTCGGCAAGGCGGGGTCCATGTTGGGCTCCGGGTCGATCGTGGTGATGGACGACACCACATGCGCGGTTCGGGCCGCGTGGCGTATCACTCGCTTCTTCCACAATGAGTCGTGCGGGCAGTGCACCCCGTGCCGGGAGGGCGCGGGCTGGGTGGACAAGGTGATGTACCGCATCGAGAGCGGCGCCGGACGCGAGCAGGACCTCGACCTCCTCCTCGACGTGTGCGACAACATCGCCCCGGGTTTGTCCTGGCCGCCGCGGCAGACAACGATCTGCGTCCTCGGCCCGTCCATCCCCTCCTCGATCGTCTCGGCCATTCGCATGTTCCGTGACGAGTTCCTCGTCCACATCAAAGACGGGCAGTGCCCCTTCCGATGAGCCAGACCGACCAGACGCAGCAGGCGAAAGACACCGTCACCGTCACCGTCGACGGGCGCGCCATCGAGGCTCAGCCCGGCGAGGTCGTGATCGCGGCGGCCGAGCGAGCCGGCATTTACATCCCTCGGTTCTGCTGGCACCCCCGCATGAAGCCGGTGGGCATGTGCCGGATGTGCCTGGTCGACATCAAGGGCCCGCGCGGGTTCGCCCTCCAGCCCGCGTGCTTTGTCTCCGTTGCCGACGGCATGGAGGTTGTCACCACCTCCGAGGGGGTCAAGAAGGCCCAGGACGGCGTCCTCGAGTTCCTGCTCATCAACCACCCCCTCGACTGCCCCGTGTGCGACCGGGGCGGCGAGTGCCCGCTGCAGGACCAGACCTTCGCCTTCGGCCCCGGTGAGAGCCGGTTCGTCGAGGAGAAGCGTCACTTCGAGAAGCCCATCAACATCAGTGACCTCGTGCTGCTCGACCGGGAGCGGTGCATCCAGTGCGCCCGCTGCACCCGCTTCGCCGACGAGATCGCCGGTGACCCGCTGATCAACTTCGTCGAGCGCGGCGACCAGGTCCAGGTCCTCACGTTCCCCGACGAGCCGTTCTCCTCGTACTTCAGCGGCAACACCGTGCAAATCTGCCCGGTAGGCGCCTTGCTGGCCGCCCCCTACCGGTTCCGGGCGCGGCCCTGGGACGTGGAGCAGGTCGAGTCCACGTGCACGGCGTGTGCCGTCGGCTGTCGCATCGCGACTCAGTCGTCGTCGAACCGCCTGATCCGCTACCTCGGGATCGACAGTGACCCCGTGAACCAGGGCTGGCTGTGTGACAAGGGTCGGTTCAGCTACGAGGCGAGCGACCACGAGGACCGGCTGGGCGCGCCGCTGATGCGGACCGGCGCCGACGGCCAGCTGACCGAGTGCGGCTGGGGCGAGGCCCTCGACCGCGTCACGAGCGAACTGCGCAACATCGTCGACCTCCACGGACCGGCGTCGGTCGCGGTGCTGGGTGGGGCCCGCCTCACCAATGAGGACGCCTACGCGTGGGCGAAGCTGGCCAAGGGCGTGATCGGCACCGACTCGGTCGACTGCCAGATGGGCGACGGCCTTCCGGCCGAGCTCGTGCTGGGGTTGCCCCGGGCGACGATCGACGAGGCGTGTACCGCGTCGACGGTTGTCCTCCTCGGCGCCGACCTCAAGGAGGAGCTGCCGGTCCTCTATCTGCGACTGCGTCAGGCTGCGGTCGAGGGAGAGACGCGAGTCCTCGAGGTCACACCGCAGCCCACCGGAATGACGCGCTATGCGACGGCCAGCGTGTCCTACTCGCCGGGCGACGCCGCCAACGTCGTTCGCTCGCTGATCGACAGCAGCAACGGCGCTGGTGAGTTGCTGCGCGACGGCCCGGTGGTCGTGGTGGTGGGCCGGCCGTCGGTCGCAGAGTCCGAGCAGTGGGTGGCGGAGGCCGCTCGCGTGCTCGCCGGCCTCCCGGGCGTGAAGTTCCTGCCTGCCCTGCGCCGCGGCAACGTCCTCGGCGCCCTCGACATGGGCCTGGCGCCCGGCGTACTGCCCGGGCGGGTGTCGCTCGACGCCGGCCGGCAGTGGTTCTCTGACGCGTGGAGCCGGCTGCCCGAGGAACGGGGGCTCGATGCAACCGGCATCCTCTCCGCCGCAGCGGAGGGCCGTATCCAGGCCCTCCTGCTCCTGGGCGCCGACCCTTTGGCCGACTTCCCGGATCGGGCCCTGGCCCGGCGGGCGCTGGCGGGCGCGGGGTTCGTCGTCGCCGTCGACCTCTTCCTCACCGAATCCGCCCGTCAAGCCGACGTGGTCCTCGCCGCCGCAGGGCCGGGAGAGAAGAGCGGGACGACCACGAACATCGAAGGGCGCGTCAGCGTCTTGAACCAGAAGGTGACGGCGCCCGGGACGGCCCGGCCCGACTGGATCCTCGCGGCCGAAGTGGCGTCCCGGCTCGGTCACGACCTCGGCTTCGAATCGCTCCGTTCCTTGTTCGACGAGATCGAGCGCCTCGCACCGTCGCATGCCGGCGTGACGATGGAGCTCCTCGGGCGTCCCGACACTCGCGACGGTGTCGTCGTCCCCTTCGACCCGCGCGAGTTGCAGCACGAGATCGAACACGCCGCCACCCGTCCGGTCGAGGCGGTCGAGATGCGCGCCGTCGCCGCCCAGAGCGTCACGGCCGGATCCGACATCCAGTCGGTCACGGGTCCCGAGGCGGTGCCGGCGACCGGCGACGGCGAACGTGAAGACGGAGAGCAGTCGACGCCGGAGGACGCACCGCCGTCACACCCGCCGATGCTCACTGTCGACCAGCTCGACCAACCGTCTCCCGCGCCCCGTGTCGACGCTTATGCCGTACGTCTCGTGTCGGCGCGCAAGCTGTACGACTCGGGCGCCATCGTCCAGCACTGCTCGTCGCTCGCCCACCTGGCGCCGCGGACGCGCCTGCGCATGAGCGGCCACGACCTCGACCGGCTCGGCGTGGGTACCGGTGACCGCGTCAAGGTCAGCTCGCCCCGCGGCTCGGCCACGACCGAGGTCCAGGGCGACGACGCCTTGCCCCGGGGTTCGGCGGCGCTGACGTTCAACGGTCCCGGCGACGCCGACGCGGCCGATCTCATCGACGCCACCCAACCCGTCACCGAGCTGCGCGTGGAAACGGTCTCCTAATGGGCGATCCGCTGTACGCCAACGGGATCTCTCTGGCGGTCGTGCTCATCACGATCCTGAAGGTCCTGATCACGTTCGTCTTCCTGCTGCTGTCGGTGCTGCTCTACATCTGGTGGGAGCGGAAGTTCATCTCCGACCTGCAGAACCGCATCGGTCCCGACCGAGCCGGCCCGTACGGCATCCTCCAGTCGCTGGCTGACGGCGTGAAGGTGTTCTTCAAAGAGGATCTGCTGCCGGCCGAGGCCGATCGGCGCGTCTACCGGCTGGCCCCTTATCTGGCGGCCGTGCCCGCCTTCACCGCCTTCGCCATCATCCCCGTCGGCGACACGATCTCCATCGCCGGACACAAGACCTACCTCCAGCTCGCCAATCCTCCGATCGGCATTCTGTTCCTGCTGGCGATGTCGTCCATCGCCGTGTACGGCGTGTTCCTCGCCGGCTGGTCGTCGGGCTCGAAGTACCCGCTGCTCGGTTCGGTGCGGGCGTCCGCCCAGATGATCTCCTACGAGGCGGCCCTGAGCCTTGCGGTCGCATCGGTCGTGCTCATCACCGGCTCGCTGACCACCCGTGACATCTGGGTGCACCAGTCGACGTGGAACTGGAACCTGTGGCAGCTCGGCGTCGTCCCCTTCCTCATCTACATGGTGGCCGGCACTGCTGAGGTCAACCGCCCGCCGTTCGACCTCGTCGAGGCCGAGCAGGAGCTGGTCGGCGGCTACATGACCGAGTACGCCGGCGTCCGCTTCGCGCTCTACTACCTGGCCGAGTTCATGAACACGATCACGATCTCGGCCGTGGCTGTGACGCTCTTCCTCGGCGGCCCGTCGGGGCCGCACATCAACTTCCTGCCCGCCCTGTGGCCAGTGGTCTGGTTCTTCCTCAAGCTGTTCGTGTTCGTGTCCGCGTACGTGTGGCTGCGCGCCACGCTGCCCCGCCTCCGTTACGACCAGCTCATGGACCTGGGGTGGAAGCGGCTCATCCCCCTCGCCCTGTACTGGCTGCTGCTGGTCGCAGCTCTCCGCATCGGCGACGACGCCAACTGGCCGTGGGGTCCCCACCACAGTGGCTGGAACGCGGTGACGATCGTCGCCTGCGCCGCCGGCGCCGGTCTCGTGTACTTCGGTGGCCTCGGCGCCGCGATCCGCGTCGGTGCGAAACGGGTCGAGGAAGAGACCGAACGCGGGGGAGGAGTGCGCGTCTAATGGGTCTTTTCGACGGCTTCAAAGTGACGTTCAGCCAGATCTTCCGGCCGCGAGTCACCATCCCGTACCCGGAAAAGAAGCGCCCGAAGCCGCTGCGCTTCCATGGGCGCCACGTCCTCAACCGCTACGAGGACGGCATGGAGAAGTGCATCGGCTGTGAGTTGTGCGCAGGTGTCTGCCCGGCGCGCTGCATCTACGTGCGGGGCGCCGACAATCCGCCCGACGATCCGGTGTCGCCCGGCGAGCGCTACGGCTTCGTCTACGAGATCAACTACCTGCGCTGCATCCACTGCGACCTCTGCGTGGAGGCCTGCCCGACCGAGGCCATCACCGAGTCGAAGATGTTCGAGTTCTCCTTCACGGACCGCCGCGACGCCGTATACACGCGCGACGAACTGCTGGTGGACGACCAGGGCATGCCCAAGAAGCAGCCCTGGGAAGACTGGCGTCCCGGCGACGAGCGCAACACGTCGGCCTGGATGCGGGCGACCTCTCCCAACGGTGTTGCCGCCTACGAGGGGAAGGTGGCGTGGTCGGGCGAGCTCGGCTTCGGTGTGCGCCCGCCCGAGGAGGGCCAATCCGACGCCCTCCCGCCCGACCCCACCCACCGCCCCCGCGGCGGCGGAGCCGCCGCGGATCCCGCGCCAGGCGAGATCCCGGCCGAGAAGGCCATCGAGCTGCCCGACGAGGACGCCCACTGATGGACTGGGCCGTCTTCATCGTGGCCGCCGCGGTCATCCTCACCGGGGCTCTCGGCGTGGTGACGTCGCGCAACCCCGTGCACGCCGCGCTCTCCCTCGTGCTCACGCTCTTCGGAGTGGCCGTGCTGTTCGTCGCCCAGCAGGCCCACTTCCTCGCCGTCGTGCAAGTGATCGTTTACGCGGGCGCCATCGTCGTGCTGTTCCTGTTCGTGATCATGCTTTTGGGCGTCGACCAGGCCGAAGACCTCGAGGTCGATCCCTTGGTCGGCCAGCGCCCGGCCGCCATCGGCGTGGGCATCGCCGGCCTGGCGGCCATCCTGCTGCCCATCCTCTTCGGCAAGTGGCAGTGGCTGTCGGGTCAGCCGTCGGTAGTGGGTCCCGCCCACTCCGGAACCGAGCCGAATGTCAACCGCCTGGCCACCGCCATCTTCACCCGTTATCTGCTCCCGTTCGAGGCCACGTCGGTACTGCTCGTGATCGCCGTGGTAGGCGCCGTCGTCCTGGCGCGCCGACCGCTCTCGTCCGAGCGTCTGGGCGAGACGGTGAGGGAAGAGCCGTGAGCGAGCGCAGCGAGCGAACCAATGTGAAGGCCGGTTTTTCGCCGCGCAGCGGC
Organism: Acidimicrobiales bacterium; assembly: GCA_035948135.1. GTDB lineage: Bacteria > Actinomycetota > Acidimicrobiia > Acidimicrobiales > AC-14 > CADDZP01. The sequence goes on along the minus strand of DASZJL010000139.1, from coordinate 30,240 downwards.
GAGACGGTCATGCCCTCGCCGCCGGAGGCGGCCCCCTCATGACAGTGCCTGGGGCGTGGTACCTGACGCTGGCGGCGTTCTTGTTCGTCATCGGCGCCGTGGGTCTGCTCGTGCGCCGCAACGTGCTGGTGATGTTCATGTGCGTCGAGCTCATGCTCAACGCCGTCAACCTCACCTTCGTCACCTTCGCCCGCATGCTCGACGACATCGGCGGCCAGGTCGTCGTGTTCTTCGTCCTCGTCGTGGCCGCGGCCGAGGTCGTGGTCGGGCTCGGGATCATCGTGGCCATCTTCCGGCGCCGAGCGGGCGCCACCGCCGACGACATCTCGCTCCTTAAAGGCTGAGCCGAGAATCGTGCTGAACATCGCGTGGCTCCTGCCCGCCCTCCCGCTCCTCGGCTTCGGACTACTCCTGCTCTTCGGCCGGCGGCTCGGCGATCCCAAGGCGGGATGGTTGGCGACGACGATGGTCGCCGGGTCGTTCGCGGTGGCCGTGGTCCTGTTCATCGCCCTCTTCCAGAGATCGCCCGACCACCGGGTGTTCGTGCAGACCTTGTTCGACTGGATCCCGGTCGGCGGCCTCCGGGTGCCCGTCGCCTTCCGAGTCGACCAGCTGTCGATCGTCATGGCGCTGTTCGTCACCGGCGTCAGCACGCTCATCCACGTGTACTCCATCGGCTACATGCACGGCGACGACAGGTTCCCGACCTTCTTCGTCTACCTGAACCTGTTCGTCTTCTCGATGCTCATGCTCGTCATGGCCGACAACTTCCTGCTGACGTTCCTCGGTTGGGAGGGCGTGGGCGCGTGCTCGTACTTCCTGGTCTCGTTCTGGTTCGAGCGCAACACGGCCGCCGTCGCCGGCAAGAAGGCGTTCGTGACCAACCGGGTCGGCGACTTCGGTTTCCTGCTGGGGATGTTCCTGATCTTCGCCCACTTCGGGTCGCTCGACTACGGAGCGGTACTGGGCCACGTCGGCTCGATCTCCTCGGGGACGGCGACTGCTATCGCCCTGCTCCTGTTCCTCGGCGCGGTCGGCAAGTCGGCCCAGATCCCGCTGTACATCTGGCTTCCCGACGCCATGGAAGGCCCCACGCCGGTGTCGGCCCTGATCCACGCCGCCACCATGGTCACCGCCGGCGTGTTCCTGATGGCCCGGATCAGCCCCATCCTGTTCCACGCCCCGGCCGCGGGCACGACGATCGCGGTCATCGGCGCCGCCACCGCGTTCTACGCGGCGACCATCGCGTGCGCGCAGAACGACATCAAGAAGGTCCTCGCCTACTCGACCATCTCCCAGTTGGGGTACATGTTCCTGGCCATCGGGTCGGGTGCCTACGTGGCCGCCATCTTCCACATGGTCACCCATGCCTTCTTCAAGGCGTTGCTCTTCCTCGGGGCCGGCTCCGTCATGCACGGCATGCACGACGAGCAGAACATGAAGAAGATGGGCGCACTCAGAAAGTTCATGCCCATCACGGCCGCGACCTTCATCGTGGCCTGGCTGGCGATCGCCGGCGTTCCACCATTCGCAGGGTTCTGGTCGAAGGACGAGATCCTCGTCAACGCGTGGGACAAGAGCCCGGTGCTCTGGGCCGTCGGCGCCATCACGGCTCTGCTCACCGCCTACTACATGAGCCGCCAGGTCTTCTTGGTTTTCTTCGGCAAGCCCCGCTGGGAGGAAGCGGCGGACGCAAAGGCACCGCAGGAGGCCGAGGCCACGCCCGAACACGAGCCGGCTGCAACCGAAGCAAGCGTGGCGGCGGCGCACGGCGCGGCCGGCGACTACCGGCCCCACGAGTCGCCGTGGACGATGGCGCTGCCGCTCGTCGTCCTGGCGCTCTTGTCGGCGTTCGGTGGCCTTCTCAATCTGCCGATCAACAAGTCCACCGAGTTCCTCGCCAACTGGCTGGAGCCGGTGTTCGGTTCGAGCCTCCACGTGGTGACGGCGTCCACCGGCACCAAGTGGGCGCTGTTCGCCGTCACCCTCGTCCTCGTCCTCATCGGGATCGGTGTGGCCCGGGCCGTGTACCTCGCCCATCGGGTTCCTGAGGAGCGGCTGGAGCCAGCCGTCCTTCAACACGCCTGGTACTTCAACGACTTCATCTCTGCGCTCGTCGACGGTCCCGTGCGTCTCGTGGCCGTGTGGACGGCCTACGTCTTCGACCTCAAGTTCATCGACGGAGCGGTCAACGGTGTCGCCACGCTGGTGCGCGACACCGGTTCCACCGTCCGTCGCGTCCAGACGGGTTTCGTCCGCAACTACGCCTTGGCGGTCTCTGCGGGCGCCGTTGCCCTGCTCGCCTTCGTCATTTTCAGGACCGCGTGATGGTCGGGTTCCCGCTGCTCACGGCGCTGATCGTCATCCCCGCCATCGGCGCGGCGTTGGTCGTCGTCACGCCGCGCACCCGCCCCGAGCTGATACGCGTCATCGGCTTCACGGTCGCGATGGCCGTTCTGGTCATCGCCGGCTACACGCTCTACGAGTTCGCCACGGGTACGCCCGGGTTCCAGTTCGTGTCCCAGCACGTGTGGATCAAAGAGTGGGGAATCTCCTGGCACCTCGGCATCGACGGGATCTCGCTGTTCCTCGTCGTGCTCACTGCTGTGCTGTTTCCCTTCGCCCTCGCGGGCGCCGATCCCCACCACGACGTCAAGGCCTACACGGCGTGGATGCTCGTGCTCGAGGCCGCCTGCCTCGGCGTGTTCCTGGCTCTCGACCTCTTCCTGTTCTTCGTGTTCTGGGAACTGGTGCTCGTCCCCATGTACTTCCTCATCGGGGGCTGGGGCTACGAGCGGCGGGTGTACGCGGCGCTCAAGTTCTTCATCTACACGATGACGGGCTCGGCCCTCATGCTCGTCGGCATCCTGGCGCTCGTCTTCCTGCACGCCAGCCACTTCCACCACCTCACCTTCGACCTGCAGACACTGGCGCGCGACCAGTCCTTCGGTGAGTCGACGGCACGCTGGCTGTTCGCCGCCTTCGCCATCTCGTTCGCCATCAAGGTCCCGATCTTCCCGCTGCACACGTGGCTCCCCGACGCCCACACCGAGGCGCCGACCGCGGGTTCGGTGATCCTCGCCGGGGTCCTGCTGAAGCTGGGCACCTACGGCTTCCTGCGGTTCGGGCTCTACCTGTTCCCGAAGGTGTCGCACGACCTGGCGCCCCTGCTGCTGACGCTCGGTGTGATCGGAATCGTCTACGGCGCCATCGTCGCCGCCGTGCAGCGCGACCTGAAACGGCTGATCGCCTACTCGTCCGTCGCCCACCTGGGCTTCATCATCCTCGGCACGTTCGCGCTGACGACCCAGGGCGTGCAGGGCGGGCTGATCCAGATGATCAACCACGGGCTCTCCACCGGTGCGCTCTTCCTCCTCGTCGGGATGATCTACGAGCGGCGCCACACCCGCCAGATCGCCGACTTCGGCGGCCTGCAGAAGGTGGCGCCGATCTTCGCGGGCGTGTTCATGCTGGTGATGCTCTCGTCGGTCGGCCTGCCAGGGCTCAATGGCTTCGTCGGCGAGTTCCTCATCCTGATCGGCACATTCATCAGCCGGCGGTGGTGGGCGGTCGTCGCCGCCACGGGTGTGATCCTCGCCGCCGTCTACCTGCTGTGGGCGTACCAGCGCGTGTTCCACGGCGTACCCGAGGGCGACAACCTCAAGTTCGGGGAGCTCCGGTTGAAGGAGGCAGCGGTGCTGGCGCCGGTGCTCGCCCTCATCGTCTTCCTCGGCGTGTACCCGAAGCCCGTGCTCGACCGCATGGCCCCGACGGTGAAGTCGCTTGTCGCCCGGGTCGACGAGCGGACCGGCGCGAAACAGCCGGCCGGGGCCGCAGAGGGGCGGCACCCGTGATCGCCGCGCTTGCGCAGGCACAGCAACCGGGCCAGGCGCTGCAGCTCCCGCACGTCGACTCGTGGACGATCGCGCCCGAGGCCATCTTCTTCGTCGGCGGCCTGCTGATGCTCATCGCCGGGGTGTTCCTGCGGCGGCGGGTGCCCCGCGGGCTGTGGTCGGTCAGCACGGTGGTCATCGCCCTCGTCGCCCTGTGGCCGACGTTTCACCTCTGGCATCAGGTCCGGCACGGAGGGGCCCGCACCGCCATCGCCGACGCCATCGTCGTCGACGGCTTCAGCACCTTCATCTACGTCGTCATCATCAGCACCGTGGTGATGGCCGCCTTGCTGGCGGACGGGTATCTCCGGCGCGAGGACCTGGACGGCCCTGAGTACTACGTGCTGATGCTGTTCTCGGCGTCGGGTGGGATGCTCATGGCGGCGGCCAACGACCTCATCGTCGTCTTCCTCGGCCTCGAGATCCTGTCCATCGCCCTCTACACACTCGCCGGCTACCAGCAGCGCCGGGCGGGATCTCAAGAGGCGGCCATCAAGTACTTCGTGCTGGGAGCGTTCTCGTCGGCCTTCTTCCTCTACGGCATCGCCCTTGTCTACGGCACGACGGGGTCCACCAACCTCGGCATCATCGCCGAGTTCCTCCGGGTGAACGCGCTGACGAACGGCCTCTTCCTCGCCGGCTTCGCGCTCCTGCTCGTCGGGCTCGGGTTCAAGGTCGCGGCCGTGCCGTTCCACATGTGGACGCCGGACGTGTACCAGGGGTCGCCGACGCCGGCCACGGCGTTCATGGCTGCGGCCGCCAAGGCCGCCGGGTTCGCCGCTCTGCTGCGGATCTTCGTCTCCACCTTCGACCTCTACCGGCTGGACTGGCAGCCGATCGTGTGGGTGCTGGCCGTGCTCTCGCTGTTGGTCGGGTCGATTCTCGCCGTCGTGCAGAGCGACGTGAAACGGATGCTGGCGTATTCGTCGATCGCGCACGCGGGCTACGTGCTGGTCGGGTTCGCGACGGCGACCGACCGAGGCGTGGCGGGCGCGCTCTTCTACCTGTTCGCCTACGCCTTCATGGTCATCGGCAGCTTCGCGGTGGTGACCGTGGTGGCCGGCAAGGGCGACCAGAACACCGGCCTCGACGCCTTCCGAGGCCTTGCCTCCCGGCGGCCGGTGCTGGCGTTCGTGTTCACCGTCCTGCTGCTGGCCCAGACCGGCGTCCCGCTCACGTCAGGCTTCCTCGCGAAGTTCTACGTGATCTCGGCCGCCGTCGAGGCGCGCTCGTACGCGCTGGCAATCATCGCCATGATCGCCGCCGTCATCGCCGCCTTCTTCTATCTGCGCCTGATCGTCATCATGTACATGGCGGCGCCCGCCGACGAGGGCGAGGAGGCTGTTCCGGCCGGGCCCGTCCCGATCGCCGTGGGGGCCGGACTGGCGCTGGGCATCGCTCTCAGCTTCACCCTCGTTGTCGGCTTCCTGCCGTCAGCCGTCTTCGACTTCGCCCGCCACGCCACCCTGCTGCGGCTCTAGCGCTTTCGCGTTCTGAGGGTGGATGTCGGGCCTATGAGCCGGACATCCACCCTCAGAACGCGGAGGTCGTCAGCCCTACTGGGACTGCACGACCATCAGTTGGTTCTTGCTGTTGTCGCGGAAGAAGAAGCCGAGGGGCACCGTGCCGTCGCCGCCCCAGGTGTCGGCGTCGACGTCGACGCCCTTGTCCTTCAGCTCGGCGTGGTCGGCCTTCGGATCCGGCGACTCGAGCGCCACGCCGGTCATCCGCCCCGGCTGGTACTCGCCCTGCGGGGGTGTCAGCGCCAACGAGGCGCCGCTGCCCGGGGGCGTGACCTCGACCCAGCGGTCGCCCTCGCCGAACGGGACGTCGGCGGTGAGGCTGAATCCAAGGGTCTCGGTGTAGAACTTGATGGCGGCGTCCTGGTCGGCCACGGGAACGATGACCCGGCCCAGCTTCGTGATCTTCGGCATGGTTCCTCCCTTGAAAGTGCCGACGCTAGGACGCACTGGCAGCGTTGAATTCATCGGCCGGGCTGAGCGTCCCCGTGGCTTTGGCTGGGTGTGAACGCGTTCACTAGATTGCGGCCGTGTCCGACTTCCTTCGCCAGTACCTCACGGTGGCGATCTTCGCCGGGGCGGCGGTGCTCATGGTCGGGCTCATGCTCGGCGTGGGACGCCTGGTGCGGCCCACCCGGCCCCAGCCCCAGAAGTACCTGAACTACGAGTGCGGGGTCGATCCCGTGGGCACCGGGTGGTCCCAGAGCCACGTCCGGTACTACATCTACGCCCTTCTGTTCGTGATGTTCGACGTCGAGGCGGTGTTCATTTTCCCGTGGGCCGTGCGCCTGGACGCCATGGCCGTCTTCGGGTTGGTCGAGATGACGATCTTCATCGTCGTCCTGGCCCTCGGTCTGCTGTACGCGTGGCGCAAGGGCGTCCTGCGCTGGATCTGAGGGAGCCACATTGGGTCTCGTCGAGAAGGGGACGTTCCGCAAGCCGGCGCTGAAGCCCCTCACCTGGCTGTTGAACTACAGCCGCAAGTACTCGCTCTGGATGTACCAGTGGGGTCTGGCCTGTTGCGCCATCGAGATGGGCGCGGCCATGGTCTCGCCCCGCTACGACATCATGCGCCTGGGCGTCATCCCCTTCCCGGCCGGCCCGCGCCAGGCCGACCTCATCTGCATTTCCGGCACCGTGACCGACAAGATGGCGCCCGCCGTGCGCCGCCTGTGGGAGCAGATGCCCGACCCCAAGTACGTGATCTCCATGGGGTCGTGCGCCAACTGCGGCGGTCCCTACTGGGACTCGTACTCGGTCACCAAAGGCGTCGACCAGGTCATCCCCGTCGACGTCTACGTGCCTGGATGCCCACCCCGCCCCGAGGCGTTGCTCGAGGGCATCGTGCTGCTGCAACAGCGCATCCAGACCGAGGACATGGCCGAGCGCTGGCGAGGGGAGCCCATTGTCGTCGGCTGACACCGAAGAGCAGCAAGAGCAAGCGCCCGAGGTCGACACCCTTCGCGAGAGTGTTCTCGAGGAGCTGACGGCGGCTCTCGGCGACGCCATCGTCGAGTTCCACATCCAGGCGGGAGACCTCTGGGTGCGGGTGCGCCGCGACGACTGGCGACGGGCGGTCGAAGCGTGCAAGAGCATCGGCTTCGACTACTTCGACTTCCTGTCGGGGCTCGACTGGATGCCATCGGCTCCCAACCCCGAGGACGCCGAGACGCTGTCGGTCGAGCCTGAGGCCGACGCCGACGAGGCCCGGGACCCCGAGGAAGCGGCCGAAGCCGAGGCGGAGCACGACGCTGAGCCCCAGCCCAGTGAGGCGGGCACGGTTGCCGCCTACGAGACGGCCGGGGGCGAGCCCGAGAGCGGATGGGTCACCGGTGTCGCCGGCGGCGACACCCGCTTCCAGGTGTTCGCCCGCTTCCACTCCCCGCGTCGCGGGCTCGGCATCACCCTCAAGGCCGACCTCGACGACGAGTCACCCGCGGTGGCGTCGATCCACGACATCTTCTTCGGCGCCGAGTGGCACGAGCGGGAAACGTGGGAGATGTACGGCTTCGCCTTCGAGGGCCACCCCGATCTGCGCCACATCTACCTCCCCGGCGAGTTCGAAGGCTTCCCGCTGCGCAAGGACTTCCCGCTCCTCGCCCGCGAGGTGAAGCCCTGGCCCGGCATTGTCGACGTCGAGGACCTGCCGGCGGCCGAAGAGGCCCGCCAGGACGCGGTGATCAACGCCGCCCAGGAAGACGCACCGAGCGAGGGAGCCAGCTGATGGCGGTCACCGAGCAGCAGCGGCGCGCCTACGTCGCGTCCCAAGCGGCCGAGGCCCGCGTCAACGTCGAGCTGCAGACCGAGGACATGACCCTGAACATCGGGCCGCAGCACCCGGCCACGCACGGCACGCTCCGTGTGGTGGCCAGCCTCGACGGCGAGCAGGTCGTGTGGGCCGACGTCGTGTGCGGCTACATGCACCGGGGCTACGAGAAGCTCACCGAGGTCCGCACCTACCCGCAGGTGACCACCCTGGTGAACCGCATCGACTGGCTCTCCTCGTTCGCCAACGAGGTGCCGTTCATCCTTGCGGCCGAGAAGCTCATGGAGGTCGAGGCGCCGCCGCGGGCCCAGTACATCCGCACGATCCTCTTCGAGCTGGCCCGCATCGCCAACATCACGCTCTTCATCGGCACGATGGGCGCCGACCTGGGCGCCATCACGCCGGTCTTCTACGCCTTCCGCGACCGCGAGCGCGTCCTGAACCAGATCGAGGCCGTCACCGGTGGCCGCTTCCACCCCAACTTCGATCGCATCGGCGGGTTGAAGGACGACCTGCCGCGCGGCTGGATCGACGAGACCCGCGCCGTCATGAACCGCGTCCGCGAGTTCTGTGACGAGCTGGAAGAACTGCTGATGGGCAACGAGATCTTCCAGGCCCGCACCCGCGGCATCGGCGTCATCCCCGCCGAGGTCGGCCTCTCCTACGGTCTGTCTGGCGCCAACATCCGGGCCAGCGGGCTGGACTGGGACCTCCGGCGCGACCAGGACCTGCCGCTGGCGTGGAAAGACCTCGACTGGAAGGTCTGGACCCATCCCGACGGCGACTCCTTCGCCCGCTTCTGGGTCCGCCTGCAGGAGACGCGCGAGGCCTCCAAGATGGTCGATCAGATGCTCGACGGCCTGCCGGCCGGCCCCATCCAGGCCAAGGTGCCCCGCATCATCAAGGTCCCGGCCGGGGAGGCCTGGGTCCACACCGAGAACCCGCTCGGCGAGATGGGCTACTACATCGTGAGCCAGGGTGGCCTCGGCCCGTTCCGCTGCAAGATCCGCTCGGCGTCGTTCAACAACGTGTCGGTGCTGCCGTGGGTCCTGCGAGGCACCTACGTGCCCGACATCATCACGATCCTCGCCAGCCTCTACTTCATCCTGGGCGACATCGACCGCTAATGCTCGCGATTTCCTTGCCCTACTGGGCCGAGACGACCATCAAGACCGTCATCGTGCTGGCGGTCATCCCCGCCTCGGCCCTCACCCTCGGGTACGTCTTCCTGATGAAGACCATGGCGCACATGCAGAGCCGCATGGGCCCAATGGAGCCGGGGGGTTTCCACGGGTGGTACCAGCTCATCGGCGACGGCGTGAAGTTCATCCAGAAGGAAGACATCATCCCCGACCAGGCCGACCGGGCGATCTTTGCTCTCGCGCCGACGGTCGTCCTCATCTCGACCTTCCTCTTGTTCGTCGTCATCCCCGCCGGGCCCCGGCTGGTCGTCGAGAACCTCGACACTGGCGTCTTCTTCGCGTTGGCCGTGTCGTCGTTGTCGGTGATCGGCGTGCTGATGGCCGGGTGGTCGTCGGCCAACAAGTACTCGCTACTGGGCGGCTTGCGGGCCGCGGGCCAGCTGATCGCCTACGAGTTGCCGCTCGTGCTGGCCGTCGTCGGCGTCGTCATGCAGGCCGGCACCATGAGCCTGCAGGGGATCGTCAAGTTCCAGCAGAACGGAGAGATCTTCGGCTTCGGCGGCATCGGCCTCCCGCTCGTCCTCACGCAGTTCGTGGGCTTCGTGCTGTTCATCGCTGCGTCGCAGGCCGAGCTCACCCAGGCGCCGTTCGACATGCCCCTGGCCGAGTCCGAGCTGGTCGCCGGGTACACCACCGAGTACACCGGCTTCCGCTTCCTCTTCTTCTACATGGCCGAGACGGCCACCGCCTTCGCACTGGCCGCCATCGCCGCCACCCTCTTCCTCGGGGGCTGGGCGGTCCCGTGGGTGCACGGCACGGCCGCCGACATCCTCGGCCCCTTCATCCTGGGCGCCAAGGTCATGCTGGTCGCGTTCCTCATCTACTGGATCCGCTTCACCTATCCGCGCTTCCGCGAGGACCAGCTCCAGTCGTTCGCATGGAAGTACCTGATCCCGATCTCACTCGCCAACATCCTCATCACCGCCATCTTCAAGGTTGCCTTCTGATGCCTGACATCCCCGGCAAGGGCTTGGTCAAGGGCCTGGGCGTGACGCTGCGCACCATGCTGCAGCCGGCCGTCACCACCCAGTACCCCAAGGAGAAGGAGACGCCCACCGTGCGGGCGCGGGGCGTCATCGCCCTCAAGGAGGAGAACTGCACGGTCTGCATGCTGTGCGCCCGCAGCTGCCCCGACTGGTGCATCTACATCGAGGGCCACAAGGAGAAGGCGCCGCCCCGCCGGGCCGGCGGGCGGCCCCGTCAGGTCAACGCCCTCGACCGCTTCGACATCGACTACGCGCTGTGCATGTACTGCGGGATCTGCGTCGATGTCTGCCCCTTCGACGCCCTGTTTTGGAGCCCCGAGTACGAGTACTCGGAGTGGAAGATCGCCGACCTCTTGCACGACAAGGACAAGCTCGGCGAGTGGATGGACACGGTGCCCGAAGCGCCGCCGCTGGAAGTGGGCGCCCAAGCCCAGAAGAAGTAGGTTCCCCGTCCCGTGGTCGCCCAGAACGTCGTCTTCGGCATCCTGGCCGCCGTCATGATCCTCTCGGCCTGGAAGGTCGTGACCACCAAGAATGTGGTGCGGGCGGTGCTCTACCTGGTCGTGGTTCTGGCCGGCGCCGGCGCGCAGTACCTGCTCCTGGCCCAGGAGTTCATCTTCGTGGTCCAGGTGATCGTCTACATCGGCGCCATCGTCGTGCTGTTCCTGTTCGGGACGATGCTCACCCGAGCCCCGATCGGTCGCGACACCGACCTCGACAACGATCAGAAGTGGCTCGCCGCCCTCACGGCCCTGTTCCTGGTCGGCGTCATGGTGGCGGTGTTGTCAGACGCCTTCGGCAACACCCACATCAAGATCTCGGGGGTCCAACGAACGGCCGACGTCGCCAACTCGATGTTCGGGCCATACCTCATTCCCTTCGAAGTCGTCTCCGTCCTCCTATTGGCCGCCCTGGTGGGCGCCATCGCCATCGCCCGAAGGGACTGATCAGATGCTCTTGAACCAGTTCCTGTTCCTCGCGGCCGTCCTGTTCTGCATCGGGGTGTACGGCGTGCTGGCCAGGCGCAACGCCGTGCTGGTCCTGGCGTCGATCGAGCTGATGCTCAACGCCGTCAACATCAACCTGGTGGCGTTCGGCGCGTACCGCCACAACATCGCCGGGCAGGTCTTCGCCCTCTTCGTCATCACCATCGCCGCGGCCGAGGTCGGCGTCGGCCTTGCCATCGTGGTCCTCATCTTCCGCAACCGGGCGTCGATCGCGCTCGACGAATCCGACCTGATGAAGGGCTAAGCGGGCACCGCGGACATGTTCTTCCTGCGCAACGCCTGGCTGATCCCGGCCATCCCTGGCGCCTGCTTCTTCCTCATCCTCTTCTTCGGGAAGCGCATGCCCGGCAAGGGCGCGGACATCGGGATAGCCGGCATCAGCGCCTCGTTCCTGCTGGCGGTCGGTGCCGCCATCAAGTGGATCACGATGTCGACGCCACGTGTCCCTGTCGAGCGACACGTCACGTGGTTCAAGATGGGCGGCATCACGGTCAACGCCGGGACGCACATCGATGGCCTGGCGTTGATGATGCTTTTCGTCGTCACCTTCATCTCCCTGATGGTGCACGTGTACTCACTCGGGTACATGCACGGCGACCGGCGCTTCACCTACTTCTACGCCGCGCTGTCACTGTTCACGGCGTCGATGCTCACCCTGGTGGTGGCGCCCAACACCCTTCAGCTGCTGGTTGGCTGGGAGCTGGTCGGCGTGTGCTCGTTCATGCTGATCGGACACTGGTGGGAGGAGGAGGTCAACTCGTCCGCCGCCATCAAGGCCTTCATCACCACTCGCATCGGCGACGTCGGCCTCATGCTTGGCATCATCACCCTCTTCTACGCCGCGCACCGGACCTTCGACATCGGAATCTTGAACCGGCTGGCGCTCACCGGCGGGATCAGCCACCACCTGCTGCTGGTCGGCGCCCTGCTCCTGCTGCTCGGCGTTGTCGGCAAGAGCGCCCAGTTCCCGCTGCACGTCTGGTTGCCCGACGCCATGGCCGGCCCAACGCCAGTCTCGGCTCTGATCCATGCGGCCACCATGGTGGTCGCCGGTGTGTACCTGGTGGCCCGGATCTACGGGGTGTTCCTGACAGGCCTCTCGATCGGTCCCCTCGGCAACGGCATCAACGCATTGGCGGTGATCGGCGGCATCACCGTGATCATCGGGGCCGCGCTGGCGTTCGTGCAGAACGACGTCAAGCGGGTGCTCGCGTACTCGACGATCAGCCAGCTCGGCTACATGGTGATGGCGCTCGGCGTCGGCGCGTGGACGGCCGGCGTCTTCCACCTTTTCACCCACGCGTTCTTCAAGGCCCTGCTGTTCCTCGGCTCCGGCGCCCTCATCCATTCCGTGCACTCCAACAACATGAGCGACATGGGTGGGCTCCGGAAGTACATGCCCACCACCTTCTGGACGTTCCTGGTCGGGTCGCTCGCGCTTGCGGGGATCTTCCCGCTCGCCGGGTTCTGGTCGAAGGACGAGATCCTGCTCGGTGCCAGCCGAGGCGGCTATCCGCTGTTCCTGTGGGTCGGCGTCATCGGCGCGTTCATGACGGCGGCGTACATGACCCGCGCCTGCTACCTCATCTTCTGGGGCGAGTACCGCGGGGAGGGCCACCCCCACGAGGCGCCACCGTCGATGGCCTGGCCGCTCCGCATCCTGGCCGTGGGCTCGATCGGCGCCGGCTGGGTGAGCGCGTTCGGGTTCCACGGGTTCCCCACGTGGGTGTCGTTCGACGTCGCGGGCGTGACCCGGGAGGTCATCCACGAGTACGCCTTCTCGGTGCCGCTGGCCGCGATCTCTCTAGCTGTCGCATTCATTGGCATCGGCGTGGCCTACGGCTACTACTTCGCCAACAAAGGCCCCCACGGACTTATCAAGCGCAACGGCCTCGCCCGCGCCGGCTACCACTTCCTCGAGGAGAAGTACTACCTCGACGCGCTCTATCTCAACGGCGTCATCCGCCCGATCCAATACCCGATCGCGCGCGCCGTGTACTGGTTCGACCAGCACATCATCGACGGCTTTGTGAACGGCGTGGCCTTCGTCAGTCGGAAGGTGGCCGGCTTCATCTACAACGTCGTCGATCAGAAGATCGTCGACGGCGCCGTCAACGGCGCGGGCTTCACCGCCGAGGAGAGCGGCGGCCTCCTCCGTTACATCCAGACCGGACGCGTGCAGCAGTACGCCGCCGTGCTGTTCGGCGCCGCCGCCCTGTTCGGCCTCATCCTCGTCCTGACCACTGCGTAGGAGCTCCTAGCAACCATGAACTCCCTCGACCACTGGGCGCTAACCGGAGCGATCTTCGTCCCGGTCATCGGCGCCGCCCTTCTGGGCCTCGTGCCCCGGCGGGCGGAACTGACGCTCAAGGCCGGTGCCCTCCTCGCCAGCCTCGCCAGTCTGGGCCTCGTCGTCTATTTGATGACGCAGTTCGACTACAGCCACTCCGCCCGGTTGCAGTTCGTGGCCAACAAGCAGTGGATCCCCGTTATCAACAGTCGCTACCACATCGGTCTCGATGGGATCTCGCTGCCGCTGCTCGCCTTGTCGGCGCTCATCACCGTGCTGTGCGTCATCTACTCGTGGGACCACTTCCCCGAACCGCACAACCCGAAGGCCTTCCTGATCCTGATCCTGATCCTGGCCACGGGCATGAACGGCACCTTCTCAGCGCTCGACCTCATCCTGTTCTTCGTCTTCTTCGAGCTGGTGCTGCTGCCGATGTACTTCATGATCGGCGTCTGGGGCGGGCCTAACCGGCAGTACGCATCGATCAAGTTCTTCCTGTTCACCCTGTTCGGATCGGCGTTGATGATCCTGAGCTTCCTCGCCCTGTACTTCAAGGGTGGCCAGACCTTCGACATGATCGCCCTACGCCACACGGTCGCCGCCGCCCAGCTGCCGACCGCCACGGCCTCGCTGATCTTCGCCGGTCTGTTCATCGGCTTCGCCATCAAGGTGCCGATGTTCCCGTTCCACACCTGGCTGCCCGACGCCCACACGGAGGCGCCCACGGTGGGCTCGGTGATCCTGGCTGCCATCCTGCTGAAGCTGGGCACCTACGGCTTCGTGCGGATCGCGATCCCGATCCTGCCCAAGGCGGCCCACAGCTGGGCGCCGTGGATCGGTCTGTTAGCGGTGATCGGGATCATCTACGGCGCGCTCGCCTGTCTGGCCCAACGCGACATGAAACGGCTGATCGCCTTCTCGTCGGTGGCCCACATGGGCTTCGTGATGCTGGGCATCGCCACGCTCACCAGCTTCGGTATCAACGCCGCCGTGTTCGGCATGGTCGCCCACGGACTGATCACGGGCATGCTCTTCTTCGTGGCTGGCTCCGTGCAGGAGCGCTACGGCACCCGTGAGATCAAGCGACTCGGCGGCATGCTGCTGCAGGCGCCGAGGCTGGGGTGGATCCTCGGCTTCTGCGCCATGGCCTCGCTCGGCCTTCCCGGTCTGGCCGGCTTCTGGGGCGAGTTCCCCGCCATCCTGTCGTCGTACCAACCGGCTGCCGGTCTCAGCCTGACCACGTTCCGGGTGTACATGACGGTGGCCGCGGTGGGCACGGTGTTCGCGGCCGGCTACCTCCTCTGGATGCTCCAGCGCGTCGACTTCGGGACGGTCAAGAGCGAGTTCCAGCACGCCCACATCCACGACCTCCACGTCCCCGAGTACCTGGCGTGGGCCCCGCTGCTGATCCTCATCGTCGCCCTCGGGGTCGCTCCCAACCTGCTCTTCCACATCACCGACGGCGCGGTGAAGGCCGTCACCGTCGGCGTGCACGCCGCGACGGGCGTGGCGGCCGGGGGGTAGTCAGCCGTGCTGCTTGCCGCCGCGCAGGGCGTGCCGTTCCAGGTTCCCAACCTCGACTACCACGCCCTCGCGCCCGAGATCATCGTGGCGGCGACGCTCGTCGTCGTCCTCGTCGCCGACCTCTTCCTCTCCGACGACCGCACGTGGGTCCTCTCCAGCGTCTCTGGGTGGGGGCTTCTCGGCGCGCTCATCGTCGTGGTCGAGCTCGGGGCCACGGGCCACCACGCCTCGATGGTCGGCGGCGCGTACGTGGTTGACGACTTCGCCCTTGTCTTCAAAGGCCTCTTCTTGGTCGTCGGCTACATCGTCCTGCTCATGTCGTCGAGATACGTCGAGGAGGGCGACTATTACGAGGGCGAGTTCTACTTCCTGCTCTTGTGCTCGCTCCTGGGCATGATCGTCATGGGGTCGGCCCGCGACCTGATCACGATCTTCGTTGCCCTCGAGACGCTCTCGCTGCCCGCGTACATGCTTGCCGGGTGGCGCAAGCGTGACCTGAGGAGCAACGAGGCGGCGCTGAAGTACTACCTGCTCGGCGTGCTGGCCTCGGCGGTGATGCTGTACGGCATGTCGCTGGTGTTCGGCTTCACGAGCTCCACGCTGCTGACCGACATCGGCAAGGCCACCCAAGGTTCCATCACCCAGGCACCGCTGGTGACGCTGGGCATCTTCTTCATCACCGTGGGGTTCGCCTTCAAGGTCTCGGCTGTGCCCTTCCACTTCTGGGCCCCCGACACCTATGAGGGAGCGCCCACCCCTGTCGCCGCCTTTCTCTCGGTGGCGTCGAAGACCGGCGGGTTCGTCGCTCTCCTGCTCTTGATCTACATCGGCTTCCTCGGCCGTTCCGACGTGTGGGGCCCGATGTTCTGGGTGCTGGCGGCGCTGACGATGACCGTCGGCAACCTCATCGCCCTGCGCCAGACCAACATCGTCCGCCTGCTGGCGTACTCGTCGATCGCCCAGGCCGGCTACATCCTCGTGCCCTTCGCGGTCGCCGGGTCCAACACCAAGTCGATCCACAGCGCCTTCACCGCGTCGGTCGTGTACCTCCTCATCTACGCGGCGATGAACCTGGGCGCCTTCGCGGTCGTCATTGCCGTCGCCCGCAAGACGAGGTCGGGTGAGATCGCGTCGTACGGGGGCCTCTACGAGTACGCCCCGGGCCTCACCCTGCTGATGACGGTCTTCCTGTTCTCGCTGGCCGGGATCCCGCCGCTGGCGGGCGCGTGGGCCAAGCTCTTCGTGTTCCGGGCCGTGCTCGACTCGGGCACGTCCTCCGCGATCGCGCTGGGTGTGATCGCCGCCGTCAACGCCGTGATCGCGCTCTTCTACTACGCCAACATCTCGCGGCTGATGTGGATGAACCCCGTCCCCGACGGTGATCGCACGCCGATCCGGGTGCCCGCCTCCCTGCAGGCCGCGCTCGCCCTGACCGTCATCGTCGTCGTCGTCATCGGCATCTACCCCCAGCTCTTCGCCCACCTCGGCGACGTCGCCTCACTCGTCAAGTAGTCGGACGAACTACGCGCGTCGCGGCGCACGGCGGTCAACTGCGGCTCTGAAGGGGTGGCTCACGTTTGGAGTCACCGTACGGCTGTGATCTGACCGATTTGTCTGATCTCCACAGCCGCCCGGGCGCTCGAAATTCGTGAACTGAATCTCATGCACCCGAGTGGCTGTTGTACGACCGGTTCGGCCGATTTCAACGACCGTTGGGATGCACCAGATAGCGACGGCGGTGGAACGGCGCTCTCGACTCCGGGCGGTGCCCAGTCGCTCCTTCTTTGCGCTTTTCAGGGGCTCGCTATGGCAGCGGGTGGGCCTGGAAGAAGGTCCACAGCTCGTCCGACGCGTTGATCTGGTGGGTGGTCTTGCCGAGGAGGCGAACGTCGATCGAACCGGGCCACGTGTGGCCGCCTCCGTTGATGATGTAGAAGCGGACGTCGCCTTGCGGTGCGCACCCGGTCCATTGCCGAAGCGTGACTTCCGAACCGAGCGACTGTTCATGGGGCTGTGACGCACACTTGTCGTGTGACGCCCAACCGGCCATCGAAGTCGGTGCGGCCGGCACGGTGGCGCCACCACAGCAGTTCACCTGTCCGCCGTTGAACGGCACCACCGGATCCGCGTTCCCCATGAACGCGGCGATCGGGACAGAGCGGGCGGCGCCGCAGGCGGGGTTGTAGAAGACGACGGCGACCGGTCCGAATGCGGCGAAGCGGTTCGATGCCACACACGCGAGCAACGACGTCATCGCCCCGCCGTCGGACATCCCGGCCGAGTAGATGCGGCGAGCGTCGACGCAGAAGTCCTTCTCCAGCGAGTCGACGATCGCGAGCGCGAACCCGACGTCGTCGGGCTGGCCGGGTGCCTGGGCGACGTTGAAGTGCCGGCCGATGGTGGCGTCCTCGCCGTCGGGCGCCACGATCAGGAAAGCGTTCTTCTCGGCCAGCGGCCTGAAGTCCCCGTACGCCATCTGCTGGCTGGCGTTCGAGCCGAAGCCATGGAAGTTGAAGACCACGGGAACGGCGAACGTTCCTGTGTACGAGCGCGGGACATAGAGCACGTAATCGCGGTCCGCGCCGCCGAAGGTGAGATGCACGGTGGACTGGCCAGCGGGCGACGGCTTGGCGGCCGGGCAGGCTGGGCTTGCGACGGGCGCCGTCGTTGCCGTGTTTGCTGCGGTCGTCGTCGACGAGGACGCCGCGTTCTTCGCACTCGAGCACGAACTGGCGGCGACGAGAGCGAGTACCGCGAGCACTGTGACGGCAGCGCGGCGAACACCCACTGCCGGCAGTGTGCCAGGCTCCCTTGCCGATGCCCACGCAGGTCGCCGAGATCGTCGCCGAGCGGGCTCGGCGTCTCGGCCCGATTCCGTTCGATGAAGTTGTCGACATCGCCCTGTACCACCCGGAGCACGGCTTCTACAGCACCGGCGGCGGCGCGGGCCGCAGCGGCGACTTCCTCACCAGTCCCGAGGTGGGCCCGCTGTTCGGCGCCATCTTGGCGAACGCCCTCGACCAGTGGTGGCGCGACCTCGGTGAGCCCGACCCGTACGTCGTCGTCGAGGCGGGCGCCGGCGCGGGAACGCTGGCCCGCCACGTGCTCGACGCCAATCCCGCGTGCATTGCCGCCCTCCGTTACGTCCTCGTCGAGCGCTCGGAACGGCTGCGCGACGCCCAGCACGCCCGGCTGCCGATGGAGCCGGCCCGCCAGGTGCTCGGCCCCGCTGTCGTCACCGACCCCGACGAGGGGCCCCATCCCCAGCCCGGCGTGGGGCCGCTCGTGACGTCTCTCACCGAGCTGCCCCAGCGCTCGTTCGTAGGCGCGGTCATCGCCAACGAGCTGCTCGACAACCTGCCCTTCGACCTCATGGAGAAGGAACCGCTGGGATGGGCGGAGGTCCGCGTCGACGACGAGCTTCGGGAAACCCTTGTGCCGGCGGCGACCGACCTCGCGCTCCACGCCGAACGTCTGGCGCCCGACGCGCCGCCCGGGGCCCGGATTCCGCTGCAGCGGGCGGCCGCGGCGTGGTTGCGCGAGGCACTCGGCGTACTCGACCGAGGTCGCATCGCCGTCGTCGACTATGCCGGCACCACTCCGGATATGGCCCGCCGGCCCTGGACCGAATGGGTGCGCACCTATCGCGGCCACGGCCCTGGCGGGCACCCGCTCGAGCACCTCGGCGAGCAGGACATCACCTGCGAGGTCGCGGTCGACCAACTCCCGACACCGGACGCCACGCGCCACCAGGCCGACTTCCTCCGCGCCCACGGCATCGACGGCCTCGCCGACGACGCCCGGCGCGCGTGGCAGGACCGCGCCCACATCGGCGACCTCGACGCACTCAAGCACCGCAGCCGCGTCGGCGAGGCGACGGCGCTCACCGACCCCGCCGGCTTGGGCGCCTTCCGGGTCCTCGAGTGGGAAGTGGGTAAGTAGAGTCCGCCCGGTCACCGCGGACGAAAGGGGCGCAGTGTGAGCGAGCGTAAGCGAGTGAACCAGTGTGAGAGCGTGCCCGCTCACGGGCAGCCGCCGAAGGCGGCGCACCAGTGAGTGAAGCGACCATCGAGGCGTACTACCTGGAGGACCGCACCTTCCCGCCTCCGGAAGACTTCCGTCGCAACGCTCTCGTGTCGGACGACAGCCTGGCCAAGGAGGCCGAGGCCGACTGGGAGGGGTTCTGGGCCCGCCAGGCGCGCGAGCTCGTGAGCTGGTTCGACGACTTCGAGACTGTTCTCGAGTGGGACCTGCCGTTCTCCAAGTGGTTCCTCGGCGGGACGCTGAACGTCAGCTACAACTGCCTCGACCGCCACGTCGAGGCCGGCCGCGGCGACAAGGTCGCCTACCACTGGGAGGGCGAGCCCGGCGACACCCGCACGATCACTTACGCCGACCTGCTCGACGAGGTGAGCCGATTCGCCAACGTCCTGAAGTCCCTCGGCGTCCAGCGCGGCGACCGGGTTGCGGTCTACCTGCCGATGATCCCCGAGCTGCCGATCGCCATGCTGGCGTGCGCCCGCATCGGCGCTCCCCACTCGGTCGTGTTCGGTGGGTTCTCGGCCGACGCCCTCCGGGGCCGTATCAACGACGCCGAGGCCAAGGTCCTCATCACCGCCGATGGCGGCTGGCGTCGGGGCGCGGCGGTGCCTCTGAAAGTCAACGCCGACGAGGCGCTGGAAGGCACCAAGACCATCGAGCACGTCGTCGTCGTGCGCCGCACCGAGGAGGATGTCCCGTTCGCCGACGGCCGTGACCACTGGTACGACGAGCTCATGCGCGACGCCGACGCAGAGTGCCCGCCCGAGCGCATGGACGCCGAGGACCTGCTGTACCTGCTGTACACCTCGGGCACGACCGCCAAGCCCAAAGGCATCATGCACACGACCGGCGGTTATCTGACCCACGCCACCTTCACCCACAAGTACGTGTTCGACCTGCACCCCGACACCGACGTGTACTGGTGCGCGGCCGACATCGGCTGGGTCACCGGTCACAGCTACATCGTGTACGGACCGCTCGCCAACGGAGCCACGTCGGTGATCTACGAGGGCACGCCCGACACGCCCGACAAAGATCGTCTCTGGGCCGTCGCCGAGAAGTACGGCGTCACCATCCTCTATACGGCGCCCACCGCCATCCGCACCTTCATGAAGTGGGGCACCGAGTTCCCCGAGTCCCACGACCTCTCCAAGCTGCGCCTTCTGGGATCGGTCGGCGAGCCCATCAACCCCGAGGCATGGGTCTGGTACTGGCAGAACATCGGCGGCGGCCGCTGTCCGGTCGTCGACACCTGGTGGCAGACCGAGACGGGCGGCATCATGATCTCGCCGCTGCCCGGCGTCACCACCCTGAAGCCAGGATCGGCGACGTTCCCGCTCCCGGGCGTCGGGGCCGAGGTCGTCGACGAGCAGGGTAAGAAGATCGAGCGCGGTGGCGGTTACCTCACGCTCACCCGGCCGTGGCCCGGCATGCTGCGCGGCATCTACGGCGACCCCGAGCGCTACAAGGAGACGTACTGGTCGCGCTTCGAGGGTCGCTACTTCGCAGGCGACGGCTGCAAGATCGACGACGACGGCTACTTCTGGCTGCTCGGACGGATCGACGACGTCATGAACATCTCCGGCCACCGGGTTTCCACCACCGAGGTCGAGTCGGCGCTGGTGGACGACCAGAACGTGGCCGAGGCGGCGTGTGTCGGCGCCAAGGACGAGACGACGGGCCAGGCGATCATCGCCTACGTGACGCTCCGGGGCGGCGTCGAGCCGTCCGAGGAGCGGGGCGAGCAGCTGCGGGAGCAGGTGGCCAAGAAGATCGGCAAGTTCGGGCGCCCGAAAACGATCATCTTCACCGACGACCTGCCCAAAACCCGCAGCGGCAAGATCATGCGCCGGCTCTTGAAAGACGTGGCCGAGGGCCGCGACCTGGGCGACACCACCACCCTCGCCGATCCAGCCGTGGTCGACGAGATCAAGAAGCGGGCCCAGCAGGCCCCCCAAGAAGACTGAGCACGCCCGCCGTCCCACCCAACTGGACGTGGCGGGGCGCGCCCGCGCCGCCCGGTCCGGCCGTCGTCTTCGACATCGACGGCGTCCTGTCCGACGCCGCCAGCCGCCAGCACTTCATCGAGCAGGGCCGGCGGGACTGGCGGGCGTTCTTCGACGCCTGTGGCGACGACCCCCTGATCGAGGAGGTCGCCCGCGTCGGCGAGCTCCTCGACCCGAGTCTCGCCGTGGTCCTCCTGACCGGACGCCCCGTCCGCGTCGAGCCTCAGACGCTGGCGTGGTTGACCCGCTACGGGCTGCGGTGGGACCTGCTGATCATGCGGGACGTGGGCGACTACTCAGCGGCCCGGGAGTTCAAGCGGGACACCGTCGGTGACCTGCGGCGCTACGGGTTCGACCTCCGCCTGGCCTTCGAGGACGACCGCCGGAATCTGGAGATGTTCCGGGCCGAGGGCATTCCGTGCGTTTACATTCACAGCGGCTACTACGACGAGTGATCTGACGGAACGTCGCCACTCCGCGTAGCGTTGTACGGACCGTGGACAAGAACGTCTTCAAGACCTACTTCCTGCTGGCCGTCCTCGGTGCCCTGTTCATCGGGATCGGCGCCATCTTCGGCAAGGGCGGGGCCATCATCGGCCTCGTCATCGGCCTGCTGTTCGTCGGCGGGTCGTACTGGTTCTCCGACAAGCTGGCCATCAAGAGCGCCCGGGCCGAGCCCGTCTCCGAGCAGGAGATGCCGGACTACTACCGGATCGTCCGTGAGCTGACCCAGGCCGACGGCATTCCCATGCCGCAGCTCTACGTCAGCCCCGACGCCCAGCCCAACGCCTTCGCCACCGGCCGCAGCCCCAACCACGCCGCCGTGGCCGTCACCAAGGGCATCCTCACCGTGCTCACCTGGGACGAGCTGAAGGGTGTGCTGGCCCACGAGATCAGCCACGTGAAGAACCGAGACATCCTCATCGGGTCGGTCGCGGCGGCCATCGCCCTGGCCATCACCTTCGTGACGCGCATCGCGCTCTGGGGCGGGATGCTCGGCGGCGACGACGAAGGCGGCAACATCCTCGTCGTCATCGCCGTCTCTGCCCTCGCGTACCTGGCTGCCATGCTCATCCAGATGTCGCTGAGCCGCAGCCGCGAGTTCGAGGCCGATCGCAGCGGCGCGCGCCTCCTCCACGACGGCGAGCCCCTGGCCCGAGCGCTCGAGAAGATCGAAGCCAGCGTGCGGGCGATCCCGATGGACGTCGACCCGGTCCAGGCCCAGAAGTACATCGTCAATCCCTTGACCGGGCGCAAGGTCCAGTTCGCCAACCTTTTCAGCACCCATCCGCCGACGGCCGAGCGCATCGCCCGGCTCCGCGAGCGGGAATGGGCCAAGTAAGCATTCGATTCGGCTAACAGGTATCCAACCGAGGCGGGGAGAACAGCAACAGGGTGAGGGCGCGTTGGCGGGCGGCGGGGATCGTGGTGTTCACCACCATGGCCTTGGGCGCGGCCGCCATCTGGCAGGCCCACGCCCAGCTCGTCGGTCCTCCGCCGACCACGACATCGCCGCCCGAGACCGCGCCGACGACGACCCGCCCGCCGTCCACCCTGCCCCACCCGACGACAACCGTCGTCAAGCCGCCGCCCACCCAGCCGCCGCCCACGCAACCGCCGAAGACGCCGCCGACGACGGTGCCCCCGACGACGACCACGACGACCAAGCCGGGGTCGCAGACGGTGCCGCCCGACGCCCAGGCCCAGATCAACGCCGTCCACCGCACTCCGCCCAACAGCACAGCCGGCCTCATCCAGGCCCTCACCGCGCTCGAGGACTTCGGCCTGACACCCCAGGAGGCCATCAACGTCGGCTTCGGTCACTTCCCGGTGGCGGGTATGGCCAACTGGTCCGACGACTGGCTGATGCCCCGGTTCACTCCGACGTTCCACCTCCACCAGGGCAACGACATCTTCGCGGCCGGCGGCACGCCGATCCGCGCCATGTTCGACGGCACGGTCCGCTTCAGTGAAGAGCCCGTCGGTGGCAAGGACATCTACATCGACATGCCCAACGGCGCCTACTTCTTCTGTGCGCACGCCAGCGACTTCGCTCCTGGCATCTCCAGCGGCCAGAGCGTGAAGCAGGGGACGATCATCGGGTTCGTCGGCGACACCGGTGACGCCCAGGGCGGGGCCACGCACTGCCACTTCGAGATGCACCCCAACGGCGGTGCCGCGGTCGACCCGAAGTCGACCCTCGACGGGTGGATCAACGAGGACCTCGCCAACATCCCGAACCTCATCGCCGCCTACCAGGCCAACGCCCCCAAGGCCGTCGCGGCCGCGGGTTTCCTCCGCCGCTTCGACGTGGGCGACGAGGGGATGTTCTCGGCGCCCGGCCGACCGCCGGCCGGCCCGTTGCTGTGGGCGTCGTCAGTGAGTCCGCCGGGCGGCACGCTGCAGTTGGCGCAGGCCGAGGTCGTTCAGGCGGCCGGGGAGATGGACTGGAACCAGCTTCTGGCCCGGCAAGAGGAGAAGACCCTCGAGTGGCAGCAGGCGCGCACGGAGGTAGTGGGGATCATGGCGCCGCTGATGCCGCGCGCGCTCGCGGCCATGTACCCGCCGCCGTCGCCGGGCTTCTAGTCCAGGAGCCGACTAGTCCCGGAAGTTCTTGAACTGCAGCGGGATGCCGAAGTCCTCGCCCTTCAGCGACGCGATCACCTGCTGGAGATCGTCTCGCTTCTTGCTCTGGACCCGTAGCTGTTCGCCCTGGGTCTGCGACGAGACGCCCTTCATGCCAAGGCCCTTGATGAACTTGTTGATCTCGCGGGACTTGGCGTCGTCGATCCCGACGGTGAGCGTCGCCGTCTGACGCACGGTGCCCTTGGCCGCGTCCTCGATGTTGCTGAAGGAGACCGCCTTGAGCGGCACCTCGCGCTTGACGAGCTTCTCTTCGAGCACCTGCACGAGGGCCTTCAGCCGGTCCTCGGTAGAGGAGTGCATGCGGATCTCCTGATCCGCCAGCTCGATCTCGGTACCCGTGTTCTTGAAGTCGAACCGGTTGGCGACTTCGCGGTGGGTCTGATCGACGGCGTTTCGGACCTCTTGGAGGTCCACCTCGGAGACGACGTCAAACGTAGGCATGATCGCGAGAAGGTAGCTTGAGCGGCCCCAGGGTCGGTACCCGAGTGGCCAAAGGGGGCAGACTGTAAATCTGCTGGCTCAGCCTACGGTGGTTCGAATCCACCCCGGCCCACTCTCGAGCAGTGTCAGTGGAGGTCGACCCTGCCGACCTTGCTGGCGCCCAGCTCGGTGAACCAGACGTTGCCGTCGGGGCCGGCGGTTATGCCGTAGTTCTGACCGGGGGTCGGCACGGGGATGTGCGTAACCGTTCCCGACGGCGTGATGCGCCCGACGTTGTTGTTGCCGCTCTCGGTGAACCACAAGTTCCCGTCCGGTCCCGTCGTGATTCTCGCCGGGTTGTTGTCGGCGACAGGGAACTCAGTGACGGATCCCGATGGCGTGACGCGCCCCACCCGGCCTCCGTTCGCCATGTCGGTGAACCACATGTTCCCGTCGGGGCCGGCGGTGATGCCCACGGGGATGCCTCCGGGAATCGTGATCGGTGCCAACAGAGTGCCCGACGGCGTGATTCGGCGAATCCGACCGCCTTCCGTTTCGGTGAACCACACGTTGCCATCCGGCCCGGCCGTGATGCAGTTGGGCTGGGCGGCGCCAGGAACGGTGAATTCGGTGATGGCGCCAGCGGGTGTGATGCGGCCGATTTTCCCGGCGCTCTCGGTGAACCACAGGTTCCCGTCGGGGCCCCGCCCGATGTTCTGCAGCGACGGGTTCGGCGTGGGCACGGCAAACTCGGTGACTTCCCCCGTCGGTGCGATGCGTGCGATCTTGCCGTTACCCGCATTGTCCACCTCCGTGAACCACATGTTGCCGTCGGGTCCCGCGACCATGCCGTTGGCCCCCGCTGCCCCTGCCGGCTGGAGGAACTCGGTCACCGCGCCCGACGGAGTGATCCGGCCGATCTTGCCAGCGAACGACTCCGCGAACCAGAGGTTGCCGTCGGGTCCGGCGGCCATGTCGTTCGGGTAACCCTGGGGGTTGGGGAGCGCGAACTCGGTGATGTGCTGGCCCTTGGCCAGCGTCGTCGTAGTCGTCGCGTGGTTGGCGCGTGGGGCAATCGTCGTGGCGTGCGCACCGGCTGTGGTCGGTGTGGCGGCGCCGGGGACAGTCGACGCCGGGCCGCCGGCATCGCCGGCCCCCGAACAACCAATGCACGTGACGCCGCCTGATTCCGGCTGCACCGTCGTCGAAGCGTCGCCGCCCGGTCCTGCGGCAACGTTCTGCTTCTTCGCACCGCTGCCCGGCGCCACCGCGAGAGCGATCAGGGCCGCAACCGCGGCGGCGATCGAGCCCCAGAGAATCAAGCCGCGGGGGACGGTACGTCGCCGCTGCAGCCCGCGCTCGATCCTCGTCCGAACGAGGTCGGAGGCGTCGGCCCCGTCGACGAGCGTTTGCAACTCGTCGGCCATGCGGTCTTCGAAGTCGGTCACAGCCGGTCCTCCAACAGGGTCCGCAGGCGCTCGCGCCCGCGGGACAGATGCGACTTGGCCGTTCCCACCGAGGTCCCCATGGCGTCGGCCACTTGCTCGACCGGCAGCGCCTCGTAGTAGCGAAGGACGAACGCCGTCCGCTGCTTCACGGGCAACGTCTGCAGCGCCGACCACACAAGCTGGCGACGCACGACCTGGTCCTCTGGCGACGCCAGCGTGACGGCGTCGAGGTCGAGGGGAGGCTCACTCCTACGTTGGAGCCCTCTGCGAGTGAACATGCGCTTCACCTCGTTGACCACGGCCCGGCGCAGGTAGGGCCCGAAGTCGTCGACGTGGCCGCCGTGCCATCTGGGGTAGACGCGGATGAACGCCTCGCTCAAGGCGTCCTCGGCGAGCGGCCGCTCGCCACCACAGAGCAGCAGGGCCAAGCGGTAGGCGCGCTGGCGGTGCGCCTCGTAGAGCTCGTCGAAGCCGACGACCTCCGCTTCGGCCTCCGCCGCCTCCCGTCCTTCCCAAGCAAGTGTCAACGCCGCCCCCACATCTGATCCGACCTGCGAGTGGGCCCGAAGGTTGAGCGCGTCTTGGAAATTCTTGCAGCTGATTACAGGAGGCGCTGGAGCTCGACCACGTCGAGCCAGCGGCCGAACTTACGGCCGACCTCCTTTTCCACCCCGACGAGGGTGAACCCGCAGCTCTCGTGGAGTGCCATGGAGGCGTCGTGGTCGCCGACGATGCGGGCGATGACGGCATGGAACCCGTGCGTCGTCGCCAGCGTCAGGAGCTCGCCCAGGATCAGCTTGCCCACGCCCTGGCCCCGGTGGTCGCGGTCCACGTACACCGAGTCCTCGACGGTCGTCGAGTAGGCGGGTCGGTCCTTGTACGGCGACAGGCTCCCGAAACCCGCGACGTCGCCGCCCTCGCCGACGGCCACGATTGCGGGGTGGGCCCCGCCGTGGGCGGCCAGCCAGGCCCGCTGGTCGTCGTGGGAGCGCGGGACGAGGTCGAAGGTGACCGTGGACTCGAGAACCTCGAGGTTGTAGATGGCGCGGATGGCCTCGGCATCGGTGGCCTGAGCCAGCCTGACTATCATCGACAGGCCGTTGCCCCCTTAGCTCAGTCGGCAGAGCACAGCCATGGTAAGGCTGGTGTCGTCGGTTCGATTCCGACAGGGGGCTCACGATCAGCCACAACAGATCTGGCGGCGTAGCTCAGTTGGCAGAGCACTCGGCTCATAATCGAGGAGTCGGCGGTTCGAGTCCGCCCGCCGCTACCAACAGGTAGAGGAGACCGGTACAACATGGCCAAGCAGATGTTCGAGCGTTCAAAGCCCCACCTCAACGTGGGGACGATGGGCCACATCGACCACGGCAAGACCACCCTGACTGCGGCGATCACCAAGGTCCTGCACGAGCGCAACCCCAACGTGGCCTTCACCGCCTTCGATCAGATCGACAAGGCGCCCGAGGAGAAGGCCCGGGGCATCACCATCTCGATCGCCCACGTCGAATACGAGACGGACAAGCGCCACTACGCGCACGTCGACATGCCCGGCCACGCCGACTACATCAAGAACATGATCACCGGCGCGGCCCAGGTCGACGGCGCCATCCTGGTCGTGAGCGCTGCCGACGGTCCGATGCCCCAGACCCGTGAGCATGTGCTGCTGGCCCGCCAGGTGGGCGTGCCCTCCATCGTCGTAGCGCTCAACAAGGTCGACATGGTCGACGACGAGGAGCTGCTCGACCTCGTCGAGCTGGAGGTGCGCGAGCTCCTCAACGAGTACGAGTTCCCCGGTGACGACACCCCGGTCATCCGCGTGAGCGCCCTCAAGGCCCTCGAGGGCGACGCCGCCGCGGCCGACCAGATCGTCGAGCTCATGAACGCCGTGGACGACTACATCCCCGAGCCCGCTCGCGACGTCGACAAGCCCTTCCTCATGTCCATCGAGGACGTGTTCACCATCACCGGACGGGGCACCGTGGTCACCGGTCGGATCGAGCAGGGCATCATCAAGGTCGGCGAGGAAGTCGAGATCGTCGGCCTGCGCCCCACCCAGAAGTCGGTCTGCACCGGTGTTGAGATGTTCAAGAAGACCCTCGATCAGGGCCAAGCGGGCGACAACGCCGGCGTCCTGCTGCGGGGCACCAAGAAGGAAGACGTGGAGCGGGGCCAGGTGCTCTGCAAGCCCGGGTCCATCACGCCCCACACCAACTTCGAGGGCCAGGTGTACGTCCTCACCAAGGAGGAGGGCGGCCGCCACACCCCCTTCTTCCAGAACTACCGACCCCAGTTCTACTTCCGCACCACCGACGTCACCGGCCACATCACCCTGCCCGAGGGCACCGAGATGATCATGCCCGGCGACAACACCACTATGACCGTCGAGCTGATCCAGCCCATCGCGATGGACGAGGGCCTGCGCTTCGCCATCCGCGAAGGCGGCCGCACCGTGGGCGCCGGGCGCGTCGTAAAGATCTTGAAGTAAGGAAAAGACATGGCACGTAGCGACAAGAGAGTGAAGGTCACGCTGGCCTGCGAGGTCTGCAAGCGGCGCAACTACATCACCACGAAGAACAAGCAGAACAACCGCGACCGCATCCAGATGAAGAAGTACTGCCGCTGGGACCGCCAGCACACCCTCCACCGCGAGACCCGCTGAGGTAACGGCTACGGCCTCGCCCGAGTCGAAAGGCCGCATGGTTCCTCCGAAGGAGACGGACCACGCCGAGCTGGTGTCGGCCGCCCAGGCCGGCGACAACCGGGCGTTCGAGGAGCTGGTGCGTGCGACGTACACCGGCGTGTACGCCCTCGCTTACCGGCTCACCGGAAACGAGGAAGACGCGAGAGACGTGGTGCAGGAGGCGTATCTACGGGCCTACAAGGGTCTTAAGCGCTTCCGCGGGGACGCCCAGTTCTCGACGTGGATGTACCGGATCACCGCCAACTGCGCGAGCACCGCGATGACCAAGGGGAAGAAGCACCGCCACGAGGAGCTCGAGGACGAGGCGCCGCTGGCCGACTCCCGCCCCGAGAACGATCCCGAGGCCGCGGGCGACGCCGAGCTGCTGCGGCAGCGGCTCAACGACGCCCTCGAGGAACTGCCCCCCAGGCTTCGAGCCGTCGTGGTCCTTCGGGACATGTACGACCTGCCTCACCAGGCGATCGCCGACGAGCTCGGCATCAGTGAGGCGGCGGCCAAGGTCCGGCTCCACCGGGCCCGTCGCCGCCTCCGGGAGCGGCTGTTCCCGAAGTCAGAGGAGGAGAGCGCCCATGCGGTGTGAGGACGTTTCCGAGGCCCTTCCTGAGATTGTCGACGGCGCGGGCACAGCCGACCTCACCCTTCGCCGCCACGTCGACACCTGCCTGCGCTGTCAGGCCGAGCTGGCCCAGTACCGCAAGGTCCTGCGGACCATGCACCAGCTGCGCACCGAAGTCCTCGAGCCCGCGCCCGGGCTGTTGGCCGACATCCTGGCCAAGGTCGAAGAGGCGGGCGAGCGCCGGGCCCTGAAGTCGCTGCTCACCAAGCGCCGCGTCGCCTACGCGGGCGCGATTGCAGCCACCGCCGCGGCGGGCGCGGCCGGAGCCGTCATCTTCGGCCGACGCCGTCTACGTGCAGCCTGAACTATCCTCGGTTCACACATCCACAGGGGCCCAACCCCCAAAGGGCAGTAGCTCAATTTGGCAGAGCACCGGTCTCCAAAACCGGCGGTTGGGGGTTCGAGTCCCTCCTGCCCTGCTCCGCTTTCGTAGGTGGCCGAGGTTGCCGTGAACAGACAGATGAAGCGCTTGATGCAGCGCCAGGGCCAAGTGGGGCCCGACGGGTCCCCCGTCGCCCAGAAGCGCGAGCGGCCGCGCCCCCAGCCCCGGCCCGTCAAGGAGCGCACCACCCCCGCGCAGTTCTTCAGCCAGGTACGGGCCGAGCTGCGCAAGGTGGCGTGGCCCAACCGCGCCGAGGTCGTGAACTACTCGGTGATCGTGTTCATCGTGCTGGTCGTGCTGATCGCCCTGATCTTCGGCCTCGACTACATCTTCGGGAAGTTCGTCTTCTTCCTCTTCAAGAAGTGACAGATTTTTCTCCTCGCCGTGAAGCTGACCCCGAACCGATTCCCGAGGAACCGGTCGAGGTAGAGGACGTCGCGCCCGAGGCGGCCGACATCACGCCCGACGTCGCCGATCCGCTTCCCGACGTCGCCGGAGAGGACCCCGAGACCGGCCAGCTGACGCCCGACCCCGTCGAGGAACCTCTCGCGGCGGTCGCGGTCGAGGGCAACGGCGCCGCGGTATCCAATGTGGGGGTCCCCGAGGGTGCCGTGCTGACCGAGGACGAGCTTTTCGAGGAGGGCGACGAGGAGGACGAAGAAGACGTCGTCCGCATCGTCGAGAGCCCCTACGACCGACCGGGCTCCTGGTACGTGATCCACAGCTACGCCGGCTACGAGAACAAGGTGAAGTCCAACCTCGAGAGCCGGATCGCCTCCATGAACATGGAAGACCGCATCTTCGAGGTCGTGATCCCCATGGAGGACGTCATCGAGTTCAAGGCCGGCAAGAAGGTGCTGGTCCCCAAGAAGGTCTTCCCCGGCTACCTCCTCGTGCGCTGCGACCTCGACGACGACTCGTGGCGGGTCGTGCGCAACACGCCCGGCGTCACCGGATTCGTCGGCCTGGGCGCCAAGCCCACGCCGCTGTCGCGGGCCGAGGTGGAGAACATCCTCCAGGTCAAGGTCGAGGGAATCGAACCCCAGAAGAAGAGCCGCCCCCGCCTCGAGTACGAGGAGGGCGAGAGCGTGCGGGTCCGCGAGGGCCCCTTCGCCGACTTCACCGGCCAGATCGCCGAGATCAACGAAGACCAGCTCAAGCTCAAGGTGCTGGTCAACATCTTCGGCCGGGAGACCCCGGTCGAGCTGGAGTTCAGCCAGGTCGCCAAGCTCTAGGGCCAGGCACCAGGGCCAGGCACCAGGGCCGAGCGACGGCACCAGCACCGATACAGA
>DASZJL010000138.1:0-13778 GCA_035948135.1 Acidimicrobiales bacterium | reverse complement strand
TGGCGGCCGAGGGCGGTCGGCCGTCGTGGGGCTTCCTGGCGTTGCTGGGCCTGATCGGTGGCGGGCCGACTTTCCTGGGCACCATCGTCGGCGAGTCGTTCGTCAACGAAATCCTGTCGGTGGCCTTCCTCGCGCTGGCCGCCGGCTCGATCCTCTACGTCGTATTGCAGCTCGTGAAGATGGCGTTCCGCATGGGCCACAAGGAGATGCTGATGTGGGGCATCCTCCTCGGGTTCCTCGCCGGGCTCGCCACCGACTTCATTCTCGTGGCCGCGGGAGCCTGACGTGCAGGACGGCTTTCATCCGCCGCTCGAGGAGTACCTCGAGGCCGTCTACGAGTTGCAAGAAGAAGGCACGCCGGTGATCCAGGCCCGGTTGGCCGAGCGTTTGGGCCACGCTCCCCCGTCGGTGTCGGAGATGATCGGGCGCCTGCGGGGCGACGGGTTTCTCGAGACCGAGGGTCGTGCGCTGCGCCTCACCTCGAAGGGCCGCAAGCGCGCCGAGAGCGTCGTGCGCAAGCACCGTCTGGCCGAGCGCCTCCTCACCGACATCATCGGCCTCGAGTGGCACAAGACGCATCTGGAGGCGTGCCGCTGGGAGCACGTCATCTCCGACGACGTCGAGGCCCGGCTCGTGGTTCTCCTCGGCAACCCGTCGACCTGCCCGCACGGCAACCCCATCCCCGGCGCCCCCGCGCCCAAGCGCCACCTCGTCGCCTTGGCCGAGTCACAGCCCGGTGACCATGTCCGCCTCGAGCGCGTCACCGAGCAGGTTGAGACCGACACCGAGTCGCTCACCTACCTCGACTCCCACGGCTTCATCCCCGGCGTCGACGCCGAAGTCCGTGCCAAGGCGGCCGACGGCACGCTCACCCTCGAGGTGGACGACGACGTGCTCTCGATCGAGGCCGACCTGGCCGCGCAGCTGTACGTGGCGGCGAGTTAGCCGCTTCCGCTTCCGTCCGGAGACGTTTCGGGCGGGGGCGGCACCAGCGAGCCGTCGATGAGTCGCTCGGCGACCTGCTTCATCGTCACCCGTTCGCGCATGGCGGTCTTCTGGATGAAGGAGAACGCGTCGGCCTCCGAATAGTGGTGGACGTCCATCAGCCGGCCCTTGGCCCGGTCGACGACCTTCCGGGTCTCCATCTGGTCCTCGAGGCTGTGCACCTCGTGCTCGAGGGCGCGGATCTCGGTGAAGCGGCCGAGAGCGACCTCGATAGCGGGGATCAGCTCGCTCTTCTGGAACGGCTTCACGAGGTAGGCCAGGGCACCCGAGTCGCGGGCCTGCTCGATCAGGTCGCGCTGGCTGAAGGCGGTGAGGATGAGGACCGCAGCCCGCCGCTCCCCCGCGATCTCCCGGGCCGCCGAGAGACCGTCCATGCCGGGCATCTTGATGTCGAGGATGGCGAGATCGGGATCGAGGTCGCGCACCAACTGCACAGCTTCGTCGCCGCGCCCGGTCTCGCCGACGACCTCGTAACCCTCCTCTTCGAGGATTTCCTTGAGATCGAGGCGGATGATCGCTTCGTCTTCGGCAAGCACGACGCGGACGGAAATCGGACGTCTCCTCTGGTCGCTCAGCGCGTCAGCGCGTCTCGGCGACGAGCTTGTCGAGCAGCTCGTCTTGGGTTCGTTCCAGCTCGGCGATGGAGGCAACAAGGTGGGAGCGCTCGCGCGCCATGGCGTCGGCGTGCTTCTGGGCGTCGTGGTGCTCGCGGTCGGCCAGCGGCGTCTCCGACATCAGCGCCCGCAGGCGGGTCTCGTCGGCCGCGTCGGCGAAGAACAGCATCTGCTCGTCCATGACCTGCAGGTCGGCGCGCAGGCCCTTCAGGCGCGCCGAGACCTCCGAGAGGCGCCGCTCGACCAACCATCGGGACATAGGGAGCGCAAGTGTAAAGCCTGCAGACTTCTCCGGCTACGGTCCTCGCCCATGCCGCGCCCCGTCGACGCCGAGGCCTGGGGCGTGCAGCTGGAATACATCGATGCCTTCGGACAGCGCCGGCGAGCCCCGGACGCCACCGTCGCGGCAGTGATGGCCGCGATGGGCGCCACCGCCGACCGACCCCCGCCCGCCCCGCCGGCGGCGACGATCGACCCGCGCCGCACGCGCTGCCCGGTGCCGCCCGGTCGGGGATGGGGCTGGGCGGCACAGCTTTACGCGGCGCGCTCGCTCGACAGCTGGGGCATCGGCGACCTCATGGACCTCGACCGGCTGGCTCGGTGGGCCCGCGGGGCGGGCGCGGGGTTCATCCTCATCAACCCGCTTCACGCGGCCGCGCCCGTCCTTCCGCAGAATCCGAGCCCGTACTACCCGAGCAGCCGCCGGTTCCGGAACATCCTCTACCTCAGGGTCGAGGAGGTCGCGGCGGCGACCGGCGTCGACGTGGAGCCCGTCGCCCGCCTGGGGCGAGCGCTGAACACCGGCCGCCTGATCGACCGCGACGAAGTCCTGCGCCTGAAGCTCGATGCGCTCGCCAGTGCGTGGGAGGCGTTCCGAGGCGACGACCGCTTCGACCGCTACGTCGACGAAGCGGGGCCGGCGCTCGAGCAGTGGGCGGTGTTCTGCGTGCTGGCCGAAAGCCACGGCGGCGACTGGCGGTTGTGGCCGGAGTCGTACCGGCACCCCGCCAGTGCCGACGTGGCGCGGACAGCTGTCGAGCACCACGGCCGAGTGCGCTTCCACATGTGGCTGCAATGGCTGCTCGACGTGCAGTTGGCGCAGGCGTCGTCGCACGTCGATGTCATGCACGACCTGGCGGTGGGCTTCGCGCCGGGTGGCGCCGACGCATGGACGTGGCAGGACCTGCTCGCGCCCGGCGTGTCGATCGGCGCGCCGCCCGACGAGTTCAACACTCAAGGCCAGACCTGGGGGCTGCCGCCGTTCGACCCCTGGAAGCTGCGGACCGCCGCCTACAGCCCGTTCGAGGAGACGATCCGGGCCAGCCTGCGCCACGCCGGCGCCCTCCGCATCGACCATGCCCTCGGGCTGGCCCGCTTGTACTGGGTGCCAGATGGCGTCGACCCGGCCGACGGCGTGTACGTCCGCTACCCGTTCGCCGACCTCCTCGACGTCATCGCCCGGGAGAGCGTCGCCGCCAACGCGTACGTGGTCGCCGAGGACCTCGGGACGTCGGAGCCCGACATCCTCGAGGCCCTGGCCGAGCGGGGCCTGCTCTCCTACCGGTTGGTGTGGTTCGAAGAGAAGGAACCGGCGGAGTATCCCGAGCTGGCGATGGCCGCGGTCACCACCCACGACCTGCCGACGATCGCCGGTTTGTGGTCGGGGCGCGATCTGGAGGAGCAGTTGAAGATCGGGCTGCAGCCCAACGTCAAAGGCTGGGAGGAGATCCGCGCCCGACTGGCAGTCTTCGCAGGTGTCGATGCGCACGGCGACGTCGCCGACGTGATCGTCGGCGCGCACCGCGGCTTGGCCGGCGCCCCGTCGCTGCTGGTGTCGGCGACGCTCGACGACGCCATTGCCGTCGTCGAACGACCGAACATGCCGGGCACGATGACCGAGTGGCCGAACTGGTGCCTCGCACTACCCATCCCCCTCGAAGAGCTCGAGACACATCCCCTCGCCAACCGCGTGGCGGCCGCGCTGCAGCGCGGACGCGCTGAGTAGCCTCGGCACCGATGCTGATCGAAGGCCTGCCGCTCTGGATCGCGGCCACCAATGCCTGGCTGGTC
The DNA here is from genome assembly GCA_035948135.1 of Acidimicrobiales bacterium. Lineage (GTDB taxonomy): Bacteria > Actinomycetota > Acidimicrobiia > Acidimicrobiales > AC-14 > CADDZP01. The sequence continues at coordinate 10,089 of DASZJL010000138.1, read as the reverse complement.
GCACCGTCGGGTCCCGGCGGTGAATGTGTCCTCATCGACGCCCCGCCCGATCCCGGCGCCATCCTCACCCGGCTCGAGGAACACGAGCTGCGCCTCGTCGCCCTCCTCAACACCCACGGTCACGTCGACCATGTGGGCGGCGTCAGCGAGGTCGTTCACGCGCAAGACGGCGACGTTCCGGTGCACATCCACGACGCCGACCGCCACATGCTGCTCGACCCCATCGGCACGAGCGGCGGGTTCGGCCAGTTCCTCGAAGCCGAGGGCCTCGACCTGCGCCCGCCCGAGCTCGTCTATGGCCTCGACGACGGCCAGAAGGTCTCGGGCGCGGGCATGACGTTCACCGCCATCCACACCCCCGGCCACACGAAGGGCTCGGTGTGTTTCCTCATGGAGGTCGACGGCGAGGGCTCGGTGCTCTTCAGTGGCGACCACCTCTTCGCCGGGTCCATCGGCCGCACCGACCTCCCGGGCGGGTCCTACGACGAGTTGATGGCCTCGATGGCCGAGAAGATCCTGCCGATGGCCGACGACGTGCAGGTCCTGCCCGGCCATGGCCCGGTGACGAACGTCGGCCACGAACGCCGCACCAATCCCTTCCTGCTCGAGCTCCAAGCCGACACCGGCACGGCGCCGAGCGGCCTCTGGACGCCGGGTTAAGCGGGCCGGCAGGGCTGGCGGATCACCGAGCCACAGGGGGGATAGGCAGCGTCCGCCGCGGGTGGCGTGAAGCCGGGAAGCACCGGGAGCACCAGCGACGAGGGGTGGCCGGCGTCGTGGTACACGAGGTTGGTCGCAGGGAGCGGGAGGGCCGCGAACCCCCAGAGCTCGGGCAGGAACTTCGGGCCTTCGATCGAGATGCGGATGCGCGAGCCGGTACGGAAGACGTGGCCGAACGGGAAGATCTCGATGCGCATCGGCGTCGGCGTGCCCGGAGTGAGCATCTCCTGATCTGCTTGTAGGTGGGTCTGGTACGGACGCGTCGCCGTGCTCTGGGTGGGATCGAGCCTGCGGTGCGATGCCCGCAGCCACCCCGCTTGGACGTACTCCTCCTGCCCGTCGGGGCGAACCTCGCTGATCGTCACCTGCAGGTCGGTGTCGACCGCGGTCGAGGCCAACCACAGGTCGAGGCTGCCCGAACCGAGGACGGCGGTGTCCTTGGTCAGCGGTGCGCTCGTGTACGCGGCGTTCGTACCAGGTGCCGGCTTCACCGACCACAAGTAGGCGTCGGGCTGTGACGTCACGCCCGAGTACTTGGGGTTCTGGATGCCCTGCCCGGTGGGGCCGGCATACGCGTAGGGATCGGGAAGCCCGCTCCCCTTCTTGGTGCCCAAGGCGCCGCCTTGGTCGAGATACCAGCGGTCGGTCTTGGTCTTGGGCGGCCATTGGCCCACGGACGTGACCCACCCCGGCGCGCGCGTGCCGTTGCGGCCCGCCTCCCACCACACCCGGATGCGCGGCGTGGTCTGGTAGCCGTTGTCGACGCCCTTGAGGTAGTGGTCGAAGTACTTGTTGAGGTCTTGCAGCGACGGGTCGGTCCGGTACATGCCGTGGTCGCCGTTGGTGACGGTGGCGTACAGCGGCACCTTGGGATTGACCTTCGACAGCCAGTTCACCGCCCGGGGACCGACCTGCTCGTCCTGCCACGAGATCACCGTGTAGATCGGGACGTTGATCTTGCCGATCTCGTAGATCGGGGAGCGCTCCCGGATCAACTGGTCGTCCCACTGATGTTGCAGGGCCTGGAGGAAGGCGCTCTTGGGAACGTTCTGGGGACGGTTGGCCTGGTTCTGCGCGCAGGTCTGATCTCCCGCCGTCACGCCGTTGAACGCGGCGGAGTACGACGGGTAGGGCTGGGCGACGAAGCTCCAGAGCGCGGCGAAGCTGTAGTTGAAGATGCCGCCCGGGAACGCCACGTCTCGGTAGATGTCGCCATAGGTGTGGCCCGGGGCGATCGCCACCAGGTGTGGCGGCTGCTGCTCGGCGACGAACAGCTGGGTGATGCCCGGATAGGACTTGCCGATCATGCCGACCTTGCCATCCGACCACGAGTGGCGGGCGATCCACTCGACGACGTCGTAACCGTCGGTCGCCTCGGCGGGCTGGAAGAAGTCCCAGACCCCGCCCGAGCAGCCGGTGCCGCGCAGGCTGACGCCGATGAAGGCGTAGCCCTCGGGAACGTACTGGGCCACGTAGCCGGGGTCGGGATTGGAGCCCGCGTCGTACCCGTCGTAGGTGAACAGCGTGGGGAACGGGCCCGGCCCGGCAGGACGGATCACCGTGTACTTGAGGAGCGTCCCGTCGCGCACGGTGACGTACCCCGTCTCCTTCACTTGCGGCGCCGCGGCCTTGGCCGGCGCCGAGCGCGTCGCCAGCGGCAACCCGATCAGGAGCGCGCCGAGGCAAAGGAGAAGAAGCCGCTTCACCCCTTCTTCTTCGCCGCCGGTGTGCCCTAGCCCTCCCCGAGAGAGGCGTACACGGCGTGGGTGAGGTTGCGGACCCGCTCGTCGGTGCCCAGCGACAGGCCCATCTGGTTCATCACGTAGCCGAAGCCGACCCGGGCCCGGCGGTCGGCGAAGCCCACCGAGCCGCCTGCACCGTCGTGGCCGAGGCCCCGACCGGCGGGCCCGTAGCTCACGACCTCGGACGGGAGCGCGAACCCGAGCCCGAACCTGGTGTTGAGGACGAGCACCTGATCCGGGCCGTCGGACTGGGGCGTCTCGGCCGCGTCGAGTGTCGCCGTCGACAGCACCCGGTCGCACGCCAGCTCGCCGTACAGCTTGGACAGTGAGCGGGCCGTGGTGATGCCGTTGGCCGCCGGCCACTCGGCCGAATACATCTCGGTGCTGTTGAAGGGCTCGACCATGACGACCGGCGGGTTGGAGAACACGCTGAACGTCAGTGACTCGGGATCGAGGATCTTGGCCGCGATGGCCTGCGTCTTCTCGTCGAGCATGAGGCCCGGTGGCAACTTGTCGAGCGACATCGGCAGCAGCTGCGCGACGCGCGGATGCAACTCGGGTGCCAGCCCGATGTACGTGTCGAGACCGAGGGGCTCGGCGACCTCGTCGTCGAAGAAGCGGCCGACCGTGCGCCCGGTGACACGGCGCACGACCTCACCGACCAGCCATCCGTAGGTGATGGCGTGATAGCCGTGGGCTGTGCCCGGTTCCCAGCGCGGCGACTGGGCCGCGAGCTTCGACGTGACGCACCCGAGATCGTGGCACTCCTCGACCGACACCGGGTCGTCGAATGCGGGAAGCCCGGCCTGGTGGGTCAGCAGGTGCCGGGTGGTGACTGCTGCCTTGCCCGCCGCCGCGAACTCCGGCCACACCTCGGCGACAGGGGCGTCGATGTCGAGCTCGCCGCGCTCCCACAGCAGCAGGGCGCACACTGCCGTCCATCCCTTCGTGGTCGAGAACACGACGGCGAGGGTGTCCTCCTCCCACGGTCGCTCGCTGCTCGGATCGGCGATACCACCCCAAAGGTCGACCACGCGCCGGCCATCGACGTGGACGGCGACGGCCGCCCCCACCTCGGCCAGCTCCTCGAAGTTGCGGGCGAAGGCCGTGCGCACGGCCTCGAACCGGGAGTCACAGGTGCCGTGCACGTCCATGGCGGCAACCTAGTGCCGTCACCTTCGCCGCTTCCGGCTGTTCCCCGATGCCCGCAACGGGGTACACAGGGGCCGATGGAGGTGACGAGCGCGGGCGTACTGATCGGTGACCGCTACGAGCTGGGCCCCCTGTTGCGCCGGGGCGGGATGGCCGACGTCCACACCGGCCACGACCGTCGTCTCGGCCGTTCGGTCGCCATCAAGCTGCTGCGGCCCGACATGGCCGAGCGCGACGACGTCCGGCTCCGCTTCGAGGCCGAGGCCCGGGCTGCCGCCCGCCTGTCGCACCCGAACGCGGTGAGCGTCTTCGACACCGGCGAGCACGACGGCACCCCGTACATCGTGATGGAGCGGCTGCCCGGGCGCACGCTCGCCGACGTCATCGCCGAGGGACCCGTCGCCGAAGCCTGGCTCCTGCCGGTCGCAACCGGCGTGCTCTCCGCGCTGGGCGCAGCCCACGCCGCGGGCATCGTGCACCGGGACGTCAAGCCCGGGAACATCCTGCTGACCGACAATGACACCGCGAAGATCACGGACTTCGGCATCGCCAAGAGCGCCGAGATGGTCTCCGGGGCGGCGAGCACCATCGATCTCACGCTGACGGGCCAGCTCGTCGGCACACCCGCGTATCTGGCGCCCGAGCGGCTGGCGGGAGCACCGGCCACCTTCCTGTCCGATCTCTACTCCATGGGGGTCGTGCTCTACGAGGCGTTGACCGGCACCAAGCCGTTCACCGGCGACAGCTTCATCGCGGTCGCCCAGGCCGTGCAGAACGGTGCCCATCAGCCCCTGTCGATTGACCGCCCCGATGTTGAGCCCGCGGTGACCGCAGCCGTGGAGCAGGCGCTCGACCGTGACCCGAGCCGTCGCTTCCAGTCGGCCGAGGAAATGGCGTCTGCCCTGACGGGAGCACCCGACGACACGGTCTCGGCGGTGACCGCCCCCCTTCGGCTCAGCGGTGAGGAGACCACGGTGTTGGCCGCCGACGACGCCGAGGCTTCGACGCTGGTGGGCGCCGGCGTGCCGCTGCCCTTGTCGACGGCTTCGCCCCGGTCGCGGCGGGCGTCGCTGCGGTTGGTGCTGGCCGTCGCCGGCGCCCTGCTGCTGGGCCTGGCGCTGCTCCTGGGTCTGACCAGCTCCGCCCGCAATTCCTCGTCGACGACGCCGCCCGCGACACCCACCTCCGTCGCCCCCACCACGACCCCGACCACGGTGGCTTCGGCCACGACAGTGCCCTCCGCTTCCCACACCAGGGCCACGACGCCCCCTGCCCCGACGCGCAAGGGCCACAAGGGCGGCGGCAAGCGCGGCGGTTGAGCAGCGGCGCGGGCATTTGCACTGACTAGTTCAAGGTCTGCTCATCCTGCGCCGATAATCGCAGTGACCACGAAAAGGGCAAACCCTGGGAAACCCGGGTGCGCAAAGCCACGGGCCTACAGGGAGCTGGAGGGCTCCCCATGGCGGCCGGGCTGCCGAAAGGGGAAGCTCGGATGGCGACAGTGCGGCGGCCGCTGGCCAAGGCGCTGGGATTGCTTCTCGGGATCGCGCTGCTCACGCCGGCGGTGTCGACGGTGTTCGCCCCCGCCGCCCACGCCGACCCTGGTTCCGAGGAGGCCCTGTTCGTCGCCCTCACCAACCAGCTCCGCGTTGCCCACGGGTTGAACCCGCTGGCGACGAACGGCGCCCTGCTGTCGGTTGCCCGTGGGTGGTCGGGGAACATGGCCGCGGCCGGTGCGATCTCCCACAACATGAACCTGCCCAACGTCATCAGCGGGCCGTGGACGAAGCTCGGCGAGAACGTGGGCACCGGGTGGACAGTCGACAGCATCCAGAACGCGTTCATCGCCAGCCCCCACCACTACGAGAACCTCGTCGACCCCGTGTACAACTACGTCGGCATCGGCGTCGTGGACAGCGGCGGCAAGATCTACGTCACGGTCGACTTCATGCAGTTGAACAACGTGCCCACCACGGCGGCACGAGCCCCGGCACCCCGGCCACAGCCGGCACCACGTCCGGCACCCGTTTCCCAGCCCGCGCCTGCGACCCCGCCGCCTGCGCCGGTGCCGGCGCCAGTGCCGGAGGCTGCACCACAACCGAGCGAACCGCCTGTGCCCTCCCCGGCACTCATCCTTGCTCTCGAGCAGGTTCGGGCTGCGGATCACTAGAGCGGTCCCGCGCCCAGCCGAACAGCTTGCGCGCCACGATGGCCACCGCGCCGATGGCGCCCACGAGGAGAACCTTTCCCATGGGGTTCCTCTACCCCCGAGGGACGAGTGTCTCTACAACTGCAGAGACTTGGTGGTGAGGAACTCCTCGATGGCGAACTTGCCGAGTTCCCGTCCGTGGCCCGACCGCTTGAACCCGCCGAACGGCGCCATGGGGTTGAACGCTCCGCCGTTCACCTCGACCTGGCCGCTACGAATGCGGCGGGCGACGGCCTTCGCCCGGTCGGCATCGCCTGACCACACACCGGCCGCAAGGCCATAGTCGGTGTCGTTCGCGATGCGGACGGCGTCCTCTTCGTCCTCGTACGGGATGATCGACAAGACGGGCCCGAAGATCTCCTCCTGAGCGATCGTCATGTCGTTGCGCACGTCGGAGAACACGGTGGGACGGACGTAGTACCCCTTGTCGAGCCCGTCGGGTGCCTCCACGCCGCCAGTGAGCAACTTGGCGCCCTCGTCGATGCCCTTCTGGATGTACCCGCGCACCCGCTCGCGCTGGGCCGCTGAGACGAGCGGCCCCAAGCGAGTGTCGGCGTCAAACGGATCGCCCGGGGTGTACGTCTCGGCCGCCTTGACCGCGATGTCCTCGGCCTCTGCGAGCTTGGACCGCGGTACGAGCATGCGCGTGAGGGCGCTGCACGTCTGGCCGGAGTTGAGGAAGGCCTTGCCCACTCCGTCGGTGACGGCCTGCTCGAGATTGGCGTCGTCGAGGATGACGTTGGGCGACTTGCCGCCCAACTCGAGGGCAACGGGCTTGACGCACTGCGCGGCCAGCTCGCCGACGCGCTTGCCGGCCCGCGTCGAACCGGTGAACGAGACCATGTCGACGTCGTGGTGGGCGGCGATGGCCTCGCCGACGACGGGGCCCGTGCCAGTGACGAGGTTGAAAACACCTGCGGGGAGGCCGACATCGTCGATGATCTCGGCGAGGATGAACGCGTTGAGGGGCGTGACTTCGCTGGGCTTCAGGACGATGGTGCAGCCGGCCGCGAGCGCCGGTGCCACCTTGTTGGCGATCTGGTGGAGTGGATAATTCCACGGCGTAATCGCACCGACGACGCCGATCGGCTCCTTGGTGACGAGCGAGTTGCCGACCTGCTCCTCCCACTGAATCTCGTCGATCAGCGACTGCATCGTGCTGAACGTGACGGTGGGAAGGCCCGCCTGGATGATCATCGACAGGTTGATCGGCATGCCCAGCTCTTGGGCCACGACGTTGGCGATGTCCATCGTGCGGGCCTGCAAACCCTCGGCAATCCGCTGGATGTACTTCGAGCGCTCCTCAACCGAGGTCGTCGACCAGGTGTCGAGCGCGCGCTTGGCGGCCTGCACCGCCTTGTCGACGTCGTCGGGTGTGGCTTCGGGCACACGACCCATCACTTCTTCGGTAGCGGAATTGATGACGTCGATGGTGCTCGACCCCGTCGATGGGACCCACGCCCCGTCGATGTAGAGCTTGTCCCGAACCTGGATATCTGCCATGGGGTTCCTCCCAATCGACGGTGGGATGAAATCTTAGGCATCTGGGGAAACATCCACCCCTTGGCGTTGACACGTAGATATGGCGTGGTTGCTAAGTTGGCCGTCGACGTGTTCCACGTCTCCCCCTTCCCCTCCCGTCGTTTCGCCCGCGGCATCCGCGCGGCAACGGTCAGCCAGTTCGCGTGGCGGCCCATGGGAACGCAGGACTGATCGACGATGCCCGGGCCCCTCCGTTCGCTCACCCTCGGCGAGGCCCGGGACCACGTTCTCAAGCGCTGCTTCGCACCCTGCGGCGCTGACCTGATCGGTCTGGAGACCGAGTGGCTGGTCGTCCCCGGCGACGACCTCACCGCCCACGTGCCCTTCGCCCGGGTGCAGACCGCGACGGCCAAGGCTCAACCCCTGCCCGCCGAGAGCAACGTCACCTACGAGCCCGGCGGCCAGCTCGAGCTGAGCGGCCTGCCTGTGGCCACCGTCGGCGCCGCCTGCGAGGCCATGCACGCCGACATGGCCGCCGTGGAGCGGGCGCTGGCCGCCGACGGCCTCACCCTCGTCGGTGAGGGGATCGACCCCGGGCGGTCACCGCACCGCGTCGTGCACACACCGAGATACGCGGCGATGGAGGCGTTCTTCGACGCCGACGGCCCCGACGGCAAGCGCATGATGGCGTCGACGGCGGCGTTGCAAGTGAACGTCGGCCTCGGTGAGGGCGAAGGCTCAGCCCAGGAGCGCTGGCTGCTGACGCACGCCTTGGGCCCGACCCTCGTCGCCACGTTCGCCAACTCGCCGGTGACCGCCGGCCGCGCCACGGGTTGGAAGTCCGCCCGTCTGGCCACGTGGTGGCAGATCGATCCGTCGCGCACGGCACCCGTCGCGTTGGGCGAAGGCGTCGCCGCGTTTGCGTCGTACGCGCTCGACGCCCGCGTGATGTTCATCCGCGAAAGCGTCGACCGCTACATCCCGCTCGATCGTCCGCTCTCGTTCACCCGTTGGATACTCGACGGCCACGAACTCGGTCATCCGACCGTCGACGACCTCGACTACCACCTGACCACGCTGTTCCCACCCGTGCGGCCGAGGGGATGGCTCGAGCTGCGCTACCTGGATGCCTTGCCCGATCCGTGGTGGCGCGTCGCCGCGACCGTCGTCGCCACGCTGTTGCTGGACGACGAGGCCAAGGCGGCCGCGTTCCGGGCCACGGAAGGCACTGAGGACATGTGGCTGGCCGCCGCCCGCTGGGGCCTGGAGCATCCGGCGCTGGCCAGCGCGGCGTTGGAATCGGTCGAGGCCGCGCTCGAAGCGGCCGGGCGCGTGGGCGCCGACGACGCGTCGGTCGACGCCCTCGCCTCGTATCTGGATCGCTACGTCGCCCGCGCCCGGTGCCCGGCCGACGACCGTCTGTTCCAGGGCGTGGCCCGGTGAAGGATCGGATCGCCACGGAGCTCGAGGGCGTGCGCCGGCGGTCGCTGGCGTTGTTGGAGCCCTTGTCGGATGACGACCTGCTGCGCCAGCACTCGCCGTTGATGTCGCCGCTCGTGTGGGACCTGGCCCACGTCGGCAACTACGAGGAGCAGTGGTTGTTGGGCGCGGTGGCCGAGACGCGCGTCGCCGCCCACCTCGACGGCATCTACGACGCCTTCCGCAATCCCCGGCGCGACCGGCCCCAACTCGATCTGCTCGATCCACCGGCCGCCCGCGCCTATGTGTCCGATATCCGCCAGCGCGTGCTCGACGTCCTCGATCGCTTGGACCTCGAGGGGGGCGAGCTGCTCGACAACGGCTTCGTGTACGGGATGGTCGTCCAGCACGAGCACCAGCACGACGAGACGATGACGGCGACGCTGCAGTTGCGATCGAGCGTCGAGTACCCGCTGGTCGACGGCGCTTCTGTTGCCGCGGATGACGACGCCTCGTCGTTGCCCACCGAAGTTCGAGTCGACAGCGGCGCCTTCGTGATGGGCACCGACCTGGAGCCGTGGGCCTACGACAACGAGCGGCCGGCCTACACGGTCGACGTCGACACCTTCTGGATCGACACCACGCCGGTGACGAACGGGCGGTACGCCGAGTTCATCGCCGACGGCGGGTACGCCGAGCAGCGCTGGTGGACCGACGCCGGCTGGGCCTGGGTGCAAGAGGCATCCCTCGAGCATCCCGAGTTCTGGTCACCCGACGGCGAGGGTGGCTGGGTGCGCACCCGACTCGGGCGCACTGAATCGGTGCCGCTCGACGAGCCCGTGCAGCACGTGTGCTGGTACGAGGCCGACGCCTACGCCCGATGGGCGGGCAAGCGCCTGCCGACCGAGGCCGAATGGGAGAAGGCGGCCGCGTGGACGCCTGACGGCGTCAAGCAGCGGTTCCCCTGGGGAGACGAGGAGCCGTCTCCCGCGGTCGCCAACCTGTCGACGAGCGGCCGGTTCTCGCCCGCGCCGGCCGGCAGCTTCGCGGCCGGGGCCAGCCCGTGGGGGTGCCGGCAGATGATCGGCGACGTGTGGGAGTGGACGGCGTCGGATTTCTCGGCGTACCCCGGCTTTCGCTCATTCCCCTACCGGGAGTACAGCGAAGTGTTCTTCGGCCCCGACTACAAGGTGCTGCGGGGCGGCTCGTGGGCGACCCACCCGAGCGCCATTCGCGCCACGTTCCGCAACTGGGACTACCCCATCCGGCGGCAGATCTTTTCCGGCTTCCGCTGCGCGCGGGACGCGTGATGGGTTCCGACCGCGTCCGCGTCGACGCGTTTCTCTCCGGCGCCGATCTTGACGC
>DASZJL010000137.1:0-1566 GCA_035948135.1 Acidimicrobiales bacterium | reverse complement strand
CCAGGCGCCGTCCTCGGTGATGGCGAAGCGCAGGCCGGGATGGCGCTCGAAGACGCCTCCCCACAGGAGCGCCCACAGGGGACGCGCCGCCCACCACCACGCCTCGGTGGCGTAGATGGCGATGAGGCCGGGCGCCACCATCGAGATGTCGCGCGACGCGCCGCCCGAGTGGACGTGGACCACCATCCCGTTGGCCTCGCAGGCCGCCCAGACCGGTTCGTAGCGGAGGTCGTTGTACGACGGCTTGTCGACCCACAGCGTCGGGATCAGGATGGCCCGGAACCCGGCCGTCGCCAGCCGCTCGATCTCGGCCACGGCGGCATCGATGTCGTGCAGGATCGGCACGGTGGCCACACCGCACCGGCGCTCGGGGCTCGAGGCGCAGAGCTCTTCGAGCCAGCGGTTGTGGGCCTGGGCGCCGGCCATGACCAACTCGCCGTCGAGGTCGCCCGAGGAGCTGAGGCCGGCGTGGAACGGCGCCGACGCGCCGCCGCCGAGCACGTCGGCGTCGGGGAAGATCACCTCGGCGGCCACGCCCTCCTTGTCGAGCTCGCTGTCGCGCGCCGCCGGGTCCCACGAGGCCCGGCGGCCACCGTCGCCGGTCTCGGCCTCCCATTTCGCCTCGAAGGCGGCCGCGTCGCTCTGCGCGGCGCGGGCCTTGTTCATCTCGAGCACCAGGGCCAGGTCGGCGTCGAAGGCCGGGCGGTACTTGGGGTCGAGGTAGTCGCGGTAGCGCTCGGCCGGCGGGCCGGCATGGGTGTCCGATGAGATAACCAGGTAGCGGGCGCCGTCGTCGGTGTTTCCGGTCATTGGTCGTTCCTCTTTCTTCGCGTGGCTTGGGGCGGATCAGTCGATGGCGTCGGCCGGGTCCGAATAGAACTGGGTGCACCACTCGCGGTGGTCGAGGATGGTCCGCTCCTCCTTCATGAGCACGGGCCGCTCGACGTAGCGCTTGTTCTCCCAGATCGGGATGTCCTGGCTCACGCCGCCGAGGAACGACTCCGCGACGCTCTTCGCCGCGTCGGTGCCCGCGCTCTTGGGTGCGGTGAAGATCCAGCGGACGAGGACCTGCTCGTCGTCGATCGGCGTGGTCGACGTGAGGAAGGTCATGGTGTTCGTCATGCGCAGGACGCCCAGCCCGAGCCCGAAGGTCTCGCGCACGAAGAACCCGTTCATGCTCGTCGCCCGCTTGTAGCCGCCGTCGATGAAGATCTCCTGCTCGGGGATGGCGGGTGTGCCGTGCACGAATTGGAAGTGGACGGCGTCGTGGTTGTTCTCTGCCATCTCCTGGCAGCTGGTCCGGATGGTGAACTCGGCGATGTAGGGATCGCTCCACTCGGGGTCGGAGAGCTCCGGCACGTCGGGCACGTCGTAGAAGGGCGGCTTGCCCTCGAGGTGGTGCCAGGCCCACACCATGCCGTTGCGCTCCAGGGTGGGGTAGGCGCGGACGGCGGCCTTGGTCGGGATCTTCCCCGAACCGTAGGGAATGTCGGTGCACTTGCCGCTCTCGCCGTCGTAGCACCAGCCGTGGAAAGGGCACTGGAGGATCTCGCCGCGCACCGTGCC
>DASZJL010000136.1:0-19677 GCA_035948135.1 Acidimicrobiales bacterium | reverse complement strand
GGCAACGAGACGACGCGCAACGCGATCAGCGGCGGGCTTCTCGCGCTGGCCGAACGCCCGGGGGAGTGGGAGAAGCTCCGCGCCCGGCCCGACGTGGTTCCCGACGCCGCCGAGGAGATCCTCCGCTGGGTCAGTCCGATCAGCCACTTCACGCGGATCGCCACGGACGACGCCGAGGTGCGGGGTGTCACGATCCCCAAGGGCGACCAGGTCGCGCTGTACTTCGCCTCCGCCAACCGCGACGAGGAAGTGTTCGACGAGCCCTTCGAATTCCGGGTCGACCGCCGCCCGAACCCGCACCTCGCCTTCGGCTTCGGCGAGCACTTCTGCATGGGCGCCCACCTGGCCCGTGTCGAGATCGACGTCATGTACCGGCACCTGCTCGAACGGGTGGAGTCCTTCGAGGTCGCCGGCCCAGTCGAGCGCCTGAGCTCGATCGTCAACGGCAGCCTCAAGCACCTCCCGATCGGCTATCGGCTGTCATAGCGCGGGCGGGTCAGACTGGCTTGGCGTCGAACCAGTCGAAGGCTGACTCGGGCGAAATCGAGGCGTAGGCGCCGACGAGCACGGTGGCGTAGGCCTTCCTGAGGTCCATCATCTGCATGGCCGGCGTCTTGGCTTCCAGGTCGTCGAGGAACGCGTTCGGGTCTTGGTCGAGCCAGTAGACCCTGATCGTTCGACCGTCGGTGTCCTCGAACCACCAGCAGCCGGTGACGCCGGCGACGCCGAGGAGGTCGGGGATGTGGACCTCGTCGTACCAGCGCCGGGCCTCGTCGAGCGCGGCATCGGTGGCGCCCTCGGCGTGGTCCTGAACGGTGACGAACACTCCGCGGTTCGGCCGGTAGGGGATGGCGTCGGCGTCGACGACGGTGTCCGGTGCGGCGTAGGTCTTCACCAACGAGAAGGGCCCACTCAGGTGTGACTTCCGGGCGTCGAACCAGCGCCCCTGCTTGTAGAGCGTGCGGCCCAGCGCCTGGAACTCGTCGAGCGCCCTCGTCACCGGCTCCGTGATCAGGTAGAGCGTGACGTACTGCGTCATGGCCAGGTCTTCGCGGGCGAAGAGACGCCGGTGCATGAGCGCAGGGGTCGCCACCCACCGCTGGCCCCAGTGCAGGCCCTCGAGCTTGAACTGCTCGGGCATGTGATCGAACAGGTGCCACTCGTTGTACTCACCGTGGCGGCCGTCGAGCACCTCGGTGAACGAGAAGTACCCGACTTTCACCTGGTTGGGCACGGCGCGAACCCTACGCGAGCGGAACTGACATGGGCGTCAAGTATCGTGTTCTCGGTTCACGAGAGGGGGCTTATCGTGCGAGCAGTGGTCGTGGGGGCGTCGAGCGGGCTCGGCCGCTGCATCGGAGTCGGTTTGTCCAAGCGCGGGGCGCAGGTCGCCCTCCTCGCCCGCCGGAAAGAGCGCCTCGACGACGCCGCGGCCGAGGCCGGACCCGGCGCTGTGGCCATCGAGTGCGACGTCACCGACGAGGCGTCGGTCGCCTCGGCGATCGGCAAGGCGGCGGCCGAGCTGGGTGGCATCGACGCTCTCGTCTACACGCCCGCGATCGGGCCGCTGGCCCGCCTGGTCGACACCGACGCCGAGACGTGGCGCAAGGTCTTCGACACGAACGTCACCGGTGCCGCCGTGGTCACCAGCGCCGCCGTCCCGCACCTCACGGCGTCGAGCGGCACCGCCCTCTACCTCTCGTCGGTCAGCGCCTCGCTCACCCCGCCGTGGCCCGGGTTGGGGGCCTACGCGGTGAGCAAGGCGGCCCTCGACAAGATGATCGAGGCGTGGCGCGTCGAGCACCCCACGGTCGGCTTCACCCGCTGCATCGTCGGCGACTGCGCGGGCGGCGAGGGCGACTCGGCCACCGCCTTTCCCTTTGCGTCGGAGTGGGACTTCGACCTGTTGGGAGAGCTGCATCCCGTCTGGGAGGCACGCGGCCTGCTGGCCGGGTGCTTCATAGACGTGGAGGAATTGGTGAAAGCCGTTGACGGTGTGCTGCAGACGGGCCACAGCATCGCCATGCCGTCGATCACGCTGGCACCGCGACCAACTGCAGCCCAATGACCGCAGTGATGCAAGGCGTGCGCATCCTCGAGGTGGCGGAGCACACGTTCGTGCCGGCCGCGTCAGCGATCCTCGCCGACCTGGGCGCCGAGGTCATCAAGATCGAACACGCCGAGCGAGGCGATGCCATGCGCGGCCTGGCGTCGAGCGGCACCGTGTCCATCGGCGGCGACGTCCACGTGCTGCTCGAGCACTCGAACCGGGGGAAGCAGAGCCTCGGGCTCGACCTCACGTCCGAGGATGGCCTCGACATCCTCTACCGCCTGGCGGCGACGTGCGACGTCTTCCTAACCAACAAGCTGCCCTCGGTCCGCACGAAGCTCAAGATCGATCTCGACGACATCCGGGCCCACCACGCCGACATCATCTACGTGCGCGGCACCGGCCAGGGCCCGCGAGGTCCCGACGCCGACCGCGGTTCGTACGACTCGCTCGCGTACTGGTGCCGGGCGGGAATCGCCCTCGGCACCAAGCAGCACGACAGCGTTCCGCCCCCGCCCGCTCCTGCGTTCGGCGACTCGATCGGGGCGATGACGATCGCGGGCGGGATCATGGGTGCCCTGTTCCACCGCGAGCGCACCGGTGAGGCGACGACCCTCGACGTTTCCCTGCTCCACGCCGGGATGTGGTCGATGGGCGCGGCCATGGCGCTGTCGCTGCAGTTCCAGCGGGGATGGACGGCGCCGCCCCCGGGATCGTCGATGGGCAACCCCCTGGTCGGGAGTTACCGCACCAAGGACGACCGCTTCGTGTCCCTGTGTTGCCTCCAGGCTGCGAAGTACTGGCCCGAGGCATGCCAGGTGATCGGCCGCCCTGAGTTCGCGGACGACGAGCGTTTCGCCGACACCGCGTCGATCACCGCGAACGTCGCCGCGGCATCCGAGGTGGTGGCTGCAGCATTTGCCGAGCACACCCTCGACGAGTGGCGTGAGCGGCTGGCCCAGTTCTCGGGCCAGTGGGCCGTGGTCCAGGACACCCTCGAGGCCGCCAACGACGCCCAGACCGTGGCCAACGGTTACCTGGGTGACTGCGCAACTGCGAGCGGCACGCAGTTTCAACTGGTGACCGCACCGTTCCAATATGACGGCGAGCCCGCCCCGCCAAAGCGGGCCCCCGAGTTCAACGAGCACGGCGACGCCATCCTCGAGACCCTCGGGCTCGACACCGAGGCCATCGTCGACCTGAAGGTCCGCGGCGTCGTTGCCTGAAGAAGCCGATGAAGGAGAGCCAGGAATGAGCGACACACCAACCGTCCATCCCGAGCACCGGATGCTCATCGACGGCGAACTCGTCGAGGCCGACTCGGGCGCCACCTTCGAGAACGTCAACCCGGCGACCGAGGAGGTCCTGGGCGGTGTTGCGGACGCGTCGAAGAACGAGATGCAGCGGGCGATCGCCAGTGCTCGGCGGGCGTTCGACGAGACAGATTGGTCGACCAACCACGCCTTCCGGAAACGCTGCCTGGAGCAGCTCCAAGAGGCGCTCGAGGGTGAGCGCGAGGAGCTGCGCGAGCAGCTCATTCTCGAGGTCGGCTGCCCCCGCATGACCACGCACGGGCCCCAGCTCGACCAACCCCTCGAGGGCGCCATCCGCTACCCGGCCAAGCTCATCGAGGAGTTTCCCTGGGAGACCGAGCTCTCGGATGCGCCCGGGCAAACGGGCGAGCCCGACCGCCGGCGGATCTGGCGGGAGCCGGTCGGCGTGGTCGGCGCCGTCGTGCCGTGGAACTTCCCGTTCGAGGTCTCGATCAACAAGCTGGCGCAGGCGCTGGCCACCGGCAACACCGTCATCCTGAAGCCGGCGCCCGACACGCCGTGGAACGCGACATTCCTCGGCCGGCTCATCGCCGAACGGACTGACTTCCCCGCGGGCGTCGTGAACGTGGTCACCTCGTCGGACCACATGGTCGGCGAGGAGCTGACGATCTCCCCCGACGTCGATCTCATCTCCTTCACGGGGTCGACGGCGGTCGGCAAGCGCATCGTGGAGAAGGGCGCCGCCACGATGAAGCGCACGTTCCTGGAGCTGGGCGGCAAGTCGGCAAACGTCATCCTCGACGACGCCGACTTCGACACCGCGTTGTTGTCAGGCCTGGCCGTCTGCTTCCACGCCGGGCAGGGCTGCGCCATCCCGACGCGGATGCTGCTGCCGCGCTCCCGGTACGACGAGGGCGTCGAGACGCTCAAGACGTACATGGCCGGGGCGCCCTACGGCGATCCCCAGCGGCCGGACGTGATGATGGGGCCGCTGATCTCCGAGAAGCAGCGCGATCGCGTCCTCGGCTACATCGAGAAGGGCAAGCAGGAGGGAGCGACGCTCGCCCTCGGCGGCGGCCGCCCGGCCGACCTGCCCAAGGGCTGGTTCGTCGAGCCGACGATGTTCGTCGACGTCGACAACTCGATGACCATCGCCCGCGAGGAGATCTTCGGACCGGTGCTCGTCGTCATCCCCTTCGAGGACGACGACGACGCAGTTCGCATCGCGAACGAGAGCGTGTACGGCCTCGCCAGCATGGTCTCGTCGGGGTCCCTCGAGCGCGCGCTGGCCGTCGCCCGCCGTATTCGCGCCGGCTTTGTCGCCGTCAACGGCGGGATGCCGGTCGGCGCCGACATGCCGTTCGGCGGCTACAAGCAGAGCGGCATCGGGCGCCAGAACGGCGTCTCGGGCTTCGAGCAGTACCTGGAGACGAAGTCGGTGGCCTGGCCCGCATGACGCTGGCGAGCGACAGCCATAGCGACGTCTACTACGACCCCTATGACTTCGAGATCGACGTCGATCCGCACCCGATCTGGAAGCGCATGCGCGACGAGGCGCCGCTCTACTACAACGAGAAGTACGACTTCTTCGCCCTCAGCCGGTGGGACGACGTCGAGCCCGCCCTGGTCGACTGGGAGACCTACCGCTCGGGGCGCGGGTCGGTCCTCGAGTTGATCCGGGCGGACTTCGAGATCCCGCCGGGGATCATCCTGTTCGAGGACCCGCCGGTCCACGACGTCCACCGGGGCCTTCTGTCACGGGTGTTCACGCCCAAGAAGATGAATTCCATCGAGCCGAAGGTGCGCGAGTTCTGCGCCCGGACGCTCGACCCGTTGGTGGGGGGCGACCGCTTCGACTTCATCGCCGACCTGGGCTCCCAGATGCCCATGCGCACCATCGGTTACCTCCTGGGCATCCCCGAGACCGACCAGGAAGCGATCCGAGAGCGCTTGGACGCCGGCCTCCGGCTCGAAGAGGGCCAGGCGCCCACCATGAACAACATCGAGGGCATGCCCGGCGACGAGATGTTCGCCGAGTACATCGACTGGCGGGTCGACCACCCGTCCGACGACCTGATGACCGAGATGCTCACGCGTGAGTTCGAGGACGACACCGGCACCACGCGGTGCCTGACGCGCGCCGAAATCCTGACCTACCTCGGCCTCATCGCCGGAGCCGGCAACGAGACGACCACTCGCCTGATCGGCTGGACCGGGAAGGTGCTGGCCGAACACCCCGATCAGCGACGAGAGCTCGTCGAGGACAGGACGCTCATCCCCGGAGCCATCGAGGAGCTCCTCCGGTATGAGGCGCCCTCGCCGATCCAATCCCGCTACGTCGCCCGCGACGCCGAACACCACGGCCAGACGGTGCCCGAGGGCAGCGTGATGGTCCTGCTGAACGGGAGCGCCAATCGGGACGACCGACGGTTCCCCGACGGTGACCGCTTCGACATCCACCGCCACATCCCCCACCACCTGAGCTTCGGGTACGGCATCCACTTCTGCCTCGGCGCTGCCCTCGCACGTCTGGAAGGCAGGGTGGCCCTCGACGAGGTCCTGCAACGGTTTCCCGAATGGGAAGTCGACTGGGAGAACGCCAAGATGGCTCGCACGTCTACGGTGCGGGGCTGGGAGTCGCTGCCGGTGCACACGGGCACCGCATGAGAGGAGAACGATGAGCCTGTTCGACGCCTTCAGGTACGACGGCAAGCGCGCGCTGGTGGTCGGCGGAGCGACGGGCATGGGCGCGGCCACCGCCGAACTGGTGAAGGACGCGGGCGCGGAAGTGGTGGTGATGGACCGCGCCGACGTGACCCTCGACGGCGTCAAGGCGATCAAGCTCGACCTCTCCGACAAGGCCTCGATCGACGCCGCCGTCGACGAGTGCGGCGGCCCCGTGCACGCCCTCTTCTCCTGCGCCGGCGTCGCCGACGGCACGCCCGGCATCGAGCGCATCAACTTCATCGGGCACCGCCACCTCATCGACCGCCTGCTCGCCGGCGGCATGCTTCCGCCCGGCTCCGCGATCGGCATGATCTCCTCGGCCGCGGGGATGGGCTGGGAGAACAGCCTGGACGAGCTCCACGAGTACCTCGACATCACGGACTTCGACCAAGCGACCAAGTGGGCCCAGGACCACAACCACGCCGACTACCTGTGGAGCAAGAAGACGATCAACGGATACGTCGCCCGGGAAGCGTTCGGGCTGATGAAGAAGGGGATCCGGCTCAACGCCATCATGCCGGGGCCGACCGATACGCCTCTCGCCCGAGCCAACGAGGAGATGTGGCTCGGCTTCGGGGCCGACTACCGCGCCGAGTGCGGCATCGAGGCGTCGAAGCCGGTCGAGCAGGCGTACCCGCTGGTCTTCCTGTGCAGCGACGCGGCGGCGGGCATCGCCGGGATCACGATGATCACCGACGCCGGCTACTACTCGTCGGGCGTGATGGGATCCTTCGCTCCCGCCAGCGAGGTCATCGGCTTCCTGCGCAGCGTCTGACCGGGGCGGTCATTAGTCCCGGCGCGCCGCCCGGCGTGCTTTGCGGCGCCGGTGACGGCGCAGCACGCCGAACCCCAGCCACACCACTGCGCCGAGCAGGGCGGAGCCGAGAACGACGAACCAGAGCGGCCACGTGACGTTCCAGAAGAAGAAGTGGACGCGTACGTCCTGTCGGTTCTGGAGCATGAACGTGAGAAGCGCGCCGGCGCCGATGAGCGAGGCGATGGCGCCGCCGCCCAGTCCGGGCTTCTCGGCCGGTGTCTGCTGGGGCTGAGGCTGAGGCTCAGGTGTCGGCTGTGTGCTCATGGGGTCCCCCCTGACGTACCCAGCATGCCCTGCAAACGCACGTCATGGGAGGTCTCGGGGCACGACGAAGGCCGTGACGGTCGCCCCACCCTTCTCGAGCGCCTTCCACTTCTCGGGAATCAGCAGAGTGGCGAGCGCGCCGGTGGGGAACTTCCTATGCAGGCCGGCGAGCGCCGAGTCGTCTCCGCGGCCGACCAGTTCGAGCGCCAGATCCTCCAACCCAGGGTTGTGGCCCACCACCATCACCGACGGGACGGCCGGCGGGAGCCGCCGCAGGCGGCGCAGCAGCTCGCGGGCGCTGGCACCGTAGAGGGCGTCCTCGTGCCACACGTCGACGTCGCGGCCGAGCGCCGGGCTGACAGCCTCGAGCGTCTGGCGGGCGCGCACCGCCGTCGAGCACAGCACGAGGGCGGGTGCGATGTGCGCGTCCGCGATGTAGCGGGCGAGGGCGCGGGTGGCCTTGGTTCCGCGAGGGGCGAGGGGCCTCTCGTGGTCGGGAAGCGAATCGTCAGCCCAACTCGACTTGGCGTGCCGTAGGAGGTACAGGGCCTTCACCCCGACATCGTCTCAAACGGCAGCCCATCGCAGCTGCCGCACCTCACGGCTGGACAACGTGCCGACGCACGCGAGCAGCGGGACCGCGGTCAGGAGGGCCATCGCGAGGTGGGGGCCGACAGCGTCCGCCAGTGGTCCGGCCAGCACATAGCCGACGGGCATCAGCAGGAACGTGGCGAAGTCGTCCATCGAGTTGACCCGCGAGAGCGAGGTCGACGGCACGTGCTGCTGGAGCATCGAGATCCACGTGATG
Organism: Acidimicrobiales bacterium; assembly: GCA_035948135.1. Classification (GTDB taxonomy): domain Bacteria; phylum Actinomycetota; class Acidimicrobiia; order Acidimicrobiales; family AC-14; genus CADDZP01. Next base: position 11,737 of record DASZJL010000136.1, on the reverse strand, counting down.
CCGGCGGTCGCCATCGCCGCACCCGCCACGAAGCAGAGGGCGGCGATCAACGGCAGGCGCAAGCCACTGGCGAGGGCGGCCGGCTGGGCGCCGGCGATCGCCAGGAGCACGGCAACGGCGGCCGCGGGCCGGACGACCCGCAGCCGCAGGCTGGCGACACTGCCCACCACCGAACCCGCGCCGACCGACGCGACCAAGAGCGACCAGGCTCGGACACCCCCCAGCTCGGACTGCGCCAGCTCGGGTCCCAGCACGACGATGGCGGGGATGGCCAGGGCGTTGAACAACGTGGCGTTCCCAATGGTCAGCGAGAGCCACCGGCGGGAGCGGACCTCGGCCCAGCCTTCCTTGAGGTCGGCGATCAGACGAATGGGCTCGCGGGTCCCCGCGGTGCTGCGCATGGGCACGAGCTGGGCGAGGAGCATGGCGCTGACGGCGAACGATGCCGCGTCCGCGGCGATGGCGCCCTCAGGGCCCATGCGCATGATCAGGAGTCCTCCGAGCGCAGGGCCGACAATGAGAGACAAGGAGAACGTGGTGCGCAGGAGGGAGTTCGCCTGCTGCAGTTCGTCCGCCTCCACCAGCTCGGGCACGAGGCCGGCGATGCTCGGGGTGAAGAAGGCCTCGGCCGTGCCATAGATCGCCTGCAGAATGACGAGCTGCCACACCTGGGCGGCGCCCGAGAGCAACAGCGCGGCCAGGACGCCTTGCGCGAGGGCCCGGACGACATCGGAGCTGAGCATGAGACGGCGGCGTGGGACGCGATCGGCGACGACGCCTCCAACCAGCAGGAAGCCGGCGAGGGGGACGTAGCGGGCCGCCAACACGACGCCGAGAGCGGTGGCCGACCCACCGATGCCGAGGACGGCGAAGGCGACGGCGATGGTCGCGGCCGCGTCGCCGAACGTCGAGAGGGACTGGCCGAGGAAGAGCAGCCGGAAGTTGCGATCGCCGAGGAGGTGCAGGCGATCGCGGCGGTTCACGCCGTCTCCTCGACGAAACCCTCCGAGCGGTCGCCGAGCCAGTCGCGTACGAGCGCGGCCGCGTCCTCGGGGTCGGGCAGTGAGAGTCCGACGTCCTTGGCGCCCTTCCACATGTGATAGGTCGTCGTCTCGACGGGAGCGACGACGGTGTCGCCCTGGCCCCGCAGCTCGGCGACGTGGCGTTGGATCATTCGCCTGTTCCACATCACGGGATTCATGTGCGGGAAGTACAGGACCGGCGATGGCGCGGCGAGGAGCGCGGTCTGGGCCGGGGTGGCCGCCAGCCCGAGGGCGGCAGACGAGAGCGTGTTGGCGGAGCAGGGGAGGACGACGATCGCCCGCGCCGTCAGCGCGAGCTGCACCGGGTTCAACCCGGTCTCGTCGCCCGTGAGGACGCGGTCGGCGAACCAGCCCACGACCTCAGGCTTCACGAAGCGCTCGGCCGACCACGTCATGAGCACCGTGATCTCGCCGTCGACTTCGGCGCGCAACTCGGTGAGATAGGAGCTGAGGACGATCGAAGCGCTCGATCCAGTGGCGATGACGAGCAGGGGATCGGATTCCATCGGGAAGACCTCCGGGGGAGAACGGCGATGGGGGCCTGACTCGACGCCGTTGGCGAAGTCAGACCCCCATCAGGATGGGTACGGGAACTAGCACTGGGGCTGCACGGGACGACGCATTTGGGTTCCTCCTTTCTGGGTCAGTGATGGCAGTTGGCAGGGCGCGTTTGCCAGGTGCCGGGCTGGCTGCCCTTCGGACGAATCGAGACGCCGTGGATCACCAGGTCCCGCTTGCCTTCGTTGCGGGTGGTGTGGATGACGCCCGGCTGCTCGACGGTGGCTTGACCCCGCGGGATCGTGCGTCGGGTGCACGCGCTGCCGTGGGCCTCGTAGAAGGTGGCGGTCCCCTGGGTGACGCTGACGATGACGGGGCCGCTGTGGGAGTGCCAGCCACCAGTGCCGCCGGGGTGGATGGTCAGCTTGAAGACCTGTACCTCGGCGTCGGGCGGCGTGTGGAACTGGGTCGACGACGCCAGCGTGGCTTTGGCCAACAGCTCGCCGGACAACTTGGCGGCGTCGCTGTGCTTGTGGGCTGCCATCAAGGAGAGGGAGCCGGTGGCGACGACCGTGGCGGCCGCGGCCGCCGTCAGACCCCAGCGGCGCCCGGACCTGGGTGCCTCAGTGAGGTGCTGGGCCATCTGTCGCTCTCCTTCGGTCTCGGACGCCCTGTGCGTCCGTCTCAACCACTGAGATGCAGCGGCTCCGGCGTGGAGTTCGCGGGAATTGCGGAAACTCCGGAAACTCGCCGCCTACGCTCGCGACATGGAGGCGGACCCGGCGGCGTTGGTCAACGCCGCCCTCGTCGGGGGGTCCGCTCGAGCGCAACTGTTCGAGGTGGCTGCGGCCGGGCGGACGAGCAACGACGGCTCGCTCGACGTGGTGCTGGACGACCTCGCCCGGCGGGCGGCCGCAGGAGACGACGCCGCCACCGAGCTCGTGCTCGAGTTGGTGCACCGTCTCGCACTTTCTCGCCGCGCGATTGCGCCGATCATCCGTGATCAGGCGACGGCCGAGGACGTTGCCCAGACGACGCTCGTAGCTGTCGAGCGCCGCATCGGGTCCTACGAGGGGCGGTCCAAGTTCCGCACGTGGCTGTTCACGGTGGCCCGCAACGAGGCATTGATGGCGGTGCGTCCGAAGAAGTCCGACGCCGAGCCGGTGGCCGAGCCTCCGGGCGGGAACGCCCGGTTCAGCTCGATCATCGCCTTCCGGGTGAGCATGGAGGCGCTGGTCGACGGTCTCGCCGAGCCCTACCGGGAGACCCTGCGCCTTCAGGTCTTCGAGAACCTCGACTACGAGCAGATCGCCGCCCGCCTCGAGGTGCCGGTTGGAACCGTGCGGTCGCGCCTGGCCAAGGCGAGGCAGCTGTTGTGGGAGGCCATGAAGGACGAGCGGGACCGCCAGCCCATCTGAATCTCGCCGACGACGATCCACCCCTGTCAGTCGGGGCCTGTGTAGGTTCTGCGCCGATTGGCGGAGGTGGAGATGTCCCTCACCCGGCGGGCCCAAGTCGTGCTGGGCGCGTTCCTCGGAGTCGTCCTCGTCCTCAGCGGGACGTGGGTGGCCCACGCGCAGACGACGAGCGAGCCGACGACCACCACGTCACGCGCCACGTCCACAACCCGGCTCGTGACCAGCACGTCCCGGCCGTCGAGCACCACCACCACGACGACGCGGAAGCCCACGACCCGCCTCACGTTCACGGCGTCGCCCACCGTCGGATCCCCGGGTACCAACATCACGGTGCAGTCGGTGAACCCGTGCCGAGGCACGGGCAACTTCTATGTTCTGCTGTCCATCGGGCCGTCGCGGCTCGGGAGCGGGCCGGCCGACACGAACGGCAACTGGCGCTTCACGATCGCCGTGCCGCAGCTCACGCCCACCATCTACGGCCTGGCCGCCACCTGCCTCGTCTCCCGCAACGGCGTCGACGAGAACGCCGGGATCTACGTGGGGCCCGACTTCACCGTCACCGCCGGCTCCGGTGGGCCACCCGAGCCGTCGACCCCCGACGCCCACAAGAGTGACAACACCGCGCTGATCATCGGACTCATCGTCGCCATCGTCGTCGCCATTGCCGCCATCGCGTACGCGATCTGGCTGCGCCGCAAGCACGCCAAGGCCGCCGCGGCGACGGGCGCCGGCCCAGGCCCCGCCGGCCCAGGCCCCGGCCCCGGCCCTGGTCCCGGTCCGGACCCAGGCGGGGATTGGGCGCCGCCCAACCAAGGTCCACCCGGCTCAGTCGCGTAGCCGCGGCCACGGCGCTGGGTAGGGTCCCAGCGCCGTGAAGCGCACGATCCCCGCCTTCTTTCGTGCTGCGGTCGACGACGCCGGCGATCGGACGTGGTTGCGCGCCGGCGACAAGACATTCACCTACGGCGAAGCGCTCGCGCGCGTCGTTCGAGCTGCCACCGCTCTTCGCACCGCGGGGGTGAGCCCGGGCGACCGGGTGCTCGTCACAGCCCGCAACACCGCCGACTACCTGTTCGTGTGGCTGGCGTTGATGGAGGTGGGCGCGGTCCAGGTCGCGATCAATCCTGGCGGTACCCCCGCCGAGTTCGACGGCTTCGTCCAGCAGGTCGAGCCCACGCTCGTGCTCACCGACGACGAGTTGGTGGATCTGTTCGCGGCCGAGCCCGACGGGCGTGGGCCCGCGGACGTCGACGAGGGCGACGTCGCCGTCATGATCCCAACGTCGGGCACGACCGGTCGGTCGAAGCTGGTGATGCAGACCCATCGGGCGTATGTCATGGCCGGGGAGGGCTTTCCCTTCTGGATGAGGCTCACCGCGGACGATCGCCTGATGACGTCGCTGCCGCTGTTCCACATCAACGCGCCGGCATACACGACGCTCGGCTCGGTGGCGGCCAGGGCCAGCATGGTTCTGCTGCCGGGCTTCTCGGCCCGCTCGTTCATCGCCGACGCCCGCCGTTTCGGTGCCACCGAGTTCAACGCCATCGGGGCCATGCTCGAGATCCTGATGCGCCAGCCCGAGCGCGAGGACGACGCCGACAATCCGCTCCGCCGCTGCTACACGGGCCCGTCACCTACGAAGGAACGCCAGGAGGAGATCGAGCAGCGCTTCGGCATCGAGATCGTGTGCGGCTACGGGCTCTCGGAGTCGCCTTACGGCCTCATGTGGCGGCCCGGCACGCGGCCGTTCGGCACCCTCGGTTCCCCGCGCCAGCACCCCGAGCTGGGGACGATCAACGAGGCGCGCATCAACGACGAAGGCGAGCTCGAGCTGCGCAACCCGGCGATCATGCGCGGCTACTACCGAATGCCGGAGGAGACAGCGACCGTGCTCGTCGACGGCTGGCTGCGCACGGGCGACCTCGTCACCGCCAACGGCGACGGCACCTACACCTTCATCGGCCGCAAGAAGGAGATCATCCGACGGCGGGGCGAGAACCTGTCACCCGCCGAGGTCGAGGCCGCCCTGGAGCGCCACCCGGCCGTGGCCGAGGCGGCGGTTGTCGGCGTGCCGTCCGAGCTCTCCGAGGAGGAGGTCAAGGCGTTCATCGTGCTCGCCACCGACGCGACGATCGACATGCGCGAGTTGCGCGACTTCGCGGGCGCCCGCCTCGCCAAGTTCAAGGTCCCGCGGTACTACGAGGTCGTCGGCGAACTGCCGCACACGCCGACGGGCCGGATGGCCAAGCACAAGCTCCCGCGGGAACGTACGCCCGAGGAGGTCGACACCGATGACATCTGAAGCGGCCGGCAACCGCATCACCACGTGGATCGGTTCGTCGACCCCCGACAGCATCACCGTCGGCGGCCGCGACCTCCCCAGCGAGCTGATGGGTTCGACGACCCTCACGGAGCTGACGTATCTGCTTGTCACCCGCCGGCAACCGAGCATGGGTCAGCGGCGGCTGCTCGACGCCGTGCTCGTGTCGCTTGCCGATCACGGCTTGACGCCGAGCGCCCTCGCCGCCCGCCTCACCTATACGGGCGCACCCGAAGCGATCCAAGGGGCCGTGGCCGCTGGCCTCCTCGGCGCCGGAAGCGTGCTCCTGGGACCGGCCGGGGACACGGCCCTCTTCCTCGCGGGTGCAATGCCCGACAGCCACGAGGACGCGGCCCTGCGGCAGGCGGCCGCGAACGCGGTCGAAGCTCGTCGGCGCGCCGGCCTACGGGTGCCAGGGCTCGGTCATCCGGTGCACCGCGTCGAGGACCCGCGCACGCCGCGGCTCTACGCCCTCGCCGAAGAGGAAGGTGTGCTCGGTCCGCACATGCGCATGCTGGGCTTCGTCGCCGATGTCCAGACCGAGGCGACCGGTCGCCATCTTCCGATCAACGGTGCCGGCGCGGCGGGCGCCGCGTTGGTCGACATCGGGATCCCGCCCGGGAGTGTGCGGGGCATCGTCCTCGTGGCCCGCACGGCCGGGTTGGTCGCCCACCTCACCGAGGAAGCCGAGGAGCCCATCGGTATGGCGCTCTGGCACGACGCCGAGGGCCGGGCCGAGCCGCCCGACGGGCCATCGGTGTCACCGTCCACGTGATTTGACCCTTGACCCCCGCGCTGGCGGGGGAACCATGGAGTCATGACCGGGTGGGCCGGATGGATCGCGATCGTGCTGCTGCCGCTCTCGTTTTGGGCGATGCTCATCGCCGTGCTGGTCGTTGTTTTCCGCAGTGGGCCGCCGATCGAGGTTGCGGCCGAGGCGCCGGTCGTAGAGCCCGTGCGCGAACCGGTGCGAGAACCGGCGCGGGAGCGCAGCGCCCTCGGGTGGCTGCCGCCCGTTGCCCCTCACCACTGACGGCTCAGGGGTAGGAGGCCACGACCTCCGGGTTCTCGGAGTGCCGTTCCTTGACGGGCGTGACCACGCGCTCGACGAATGTGCCCGGGATCGGCCGGTGGCCGATCACCAAGCTGGTCTGCCAGCCACTTTCGCGGGCACGGAGCAGGACGTAGGACAGCTGCAGCTTCGCCTCGAACACGTGGGGGAGGTCGAACCGAGAGTCGACGGCCTCGACGATCTTGGTGCCGGATCCGGTGTTGGCGTAGAAGCCGGTGCGCAACGGCGACAGCTCGGGGTGGTGCGTGTGGCCGCTCACCATCCCCCGGTATCCGGCGGCCACCAGTTGCTCGGCCGCCGCCCTGGCGTTGTCGTTCTGGTTCTTCCCCCGCTTGCTCACGACGGTGAAGCTGGCGCCTTTCCACGCGTGGCGACCGGCCAGGATCAGCACCAGGGCGGTGACGATCGCCAGGACGACGACGGCCAGATCGAAGACGAGAAAGTCTCTCGCCCGGAGGTGGAGATGGAGCGGCGTGTCGGCGAGTGAGAGGCCGTAGTGCACACCGACGGCGAGGATCACCGGGATCAGCAGCCAGCGCGTCTCCTTGACGATCCGCCGGTAGAAGACGCGCGACGTCACGAAGGACGGGAACGTGCGGGGATCCTCCAGCGACTCCACGCCCGCGAGGACACCTGCGGCATCACGCGTCGCCAGGTCTGGCAGAAGCTCTTTGACGATGTGCTCACCGAGGGGTGTGTCGACGGGGTCGCGCGGGTTCTCGAAGGCGTTGGCCGGGTCCCATCGGTGGCCGTGCTCCACGTGCACGCGCTCGGGACCCTGGGCTCCTGGAAGCACCAAGTCGACGGTGAAGGCCATGCGAGCGCCCATCCCTTGGGGAACTGCGGCGGCGACGGCGTCCCACCCGAGCGAGCCGTCGTGGTTGCCGGGGAGGCACACCACCTGACGGTCGGGGGTGGACGCGAAGTCCTTCACGGCCGCTTCGAACCGGGGATGTGATGCCATAGCGGCCTGCGCGGTGGGCTTGTCGCCCGCCCACAGCTCGAACACGTCGCCCGCCATGATGTAGATGCCGGGCCCCTGGAAGTTCTCCAGGGCGCCCGAGACCTCTTCCTCGGCCCATGCCGACGCGTCGGTGCGCACCGCGGAAAAATGGAGGTCGCTGGTGATGAGCACGGTCGTCCCGGGCTGCACGTCGATCGTGACGGTGTCGGGGACGTCGAAGGACGGCGACGTCATCGCCGTCAAACCCTAGGAGCCCGCTGGGTTCAGAAGACGACGTCGGCGGCGCGCAGGGCCCGGATGCGCTCGTCGTCGTACCCCGCGGCGCGCAGAACTTCGTCGGTGTGCTCGCCAACGTTGGGCGCCCGCTCGGGTACCGGCAGCTCGGCGTCGGTCACCTGGGCCGGGAACGGCAGCATGTCGGCCTCGAGCCGCTCCTTGGGGATCCACGGCAGCCGATGTTGGAACTGGGGATCGTCGGCGACTGTCTTGGGCGTGTGGACACGCGCGATCGGCGTGTTGTGTTCGCCGCCGAACTCGATCCACTCGTCGGCCGACTTCTGTTTGAAGATGTCGGTGAGGATGCCTTGGAGCTCGACGTTGTTGCGGGCGTGGTCGGCGAACTTGGAGCCCGGCCAGCGTTCGAACAGATCCATGCGACCGACGCCTTCGCAGAAGTTCTTCCAGAACTCCTGCTCGCTGGCCATGAACAGCACGTGGCCACCGTCGGCCGTGGCGTAGACCTGGTACCGAACGCCCTCCTTCATGCCGGCCGTGCCGGGCGCCCGGCGCTCGTAGTTGTCGGACTTGTTGCCGTAGACCTCGTCCTCGGGGCGCTCGTAGGCGCGCCACGACTCGATGCGGTACCAGTCGAAGTAGGCGGCGGCGTCGGCTTGGGCGACGTCGAGGTAGCAGCCCTCGCCGGTCTCGCGCGCGCCGATGACCGCGGCCAGGATGGCGAGCGCGCCATAGAGCGGGCCGGCGTGGATGCCGATGCTCGTGTGCTCCGGCAGGTACGTGTATCCGCGCTCGTCGTGCGCGACGGGCACTTGACCGGCCCACGTGTCATAGGCAATGCCGTGGCTGGGCATGTCCTTGTACGGCCCGGTGGCGCCGTAGCCCGAGATCGTGCAAAACACGAGTTTGGGGTTGACCTCGCGGAGGCGTTCGTAGGACAGGCCTCGGCGCGCCAGCGCCCCCGGTCGCATGGCCTCGATGACGACGTCGGCATCCTTCGCCAGGTCGAGATAGATCTGCACGCCCTCCGGCTTGCGCAGGTCGATGGCGATCGACCGCTTGCCCCGGTTGATGTGCAGCGACAGCAGGGAGTTGTCCCCCTCGCCGGTCGACGACTTGATGATCGGCCACGTCATCTGACGCCCGTAGTCACCCTGGGGCGGCTCCACCTTGATGACTTCGGCCCCCAGGTCGGCGAGCAGGCCCCCCATCTCGGCGGGGCCCAGCATCGAGCTCTCCACCACGCGGACGCCGGAAAGCGGGGCACGGGCTGGCATCGAGGCGAACCTATCCGTCACCCCATCGGGGGAGGAATTCTGCTCGCGACCGTTACACACAGGGGGGTTCTGGCAATAGCAATTACGTGACCAATCGTCAGGCGCGCTGGCAGCTCCTCATCCAGGATGCTTCTGCCATGGCGCGGCGGGGCACCGGGACTCGGAGGGCGGCCCGCATGCTGTCTGACGAGGCCTCAGGCGACAAGGTGGCGCTGGAAACGGCCCGGGACCACTTCGTGGCTCGCCTGGCCGAGGGCGACGACGTGCACGCAGAGAAGGCTCTGCGCTACCTGGACGCGGCGCTGGCCCAGGGCACCACCATGGCTGCCGCCCGCCACCCCCTGCGCTCGTTCGCTCGCCGCTGAGGCGCCCCAAGGGGCGGGTTGACTTCGTCGGCCCCGGGTATATGTTCAAACAAGTCACCTAGCAACAGCACGACCGGGCCCCTTGGTTTTACCAGGGGGTCTTGCGTTTGGGGGTTATCTCCTCGAGCGTGCCGAGCGAAAGGAGACGCACGATGGCCCGATCCACGTGGCATCCGTATGCGCCTGACCAGGCGTTCGGTCACCAGGCGGCCGAGGACGAGGAACGCCTGGACAAGGCCCTGGCCCAACTCGAACGGCAGCGGCGCAGCACGCCGCCGCGCGCCGGCAGCAAGGCTCGACCGGGTGGTGAGCGGCGACCGGACTCCGCGCCCGCCGGACTCCGGTTACCGGGCTGGATCGGTGGTGACGCCGGCCTCCCGGTCACGACCAACGTGGCGCTCGACGCCGCCGAGCGCGTGCGCTGGGAAGAAGCCGACTGAGACCGGCGCCATGCGCCTAGGCGCTCTTGCGGCTGGGCGTCTTGGCGGCTGCGCCCGACGGGGCGCGCAGTGCCTCGAGGGCTTCCTTCAGCGACGCTTGCACGCGCTGGGTCGCTTCTGAGCCTGCCTCCATCGAGCAGTCGGCCACCTTCTGGGCCGCCTCGATGCTGGCCCGAACTGCTTCCTGGGCGGCACCCAGTGCGATGTCAGCCTTCGATGCGGGGCCTGTGCGGGACTTCGACGACGAAGCTTGTGCCATTGGGGACTTCCTCCTTTGGACTTCTTCGCGTTCTACCCACATGTGCCGAACGGCACCCCGCAGGCCGCCATGACGACGGAGGGTGAAATCTCGGTCACCGATCGGCATTGAACATGCAGGGCTCCAAACCGCGGGCCCCCATGCCGAGGAGACCGTAGATGCGCCACTTCCGTCCTTCCATTCATGCGGCCATCGTCGCCGTCACCGTCGTGGCCGGGCTCGCCTCCTATCAAGGCGTCGACAAGCTCGTGCTGGCCCGGGGCGGCTCCCAGTACGGGGCGGCAAGCGAGCCCGGCCATGAGCCTTCCTCGACGGTCCCCCACACGTCGACCACGGTTCACACGTCAACGACCCTCCACACTTCAACGACCGAGAAGCACGAGCCGACGTCGTCGACGGTGCCCAACACATCGTCGACGGTGCCCAACACGTCAACGACGCTTCACACGTCGACCACGGAGCACCACGGCTCGACGTCGTCGACAGTTCCACACACCTCAACCACGGAGCACCACGAACCCCCGCCCACCACGCCGACCACCACCGCGCCCCCGCCGCCTCCGCCGACGACGTCGGTGCCGCAGCTCAGCTTCTCCTGCATGAGCGGGTTCACCAAGGACACCGGCGTGTCCAGGTGCTCGTGGTCGCCGTTCACCGGTCCCAACTTCGGCCACTACCGGCTGACCAGGGAACTGGTGGGGACACCTCGCCAGACGGTGTTCGAGTCGAGCGATCAGACCACCTCGTACTACTACGACTACCCCCTGCAGGCCGGCGCCTCGTACTCCTACATCATCGAGGCGTATGACACCGCGGGGAACCTGGTCGCCCGCGGCGGCCCGATCCACTTGACCTGCTGCGGAGGCACGAGCACGGCGTGAGCCTGGCCGCCTCCCTTCCCGTGCTCGTGGCCGACGGGGTCGACGAGCGCGGGCTGGCGGAGGCGGCGCGCACTTCGCCCGACGCGTTCGCCGTTCTGTACCGGCGATACGTCGGCCGGGTTCACGGCTTCGCCTTTCGACGCTCGGGGTCGCGCGAGGTCGCCGAAGAGGTCACCTCGGCGACCTTTGAGCGCGCCTTCCGGGCGATGCCCTCGTTCCAGTGGAAGGGTGGAGGATTCTCGGCGTGGCTGTTCGCCATCGCCGCCCGTGAGCTCGCCGGGTGGTACCGGCGAAACGCCCGCGGGGGCAACCAGCGCGCCCAGCGGGCGCTGCGGCTGTTGCACCCGGGGGTGGTCGACGACGAGCACGAGCACGTCGGTGTCGAGGATGAGGTGGCGCTGCTGCGCGCGGCACTGTCGACGCTGCCCGAGCGCTACCAGGAAGTCATCTCCCTGCGGTACCTCGCCGGTCTCGAAGCGGGCGAGGCGGCGGCCGCGATGGGGTGCACCAAGGCGGTGCTCGCCGTGACCCTGCACCGGGCCACGAAGGCGTTGCGCCGCGCCGTCGAGGGTCGGAGGGAAGGCTCATGAGGACATCCGAGCTGCGAGGCTTGCTCGAGCAGTTGGAAGACGCTGCTGCACCCGAGCCCAGCCCGGTCTTCGTCGCCAAGTTGGAAGCCGACCTCCGCGGCATGGCCGAGGTCGCTGCCGATCCAGCCCCTCGGCACAGCCACGGCCGCCGCAGGCGCCTGCTGCTGGCTGGCGCGCCGGTGGCGGCGTTGACGGCTGCGGCCGCCGCGGCGGCGATGACGCTGCTGCCGGCCAAGCCCAATCCTCGCCAAGTGAAGACCGCCGACCCGGGGGTGACGACACCGGCGCCGCCGCTCGAGCAGCCGCCGTCTTCGGTCCCGACGCCGACGACGATGACGGTCGCACCTCCGCCGTGGCTGCCTCCCGCCGCCGCGCC
>DASZJL010000135.1:0-1754 GCA_035948135.1 Acidimicrobiales bacterium | reverse complement strand
CCTGGGTGGCTTCAAGCTGACCTTCCAACACCTGACACGGCCCCGGGTCACGACCATGTACCCGGAGGAGAAGAAGCCCAAGCAGCCGCGCCAACACGGCCGGCACGTCCTCAACCGCTACGAGGACGGCATGGAGAAGTGCATCGGCTGCGAGCTGTGTGCCGGGGTGTGCCCGGCCGACTGCATCTACGTGCGCGGGCTCGACAACCCGCCGGACCACCCGGTGTCGCCCGGCGAGCGCTACGGCTTCGTCTACGAGATCAACTATCTGCGCTGCATCCACTGCGACCTCTGCGTCGAGGCCTGCCCGACGGAGGCGATCACCGAGTCCAAGCTCTTCGAGTTCTCCTTCACGAACCGCTCGGACGCCATCTACACCAAGGACGAGTTGGTGGTGAACGACGACGGCACCCCGAAGAAGCTGCCGTGGGAGGACTGGCGCGAGGGCGACGACCTCATGACGTCGGGCTGGATGCGCGCGACCTCTCCCTCGGGCAACGCCGCCTACGAGGGGGAGGTGCAGTGGTCGGGCGAGCTCGGCTACGGCGTGCGCGCCCCTGAGGGCGGCCAGTCGGGCCGTCGCAACGACGACGCGACCGGCATGAAGCCGCTGCGCGAGGTGCTCGAACCGCACCTGCTCGACGAGGACATCCCGCTCGCGCACCGCGGCATGCAGGGCCGCATCTGGCGCGCCCGCAAGGGCGCCGAGCGCAACCGCAAGAAGATGGAGGCGATGCGCGCCCGCATGAAGGTGTCGCGCGCGGACCGCAAGGCCGCGAAGGCCGACGCGAAGGCCGCGCAGGCCGACGCCCAGGAGAAGGTGGCGGCCCACCTCGCGCACGAGGCCGACGAGGCGATCTACCGGGAGAGCGACTGAGCCATGCCCCACGCCTTTCTCTTTGCCTCGACCGCCACCGTGCCCGACGTCATCGTGTTCGCGGCGTCCGCCGTCGTGATCCTCATGGGTGCGGTCGGCGTCGTGACGTCGAGCAACCCGGTGCACGCGGCGCTGAGCCTCGTGATGACGCTTTTCGGCGTTGCCGTCCTCTTCATCGAGCAGGAGGCCGACTTCCTGGCCGCCGTCCAGATCATCGTCTACGCCGGCGCCATCGTCGTGCTGTTCCTCTTCGTCATCATGTTCCTGGGGGTCGACCGCGCCGAGGACGTCACCACCGAACCGCTGGTCGGCCAGCGACCCCTGGCCTACTTCTTTGCCGCCATCACGCTCGGGAGCCTGATCGCCATGGGTGTCACCGCCCATTGGGTCACCGGCGCCCACCAGGTCGTCGGTCCCATCCAGGGCCACGTGACCAAGAGCCTCTCCTCGCCGGCGGGTGAGCCCGCCCAGCTGGGCAAGCAGCTGTTCACGACCTATCTGTTCGCGTTCGAGGCCACGGCGGCGCTGTTGGTCATCGCGGTCGTGGGCGCCGTCGTGCTGGCCCGGCGCCCGCCGACCGTGCACGCCGAGCAGGATGAGCCCACCCAGAGCGAGCTGAGCGCATGAGTCTCTCGGGGGCCTGGTACCTGGGCCTGGCGGCACTCGTCTTCACCATCGGCGCCGTCGGCCTGTTGGTGCGGCGCAACGTCCTGATCATGTTCATGTGCATCGAGCTGATGCTCAACGCGGCGAACCTCACCTTCGTCACCTTCTCGCGCATGCTCAACGACATCGGGGGGCAGGCGCTGGTCTTCTTCGTGCTCGTCGTGGCGGCGGCCGAGGTCGTGGTCGGCCTCGGCATCGTCGTGACCAACTA
>DASZJL010000134.1:0-6540 GCA_035948135.1 Acidimicrobiales bacterium | reverse complement strand
AGCGTCTGTCCCCACGACCACGACCTGTTGACCCACGGCGGCCACCGCCTGGAAGGCGGGCCCGGCAACTGGACCTGGATCCCGCCGCCGCCGTGAGGCCCGGCCGCAGGTGCCTGCCAATCACGCGCTTTGTGGACGCTTTCCGGTGCCAGAGCCGGGTTTACGTCCAGAAAGCAGCGGAGGCCGTGCCCCGCTCGGCATCAGCGTCGGCGCGCCCCCGGCGTCAGTCGAGCGACGAAGTCCCCGAGAGTCGCGCCCCTACTCCGCGAGGGCCTCACGCAGGTCGACGGGCTCGACGCCCACGGCCTCCGCCACTGCAGGATTCGTCACCTTGCCCGACACCGTGTTGACGCCCTGGGCCAGCGCGGCGTCGCTCTCCACCGCCCCTTGTACGCCTTTGGTCGCCAGCGAGACGACGTAGGGCAGGGTGGCGTTGGTCAACGCATACGTCGACGTCCTGGGCACCGCCGCGGGGATGTTGCCGACGGCGTAGTGGATGACGTCGTGCAACACATATGTGGGATCGGCGTGGGTGGTCTCGTGCGTCGTCTCGATGCAACCGCCCTGGTCGACGGCGATGTCGATGATCACGGCGCCTCGACGCATGTCGCGCACCATGTCTTCGGTGACGAGCACGGGCGCCCGCCCGCCGGGGACAAGCACGGCCCCGATCACCAGGTCGGCGTCGGCGACGGCGCGCTCGACGGCACCGCGGTTGGAGGCCTGGGTGACGATGCGACCCTGGTGGATCTCGTCGGCGAAGCGCAGTCGGTCGAGGTTCTTGTCGAGCAGGAATACCTCGGCCTGCATCCCCTGGGCGATCCACGCCGCGTTCCAGCCGGCGTTACCGGCACCCAATACAACGACACGCGCCGGTTGGACGCCGGCCACGCCGCCGAGCAGCACACCGCGGCCGCCCCAGTCGCGCTCCAGATAGTGCGCCCCGATCTGGGTGGCCATGCGGCCCGCGACCTCACTCATCGGGGCGAGCAGCGGCAAGGCGCCATTCTCGAGCTGCACGGTCTCGTAGCCGATGCCCACGGTCTTGCTGTCGAGCAGCTGTCGGGCGACATCGGGATAGGCAGCCAGGTGAAGATAGGTGAACAGCACCAGGCCCTCGCGGAGATACCCGAACTCAGCCGCCTGCGGCTCTTTCACCTTCACCACCAGGTCGGCGCCCCACGCGTCGTCGACCGAGACCGCCTCGGCGCCGGCCGCCTCGAATTCCGAATCCGCAATCGCCGAGTCCTCGCCCGCGCCCCGCTCGACCAGCACCCGGTGACCCGCGACCGCCAGCTCGCGCACGCCGTCGGGTGTGATGGCGACCCTGTGCTCCCCCTCCTTGACCTCGGCGGGGACGCCGACGATCAAGGGGACAGCATTTCCCGGGCCAGGCAGAGCCCGATGATCGACTTGGCGTCGACGATCCGCGCCGTCCGTATGAGCATTGGCACCTCGTCAAGCGAGATTCGCTCGATGTCCATGGCCGCCTCTTCGGGACTGTGCGCTGATGCCGGTGTGGGCTCGAGGTCGAGGCCCAGGTACACGTAGGAGTACTCGTCGGAGAATCCCGGCGAGTTGTAGAACTCGGCCAGCTTCTCGACCCTCCCGGCGCGCATCCCGACCTCCTCAGCCAGTTCGCGCAGTGCCGTCTCCTCGGGTGGCTCTCCCTCGACGTCGCGCTTGCCGGCGGGGATCTCCAGCAGGTCGGCGTCGATGGCGGCCCGGTACTGGCGGACCATGTAGACGCTGCGGTCGTCGTCGACGGGAACGATCGATACCGCGCCCGGGTGGTGCACGAGATCGCGATTGAAAGTCGTCCCGTCGGGTCCTTCGAACGTCCCGACCGCGACCGAGATCAACGACCCGTCGTGGACGTGCCTCTCAGCGAGCTTGCGGAACTGGGTCAACGTGGAGCAGGCGCGGCTTGCGGCCCTCGGCGCGGGCCAGCGCCGCGCCCACCAGGTCCCGGAACAGCGGATGGGGACGGTCGGGCCGGCTCTTGAACTCGGGATGGGCTTGGGTGCCGATCCAGAAGGGATGGCTCGGAAGCTCGATGAACTCGACGAGGCGGTCGTCGGGCGACGCGCCTGAGCAGCGCAGCCCGCCCTCTTCGAGCCGGGTGCGGTACCGCGGGTTGAACTCGTAGCGGTGGCGGTGCCGCTCATAGACGATCGACTCGCCGTAGGCCCGCTGCACCTGCGAGCCGGGCTCGAGCTTGGCGGGGTACACACCGAGGCGCATGGTGCCGCCGTAGTCGACGACCTCCCGCTGCTCGTCCATGAGGTCGATGACCCGGTGGGGCGACTCCCCGTCGAACTCCGCAGAGTTGGCACCGGTCAGCCCGCACACGTTGCGAGCGAGCTCGATCACCATGACGTGCAGCCCGAGGCACAGCCCCAGACAAGGGATTTCGTGCTCACGGGCGTAGCCCGCGGCTGCGATCTTGCCTTCAATCCCCCGCCATCCGAAGCCGCCCGGGATCACCATGCCGTCGAGGTCGTGGAGACGACCCTCCGTCAAAAGACCCTCGACCTCCTCGGCTTGAATCCACTCGACCTGGACGTCGGCGCCGTGGTGATACCCGCCGTGCTTGAGGGCCTCGACGACCGAGAGGTAGGCGTCGGGGAGGTTGACGTACTTGCCGATGAGACCGATACGCACGGGCGTGGTGGCGGCTTCGACCCGGCTGACGAGCGCTTCCCACTCGGTGAGGTCGGGCTCGTGCTCGGGCCCGTCGAAGCGCAGCAGGCTGCACACGTAGTCGTCGAGGCCCTCCTCGTGGAGCACGAGGGGGATCTCGTAGAGGTTGCGGGCGTCGACGGCGCTGACGACCGCCTCGGACGGCACGTCGCACAGCAGCGAGATCTTGCGCTTCAGGCCCTCAGAGATAGGGCGGTCGCTGCGGCAGACGATGGCGTCGGGCTGGATGCCGCGACTGCGCAGCTCGGTGACCGAGTGCTGCGTGGGCTTGGTCTTCTGTTCGCCCGACGGCCCGATGAACGGCACCAGGGTGACGTGGACGTAGCAGACGTTGTCGCGGCCTGCGTCCTTGCGGAACTGCCGGATGGCCTCGAGGAACGGCAGGATCTCGATGTCGCCGACGGTTCCGCCCACCTCGGTGATCACCACGTCGACGTCGTCGTTGACCAGACGGAGGATGCGGTCCTTGATCTCGTTGGTGATGTGGGGGATCACCTGGACGGTGTCGCCCAGGTAGTCGCCCCGCCGCTCCTTGGCCAGGACGGTCGAGTAGATCGAGCCGGTCGTCGCGTTCGAATCGCGGTGCAGCGGCACGTCGATGAAGCGCTCGTAGTGACCCAGGTCGAGGTCGGTCTCGCCGCCGTCGTCGGTAACGAAGACCTCGCCGTGCTGGAACGGGTTCATCGTTCCGGGGTCGACGTTGATGTACGGGTCCAGCTTCTGCATGGTGACCCGCAGGCCCCTGCTTTTCAGCAGCCGCCCCAGCGAGGAGGCCGTCAGGCCCTTCCCGAGCGAACTGGCCACACCACCAGTCACAAATATGTGTTTCGCCACGGGATTTCACCGTACCGCAGGCCGCCGGCCGAGCGGGTGGACGGTTCACACTTCGCTTAGGGTCCGGGCCGTGCCTGTCTGGGATGCCCACAAGCTGGCCGGCGAACCGCCCCCGGAGATCATTCTCTCGCTCCGCCAGCGCGTAAGGGCCAAGATCGACCTGGCCAAGGTCCCGACCGGCACCGAAGGCACCGTGGTCCTGGCCGACGGGTTCGCCTGGCGCCGCTACCGGGTGCTGTTCGACAACGGCGTCGAGCTCAGCTTCCTCGACGGGCGCCACCTCGAGGCTGGCAAGAAGCCGTTTCTGCAGCGGATGCGACCCGGCGGACGCTGAGCGCGCTCAGGGGTCGCGACGGCCGGCCCGGTCGAGCGCCCGCAGCGGGGGGACGGCATCGATCAGACGGGTGAACGAGCTCAGCTCGCCCACCAGGTTGAGGACGGCGACGACGGCGAGAACGGCGAGGCGGACCGGGAACGAGTACGCGATGACGACGCCGACGCCGAGGCACGCGCCAACCACGTTGGCACCGACGTCGCCGAGCATGAGGCGTTCCCGAAGGTCGTCGTAGAACAGCGCCACTGCCGCGCCGATGACGACGCCGATGCTCGCCAGGGAGGAGTGGTCGGCGGCAAATGCCACGAGCACGACGAAGGCAACCACGGCCACCTTGGTGACCCGCCCTGGGCGACGGTCGAGCTGGTTGGCCAGGTTGGCGGCCAGCGCGATCAGGGCCGCGTCGGCCAGGAGCCGCCCGGGCGAGTGCGGGTTCCTTGCCCCGCCGATGATCACCGCGACGGCGATCCCGCCGACCAGCTTGAGGCCGCCAGTCGTCAGCCGTCCTCGTGAGAGTTCGCCGAGGTGGCCCCGAAACCCGCGTGCGTGCCCGCTGCCGACCAGGTCGTCGATCAGTCCGAGCAGCCCGAAGCCCAGTGCGGCCACGAGGACCATGGCGCGGATGGATGTCAGCGGTTGGCCGACGTCGAGCGAAGTAAGCAGGACGCGGCCGGCCTCGACGATGACGAGGGCAATCGGGATCACAACCCCTGCCGCGGTGGCGACACTTCGGCCTCGATAGTTCTCCCTCGCCAGCTGCGGCAGCTCGAACACCGGCTGGAGGACCCGGCGTACGGCCCAGCCGACCGCCACACCGGCGACCGTCAGCACGATGACGTCGGTCACGACCGAAAGGAGACGCCGGCGATGGCCCGCGCCGGGGCGATGGGTTCGAGCAGCTCGGGCTCGCCTCGCTGGGCATCGAGCGCGAGCAAGGTCAGGTAGGGCCCGAGGTAGAGGAACACGAGGGCGGTGATCACGACGCCTGAGTCATTCACCGCGAAGCCGAGCAGCCCCGCCGCCAAGGCGGAGATGACGCCGATGCGCAGCGCCGATCCCCGCGGCAGCAGCCGTCCCAGGCGCCGTTCCCAGATCAACAGGTACAGGAGGAAGGCGGCGATGATCGGCACCATCCATGACCAAACCGTGGTCTGGAAGACCCGCAGATTGGTGGCGACCTTCCTCGCCACCGTGGTGAGGAACGAGGAGCCGCCCGCGTGGTGGACGTCGGTGACCACGCGGCCCAAGTGCGTCCGAGCCTCGGGCGGCCGCAGGAGGTCGACGACGAGGGCGGCGGCAAGGACGGCCACCGTGACTCCGGCCAGCACGGCGACCGTCTTCCACGAGATGCGCCTACCACTGAACGCGATCACTGTCAGTCCTACGACCGGCACGAGCGTCAGGATGCCCCCGACGTCACCGCCGAGGCTGGGCGCCCCGTCGATAACGACGAGCAGGACGAGGAAACCTGTGACGGTGAGCAACGCCTCCCGTTTGCGGGGCGCGTACTGCATGTGGATGGCGGCGGCCAGGATTGCCGTCGCCGCCAACACGGCGAAGGCGCTGTTGCCGATGCCGAAGAACCGCGCTGCCGTCTGGGGGGAGTAGCCGAGGACGCTGTTCACCTGTAGCCGCGCGCCAGTCGCCACGTCCGCCATCAGCACGACTGCCGTGAAGCCCATCACCCACGCGAGCGCGCTGAGGGCGTGCCGCCGGGCGCGCCCGGCGATGGCCACGATGAGGGCATCGACGCCGAACATCACCGGTACCGACGCGACGCCGTCGAGCGGCAGCGCCTTCACCAGGAACGTGGACACGGGAAGGGCGGCGATGAGGAGTACGCCGTAGCGCAGGAACGCTTCGGAGCGTCCCAGCTCGCGCCGCGACAGCAGCAGGGCGGCCACCAGGTAGACGGCGGCGTGGAGGACCACGAAGCCGAGGGCGATCGGGGGGTAGATCGAGTCGCGCGTCGTGCCGTCGTGGTCGAGACCGGCAAGGCGCCCGAGGTCGACCGTGCCCGGGTGATAGCGAAAGGCGTGGCCGATCATGCCGTCGGGCACGGCCACGCCCAACGAGTCGAGCACGGTCGGCGCGACGTCGGTGAGGGTGACGAGGCCGAGGCGCTCGGTCGAGGGCGAGTGCAGGTAGCCCTTCACGACACCCGCCCCCGAAGCGACGACCGGCGTCAGGTGCCACGTCTTGTCCGGGGGCACGACCGATACGACCAACAGGAGCGTGCGGGGCGGCAGGCTGCGCTCGACGCGGCCGAGGATGTCGTCGGTGTGGGCCAGCGCCGCCCGGCGCGTCTGGGACGCCGCGGCCGGCAGGGCCTGGCCGGTCACCGCCAGCGCCCGCTCAGCATCGCCCGTGTCGACCACGACGAGGTCGCTGCGCTGAAGGGCCGTCATCGTTCGGTCCACGACCTTGCCAGGGTCGGCCCGCACGCCGAAGGGACTGGCGGCGTCACCGGCGAGCACGTCGGCCGGCTCCACCGCGCCCGTGTCGACGGCACTCACGCCGTCCATCACCGCGACCGCGGCCGGCCGCGAGGTGACGGCTTGGTTCGCGCCGACGGCGCCGATGTCGGCGTTCCCCACGGCGGCCGTGCCGCGGTGCGCCTTCTCCATGGCCTCACCCAGCGCACCCGGCAGGCTCGACAGGTGCTTGCC
>DASZJL010000133.1:0-10774 GCA_035948135.1 Acidimicrobiales bacterium | reverse complement strand
AGATCATGCGGCGAATGAGCAGGGCGGCCTCGTCGCCGCTGCTCCTCCGGGCCAGCCGCGGTTGGTAGACCCGCGGCGAGCTCGTGGCCTTCATGATTCACATAAAAATATCAAGAAGGATGAACGGGGCCGGGTGACGATCGACATCGACCTGAGCGGTCAGGTCGCGGTCGTCACCGGTGGTGGAGGCGGCATCGGTGCGGGCACGTCGGCTGCCCTTGCCGCGGCCGGCGCCCACGTCGTCGTCGCCGAGATCGACGAGCAGCGCGCCAAGGAGACCGTCGAGCGGATCCGCGCCGCGGGCCACAGCGCCGACGCCTTCGTCGTCGACGTGCGCGAACAGCGCGAGGTCGAGCGCCTGGCCGCGGCCGTCCTCGACGAGCACGGGCGAGCGGACATCCTCGTCAACAACGTCGGCCACCACCTGGGCGCGCAGTCCTTTCTCGACAGCGACCCGGCGCACTGGGATGCCCTGCACGCCGTCAACCTCTTCCACGTCATCGCGTGCTCACATGCGTTCCTCCCGAGCATGGTCGAACACGGCCAGGGGTCGATCGTCAACGTCACGTCGGTCGAAGGCCTGCGCGGCTACCCCGCCGACCCCGTGTACGGCGCCTACAAGGCGGCCGTCGCCCATTTCACGCGCTGCCTCGCCGTCGACGTGGCCCGCCACGGCGTCCGCGTCAACGCCATCGCGCCCGATGTCACCCAGTCCCTGCAGGTCGACTACGACGCCATGGTCCCCGTGGAGTTCCGCGATCGCTGGCCCGTGTGGGTGCCGGTCGGTCGCCGCGGTGAGCCCGAGGACAGCGCCGACGTCGTTCTCTTCCTGGCCTCGTCCCTCTCCCGGTTCGTCACCGGCCAGGTCATCCCAACCGACGGTGGCACGCTGGCCGCGGGCGGTTGGTTCCGCACCGCCGACCGCGGCCGGTGGACCAACCGGCCCCGCAATCCCTGAAGCGATGACCAACCCCGGCCTCTCGATCATGCTGCGGACGTACTCGCCCGAGGACCCCGGGCCGGGCGGCTGGCAAGCGCTGTTCGACCGGGCCCGGGCGGCCGACGACGCCGGCGTCGCACGTCTCTTCGTCTCGGACCACGTGGTCTTCGGCGAGAAAATGGAGGCGTACGCCCGCCCCGAGGTCGGCGGTCAAGAAGGCGGTCGCCAACCCACCGGCCCCGACGGGCATTGGCTCGAGCCGCTGACGGTGCTGACCGCGATCAGCAGCATCACGTCACGCGTGCGGTTGGCGACAGGGATCCTGCTCGCGGGCCTGCGCCGGCCGGCCGTCCTCGCCAAGACGACGGCGACCCTCGACGTGCTGTCGGGTGGCCGCCTCGACCTCGGCGTGGGCGTCGGGTGGCAGCGCGAGGAGTACGAAGCGGCCGGGCTCGACTTCAAACAACGCGGCCGGATCCTCGACCACACGCTCGCCGTGTGCCAGACGTTGTGGCGCGACTCCCCGGCCCGGTTCGAGTCGGACGACCTTTCCTTCGAGGGCATCCATCAGATGCCCCACCCGATCCAGCCCGGTGGTGTGCCCATCTGGGTCAGCGGCACGGTCAACAAGCGCGTGGTCGAGCGCATCGTCCGCTTCGGCAGCGGGTGGATCCCATGGGGCCCGGCGGAAGCGGATCCGGCCGCGTGGATCCCGCGCGTGCACGAGGCCCTGGTGGCGGCCGGCCGCGACGTGGCCGGCTTCCAGGTCGCCGGGCGTCTCCCCGTCGTCACCAACGACGATGGCGACATCGACGTGGACCGAACGATGGAGCGCGTGCCGCCGTTGATCGAGGCCGGTGTCACCGACTTCCGCGCCTTCGTCCGCCTGCCTCGTGACCGGGCGGCGACGACCGAACGCCTGGCGGGGATCGTGACCGCCTTCAACGAGGCCACGTCATGAAGCCGCTCGACGGCATCCGGGTCCTGGCCGCCGAGCAGATGCAAGCGTTGCCCTACGCCACCCAACTGCTCGCCCGTCTCGGCGCCGACGTCGTCAAGGTCGAGCCCCGAGGGGGCGAGTCCGGGCGCGGGTCGCAGCCTGCCATGCTCGACCCCGAGGGCCGGCCGGTCGGCGCGACCTTCCTGCGCAACAACCTCGGCAAACGGAGCGTCGCCATCGACCTCAAGACCCACGCCGGGCGCGAGCTCTTCCTGCGCCTGGTGCCCAAGTTCGACGTGGTGGCCGAGAACTTCAAGGCCGGGACCATGGCGCGGCTGGGCCTCGGATACGACGCGGTTCGGGCCGCGCACCCGGCGGTGATCTACGCGTCGGTGTCGGGCTTCGGTGCCAACGCGTCGCCGTACGCGGGGTGGCCGGCGTACGCGTCGATCGTCGAGGCCATGTCGGGGATCTACGACTACACCCGCCGGCCTGGCGAGGCACCGCGCGCCAACCCCGTCGGGGCGCTGGGCGACATCAGCTCCGCCCTGTTCGCGGCCATCGGCATCCTGGCCGCCCTGCGGCACCGAGACGTCACGGGCGTTGGCCAGCACGTCGACGTGGCCATGCTCGACGCCACCGTCGCCATGACCGACATCGTCACCAACTTCGCGTCGCTCGGGCTCCCGCGGCAGCCCTATCCGCCGCCGTACATCCTCGACACGTTCCGGGCCAAGGACGGGTGGTTCGTCATACAGCTCGTTCGCGAGCACCAGTTCGAGCGGCTGGCCGAGATCGTCGGGCGTCCGGAATGGCTCGACGATGCGCGTCTCACCGACCGCAGCGGGTGGGGCACGCACCTGGAGGACATCGTCCGGCCCGGCATCGAGGACTGGGCGGCGACGCGCACGAAGCTGGAAGCCACCCATGAGCTCATGGCAGCGGGCGTTGCGGCCGGCCCGTGTCTCGAGTCCGAAGAGGTCATCGCCGACCCGCATCTGGCAGCGCGCAACATGCTGGTCGCCATGGAGCGCACCGACGGGATCGACCAGCCCGTGCTCATCCCCGGTAACCCTGTGAAGCTGTCGAACGTGCCCGAAGAGAGCGAGCGCCGGGTGCCGTGGGTCGGCGAGCACACGGGCGAGGTCCTGCGCACTGAGCTCGGGCTGGACGACGCGGACCTCGCCGCTTTGGCCGAGGCTGGCATCATCTCGTAATGGAACAGATCCGCTTCGACGACATCGACGCACTCAACGCGGCTGCATCCGACGAATTCGGGTCGTGGGGCCCCCCGGTCAAGGTGACGCAGGACATGGTGGATGCCTACGCCGATCTCACCGGCGACCATCAGTGGATCCACTCCGACGTCGAGCGGGCGAAGCGGGACAGCCCCTTCGGCGGCACGATCGCCCACGGCTTCCTCACCTTGAGCCTGCTCCCGGCCATGGGGGCCCAGACCATCCGCATCACCGGCCAGAGCAGCGCCGTCAACTACGGCGCCGAGAAGCTCCGCTTCCTGGCTCCCGTTCCCATCCCGTCGGAGGTGCACGCCCGGGGCCGCCTGGTGCGGGCCGAGGCCCGGCCCAAGGGAACGCTGGTCACCACCGAGGCTGACGTCAGCGTCGTCGACGCCGACAAGCCCTCGCTGCTCTACACCATGCAGGTGCTGTACCTGCCATGAGCGCTCGGGGGCGAGCAAAGCTCGACGTCGGGCGCTCGGGAGAAGACAGCGCCGCCGCAGGCGGCTCCGCTACCGGCGGACGCCGATGAGCGCTCGGGGGCGAGCAAAGCTCGACGTCGAGCGCTCGGGAGAAGACAACGCCGCCGCAGGCGGCTCCGCTACCGGCGGACGCCGATGAGCGCTTGCCGATGAGTCCCCAGCTCCAGCGGTTCGACGCCTCGGCCGATCCCGATGACATCGTCACCGGCGTCGAGCGCGATGGTGCCGTCATCGTCGAGGGTCTGTTGTCGGGCGACGTTGTCGACCGCGTGAACGCCGAAGTCGGCGCCACGCTGGACGCCGTCGATCCCGACGAAGAACTGTTCAACGACGTGATGAAGGCCTTCCACGGCCCGGCCACCAAGCAACTCGCCGGCGCGCCCGGACTGTCGCGCGCGTTCGCGGTCGACGTGATGTGCAACCCGCTCCTCCTCGCCATCTGCGACCGCGTCCTCCTCCCGAACTGCGCCCGCTACCAGCTGAATCTCGGACACCTTCTGCAGCGAGGCCCGGGGTCGGAGGAGCAGCTGCTGCACCGAGACGAGCTCGTGTGGAGCGACATGCCGCGGCCGGGTCCCGAGCTCCAGCTGGCGACGGTCATCGCCTTCGTCGACTTCACGCGTGAGAACGGCGCGACCCGGGTCGTCCCCGGCAGCCACCGGTGGCCCGATCGCAACCTGACGCCCATCGAGCAGGTCATGCAGGCCCGCCCCTCCGACGAGCAGATCGCCTACGCGGAGATGCCCGCCGGCTCCGCCGTCGTCTATCTCGGCGGCACGATCCACGGCGGTGGCGCCAACAGCACCGACGTTCCCCGCCGCGGAGCCCATCTCAGCTATTGCCTCGGATGGCTGCGGACCGAGGAGAACAACTACCTGTCGATCCCACCGGCGCTGGCCGCGACCCTGCCGCGTCAAGCGCAGGAGCTCATCGGCTACGCGGTCCACGACAGCATCCCCCGCGGCGGCGGCTACCTCGGCATGGTCCGCATGCAGGACCCCGTCGAGCTGCTGGCGCGCGGCGAGCTGCCGACCTGAACGCGTGCGCCTCGGCGTCTGCATCCTCCCCGAGCTCCGCTGGCCCCAGCAGCGGCGGTTGTGGCAGAGAGCCGAGGCACTGGGCTTCGACCACGCATGGACATACGACCACCTGGCCTGGCGCTCGCTGGCCGATGGGCCGTGGTTCGGCGCCGTCCCCACGTTGACTGCGGCCGCGCTGGCCACGACTCGCATGCGGCTTGGTCCGCTCGTCGCCTCGCCGAACTATCGCCACCCGGTGCCGTTCGCCAAGGAGCTGATCACGCTCGACGACGTCTCCCTCGGACGCCTCACATTGGGGATCGGCGCCGGCGGCGAAGGGTGGGACGCCTCGGTCCTCGGGCAGAAGCCATGGTCGGGGCGAGAACGTTCCGAGCGCTTCGCCGAGTTCGTCGAACTGTTGGATGTGCTGCTGCGCCAACCGGAGACCACCCACGACGGGCAGTGGTACTCGGCCGAGCGGGCCCGCACGTACCCGGGCTGCGTGCAACAGCCCCGGATCCCCTTCGCCGTCGCGGCCGCCGGGCCCCGAGGTATGCGGCTGGCGGCGACCCACGCCGCGACGTGGGTGACGACCGGCGATCGTGCGGGCGGCGGCGTCGAAGCTGTCGGCGATCAGGTCAAGCGTTTGGAGGATGCGTGCGCGTCGGCCGGCAGAGATCCGTCGACGGTCGACCGGTTGGTGCTGACCGGCCCCGAGCTGCCGGCCGGGCTGGAGTCCGAACAGGCCTTCGCTGACATGGTCGGCCGCTACGCGCACGTCGGCATTACCGATCTCGTCGTCCACTGGCCGCGGTCGAGCGAACCATACGCGGGCGACGTCGCGACGTTCGAACGAATCATCGCCGGGTTCGAGAGATGAGCGGCCTGCTCGACGGCCTGCGCGTCCTCGACTTCACAATCTGGCGGCCCGGGCCCTACGCCACCCAGTTGCTGGCCGAGCTCGGGGCCGAGGTGCTCAAGGTCGAACCGCCCGGCGGCGATCCCATGCGCGTGTACGCGGGGCTGTTCGACAGCCTGTCCGCCGACAAGCGCAGCGTCGTGCTCGACCTCAAGGACGAGCGCGACCGGGGGCGCGCCCTGGAACTGGCGGCGGACGCCGACGTCGTCGTCGAGGGCTACCGCCCCGGCGTCGCCGACCGGCTCGGCATCGGCTACGACGCAATCCGGGCCGTGAACCCGTCGGTGATCTACTGCTCGGTGTCGGGCCTCGGCCAGGACGGGCCGCTCGCCCAGGCCAGCGGCCACGACATCAACTACCTGGCCTGGTCGGGCGCGCTGGCACCCGAGGGCGGCCCGCCGCGGGAACCGGCCGTGCCGGTCGCCGACCTCTCGGGCGGCATGGCCGCGGCATTCGCCATCTGCGCGGCCGTCGTCCGCCGGCTCAAGACCGGCGAAGGCGAGCGCATCGACGTGGCCATGGCCGACGTCCTCGCCACCTGGACCGGTGCAGTGGCACCCCAGGCCGAGGGCACAGATGAGGGTGCGCGAGGCGTGCCCGGGTACGGCACGTTCGGGACAGCCGACGGCGGCTACGTCGTCCTCGGCGTGCTGACCGAAGACCACTTTTGGCGGCCGTTGTGCGAGGTGCTCGAACTGCCCGACGACATCGCGGCGCTCGGCTTCGTCGACCGCATGGCGCGCGTCGCCGCGCTCCAGGCGCAGATCTCCGACGCCATCGGCAAGCGCAGCCGTGACGACCTGGTCGGCGAGATGCTGGCAGCCGGCGTGCCCGTCGCCCCCGTGCTCGACCGCTCAGGGATGGTCGGTCTCCGCCACTTCGTCGACCGTCGAGCGGTCACGACCGAGGACTGGGCCGACCCCGCCACCGGCTTCCCGGTGCGCTTCGTCAACCACCCGGCCACGCGCAAGGAACCCCCGCCGGCCGTCGACGAACACCGCGGCCAGGGCTTCCGCCCCCGCAGCTCTGCTGATTAGCGGGCGCCGCGGAGGAGGACGCCGGGGAGAGCGCCCGTGTGGTCGCCGTCCTCGAATGTGATCTCGCCGCTCTTGGCGGTGGCGATGTAACCGTCGGCCGTCTGCAGCAGCCGGGCGGCGCCGCCCGGGAGGTCGGCGACCTTGTGGGGCCGGTGGAGCTGGAGGCGGTCGAAGTCGATGACGTTGGCGTCGCCCGTGAACCCGGGGGCCAGCACGCCACGGTCGCCGAGCTCGAAGAGCGTGGCCGTGGCCTGCGTCAGCTTGTGCACCGAGAGCTCGACCGGGAGGCGGCCGTCAGCCCGGTCGCGTGCCCAGTGCGAGAGCAGGAACGTCGTTGTCGACGCGTCGCAGGTCTGGCCGGCGTGCGCACCACCGTCGCCCAGCCCGAAGGCCGTGGTCGGGTGCAGCAGCATCTCCCGGACAGGCTCGAGGCTGCCGTCGGCGTAGTTGAGCACCGGGCTGTTGAGGAGCTCCCGGCCGCCGTCGGCGAGCATCAGGTCCATCAGCGTGTCCC
The DNA here is from genome assembly GCA_035948135.1 of Acidimicrobiales bacterium. Lineage (GTDB taxonomy): Bacteria > Actinomycetota > Acidimicrobiia > Acidimicrobiales > AC-14 > CADDZP01. Next base: position 3,685 of record DASZJL010000133.1, on the reverse strand, counting down.
ACATGTCGGCGCCGCGGGACGCCGCAATGCCCGCCACGGACCGCTCGGGTCCGGGCTCGTAGTCGGGCGGGTCGCCGAGGACATAGATGTGCTTGGGGTTCATGAACCCGCGGATGATCGGGTCGTCGGTCATCCCGGCCAGCTCCCGCACCAGACGGGCGCGCAGCTCGGGCTCGTTGTCGATCCGGGCGGCCTGCTCCGACCACGGCAGCAGGCCGACCCCGGTCTCGCCCCACGCAGCCGTGAAGTTGAAGGGGTGGAAGGTCGAGAGGCCGAGGAGGATCGAGACCGTGCGCCCGTGCACCTGCGGCCGGAGGGGCACGCCATCGGCCGCGGCCTCAGCCGCCAGATCCAGCTGGCGACGCCACGCCTGCGGGTCGGCGTTGTTCTGGGTCAGCGCGAAGGTGACGGGACGGTTGGTGGCGGCGGCCAGGCGCCGCATCCAGGCCACCTCTTTCTCGGGCGCGTCGAGGTCCTCGCCGAGCACGCCGGCGGGCGCCAGTTCGAACACCCCGGTACCCAGCTCGCCGAGGACCGAGCCGATCCCGAAGAGTTCGTCCTCCGCCGCGAACGTGCCGGGAACGGGCTCACCGTCGATGGCCCGGTGGGCGAGCGTGCGCGAGGTCGAGAACCCGAGGGCGCCCGCCTCGATGCCCTCCCGGACGATGGCGGCCATCGCTTCGATGTCGGCCGCGGTGGCCGGCTCGTTCCTGGCGCCCCGCTCGCCCATGACGTAGGCGCGCACCGCGCCGTGGGGTACCTGGGTGCCGACGTCGACAACGCGGTGCTGCGACTCGATGGTGTCGAGGTACTCGGGGAAGCTCTCCCACCCCCACTGGATGCCCTCGGACAGGGCGGCGCCGGGGATGTCCTCGACGCCTTCCATCAGGCCGATGAGCCAGTCGTGGCGATCGGCGGCGACGGGCGCGAAGCCGACACCGCAGTTGCCCATGACCACCGTCGTCACGCCGTGCCAGCACGACGGCGACAGCAACGGATCCCAGGTCGCCTGCCCGTCGTAGTGAGTGTGCACGTCGACGAAGCCGGGCGTCACCAGGGCGCCGTCAGCGTCGATCTCCCGCCTAGCCGGGCCGTCGACGCGGCCCACGTCGGTGACCACCCCCTCGCTGATCGCCACGTCAGCCGTTCGCCCCGGTGACCCCGTGCCGTCGATGACCGTCCCAGCCCTGATCACGAGGTCATGCATCCGCCTACGGTATGCACTCGTGGCTGAAACCATCACGTTGGAAGTCGACGGGCCGGTTGCCGTCATCACCAACAACAACCCCGAGAAGCACAACGCCTTCGACGACGACATGGACGCCCGGCTCTTCGAGATCCTGGGCGAGCTGAAGCAGCGGCCGGACGTGCGGGCCGTGATCTGGCGGGCCGAAGGCAAGTCGTGGTCGTCGGGACGTGACGTCGGATCGATCGGTGTCCAGAAGACCGAGATGACCCATCACGAGCTGATGGCCCGCGGCCACCGCGGCATCCAGCAGGTGTGGGACATCGAGGCGCCGATCATCGTCGCCATCCAGGGTTGGGCCATCGGCGGCTCGTTTCAGCGGGCACTGCTCTGCGACATCCGCATCGCCGCCGACGACGCCCGCTTCATGTTGCCCGAGGTCGGCTACGGCGTCATCCCCGACACCGGCGGCGTCAGCGTCCTGTACGAGATGGTCGGGCCCGGCCTGGTGAGCGACATGGTGCTGACCGGCCGCCGGCTCTCGGCCGAGGAGGCGCTGCACCATGGCATCGTGTCCCGAGTGGTGCCGCGCGACGAGCTCGACTCCGTCGCCCGGGAGATGGCCGACAAGATCGCGGCGTCACCGGCGGTCACCGTGAAGATGGCCCGCCGGGTCATCGGTCGCCTGGCCCGGCCGCAGCAGCAGACGTCCATGGGCGACGAGCTCATCTACCAAACGTTCATCAACAAGAGCGAGGACTTCTCCGAGATGCGCGCCGCCAAGGCCGACGAGCGCCCGCCCGTCTACCGGGGGAGCTGACGTGGCAGGGCTTCCCTATCCCCCGCCGGTGGGCGAGACCGCCCTCAGCCCCGGGACCTTCGACGGTGTGTGCGTGTTCATCACCGGCGGCGGCACCGGCCTGGGCAAGGCCATCGCGTCGGAGTTCGCCCGCCTCGAAGCGTCGATCGTCATCGCCAGTCGCAAGACCGAGCACCTCGAGGCCGGCGAGGCCGCCATGAAGGAACTGGCAGCGTCGGTCGTCACGGTGACGTGCGACATCCGCGACGCCGAGTCCATCGCCGCCGCCTTCGACGTCGCGGTCGAATCCTTCGGACTGCCGGGTGTGCTGGTGAACAACGCGGCGGCCAACTTCCCGGTTCCGGCCGAGGACATGTCGCCCAACGCCTGGCGCACCGTCGTCGACATCACTCTCAACGGCACGTTCCTCTGTTCCCGCGAGTTTGCCCGCCGCCACCTGGCCGCCGGCGAGCCCGGGTCGATCATCAACGTGGGCGCCTCGTATGCATGGACGGGCGGCCCCGGCTTCGCCCATTCCGCCGCCGCCAAAGCAGGCGTGAAGAATCTGACCGAGACGCTGGCGGTCGAGTGGGCGCCGTACGGCATTCAGGTCAACGGGCTGGTGCCCGGGCTCTTCCCCCACGAAGACATGACGGCCGACATCCAGGGCAACCTCGAGCGCACCCACGACAAGGACGCCACTCAGCCGGCCCTGCGCGTCGGCCAGCGCCAGGAGCTGGGGTGGGCCGCCACGTTTCTGGCCTCCCCGTACGCCCGCTTCATCACCGGCCACACCCTGGTCGTCGACGGCGCCAACTGGCAGCGGCGCTCGCTGACCAACCCGCCCGTCGTCTCCGTGCGCGAGCAGATGGGCAAGGGACCCTTTGACGCCGGGGGCTGAGGCGGCCCGGATCCGGGTCGACGATCGGGGCCACGTCCGCATCGTCACCTTCGACCGGCCCGAGGCCCGCAACGCCTTCGACGTCGCCATGTACAGAGCGGTTGCTGCCGCGTTGACCGAGGCTCGGGACGAGGCCGAGGTGCGCGCCGTGGTTCTCACGGGCGTGGGGACCGCGTTCTCGGCCGGACAGGACCTCAACGAGATGCGCGCCTTCGCCGCCGGTACTGCCGACGCTGACGGGGCGTCGGGCTTTCCCGTGCTGCTCGACATCGTGCAGTCGTTCCCCAAGCCGCTGCTCGCCGCGGTCAACGGGGTCGCGGTGGGGCTCGGATTCACGATCCTCGCCCACTGCGATCTGGTCGTCGTCGCCGACGACGCCCGCTTCAAGGTGCCGTTCACCGAGCTCGGCGTCCCCGCCGAAGCGGGCAGCACCTATCTGTTCCCGATGCGGATGGGCTGGCAGCGCGCCGCCCAGGTGCTGTTCACGAGCGAGTGGCTCGGTGCCGAGGACGTCGTCGCCGCGGGTATCGCGCTGGAGCGCTGTCCGGGCGATCGACTCCTGGAGCGCACGCTCGAGCTGGCGTCACACATCGCCGCCCTCTCGCCCGATGCCGTGCAGGCCATCAAGCGCCTGTTGGTCGACGCCCACCTCCCCAACGTCGTCGCCGCCCGCCGGCGGGAAGAGGAGGCCTTCGCCGAACTTCTCCCCCGCCTGGCCGGCGAGGCAGGCTGACGCCATGCGCTTCGGGGTGACGATCTTCTGCACTGACGTTTCCATCCAGCCCACCGACCTGGCCGC
>DASZJL010000132.1:0-4136 GCA_035948135.1 Acidimicrobiales bacterium | reverse complement strand
CGGCCGTCTCCAGGCCGGTCATCCCCGGCATCATGTAGTCGACCACGGCCACGTCGGGGGCGATCGCCGCCGCGACCCGCTCGCCGTCCTCGCCGCTGGTGGCGAGGCCGACCACGTCGAGGGTCCGGCTCGTGAGGACGGCCTGCATCATGACGAGGACGTCGGCGTCGTCGTCGACGAGGAGCACCCGGAGCGGCCGTTGTTGTGTCACATGTGCTGTGTCGGGAAGGGCGTGTGTGGAGGTTTCGCCGGATCCGTACCCAGCGCGTGACCCCTCAACCGTCCTCCGCGCGCGCCTTTGCCGCGAATCCCCACAAAAGCCGCAAACTTTTTGGCTTTCTGAGAGCTGCAGAGGGTTTAGAGCTGCAGAGGGTTTAGAGCTGCAGCGTGTCGGGGGCGGCGACCCGGTCGCCGGCGCCGGCGGGCAGGCCCCGCACGAGGTTGTGCAGCACGTGGCCGACGTGGTGGGCCTGCCGCTCGGCGGCGACGAGCAGGGCGCTCGAGTCGGTGAGATCGATGCGGTCCGAGCGCTGGCGCAGGAGGGCGAGGGCGCTCTCGATGGCGCCCACCGCGCTGAGCAGGCTGTGGGCGGTGACGCTGATGGCGCCGCCGGGGTCGTCGGGCGGCGGGGCGCCGGGGGTGTCGATCCCCTCGAGCAGGGCGTCGAGGTCGAGGGGCACATAGGTCGGGTGGTCGACGGGCAGACGCTGCGGCAGGGCCAGCACGAAGCCCTGGGCGCGGTGGATGCCGGCCAGGCGCAGCGCCCGCACCTCGCCGTCGGTCTCCACGCCCTCGGCGACGACGGTGGCGCCGACCTCGCCCGCGAAGATCGCAAGTGCCATGGCGAGGGCGCGCCGGGCGGGGTCGACGTCGACGCCGCGGGTGAGCGAGCGGTCCATCTTGATGATGTCGGGGCGGAGGCTGAGGATGTGGCGGAAGCTGGCCCACCCCGCGCCGGCGTCGTCGACGGCGAGGCGAACACCCTTGCTGCGCAGCGACTCGATCACCGACGCCGCCAAGCGGTAGTCGGGAATGCGGGCGTGCTCGGTGACCTCGATGACGAGGCGGCGGTGGGGCACGTCGGTCGACTCGAGCAGCGCCTGCATGGAGCGGTCGCAGATCGTCGAGGGGCTGAGGTTGAGGGCGAGGTAGCCGCCCGGCAGATGGACGAAGTCGGCGAGAGCGCGTTCGACGATGGCGAGGTCGAGGGGCACCGACAGGCCCAGCTCCTCACACGTGCGGAAGCGGTGCTCGGTTGGCGCGCCGTCGTCGAAGCGGCACAGGGCCTCGACGCCGGCCACGTCGCCGGTGTCGAGGTGCACGATGGGCTGGTAGACGAGGTGGAAGCTTCCGTCCTCGACGACGGCCTCGACCGCCTCGCGGTCAACGGCCCGACGGAGGTCCATCGCTTGGCGGCGTTCCCATGTGTCGGTCATGGCAAACCCGGCTTGTAGAAAAGGTTGAGCTCGGACCAGCTTTGGTCGCAGTAATCGCTGCGCACTTTGAACGAGCCCCCCTCTTTGCCGCGCACGAACTGGTCCTCGGCCTCGTTGGCCTCGCTGTCACCGCGGCCGAGTCGCCATCCCTTGGGCGGCCATTGCGTTACCGCAAAGCGTACAAAGTCCTTGATTGTTATGGGGCTCGCGAACACCGCGTGGTGGGTGCCGTCGGTTGCCGTGGGCTCGTCGCTCACCGCGTAGGTGCGGTCGGGCAGCGGGAGGTCGGCGGGCACCCACGTGACCGGCTGGGCCGCGGGGGAGGGCACGGGTCGACAGGCACTGGCGTTGGTCGCCGTTGCCGTCACCGCCGCGTGCGCGTCCTTGTCCGCGGGCCCGGTGGCGGCGTTCTTCTTGGCGTCGCCGCTTCCGCACGCCACGAGCGTGAGTGTGGTCACGAGCGTCACCCCCAGCAGATATCGCCCCATTGGCGGTCTTCCTCCGCCCCCAGCCTAGGGGGCCGCGCCCGGTACGTCCCATGTGATCCGAAAATCCTCAAACCCTGGATCCGGGCCGTCGATAAAGGGGAGAATCACTGAACCGGGCTGGCGAGCGTGCCCGGGGAAGGCGTCGATGCACCAACATCCTGGAGGACTTCGCACGCCGCGCCGTCGTCGGCTGCGGGCTGTCGCGGTCGTTCTGGCCGCCGTCGCGGTCCTCGTCGGGGGCGGGATCGCGGCCGCGGCGGGCGACAGCACGCCGCCCACCCTCGTGTCGTTCAACCGCACGAGCCCGGCCTCGGTGACCGCGGGCCAGAGCGTCACCGTGTCGTACACGGCGACGGATGACTCCTCGGGCGTGAGCAGCGTCGTCTTCCACTTCACCGACGTCCTCGGCAACGACCACACCCTCACCGGTTCGGGGGGCGGACCCACGACGGCGAGCGCGGCCGTCGACGGGTCCTGGCCGCTCGGCAACTATCGCCTCGACGAGATCGACGTCACCGACGGCAACGCGAACAAGGCCGCCTACGTCGCCGGCGCGACGTCGTTCAACCTCGACAGCGCCAACTTCACGGTGACAGGAGCCGCGGCGCCGCCCGTCAAGCCGACGATCAGGGGCGCCATCGACCGCACACAGTTGCCGACGTCGGACTGGCAGTCGGTCGTCAACGGTGTTGTGCTGCGCGCCAACTGGGCCGACCTCCAGCCGTCCCAGGGCGGCGACATCGTCGCCAACAACGCCATCGACCAGGCCATCGCCCAGCTGCGCACCATGAACGCCCAGAACCGCGGCACGGTGCCGCCGATGCAGCTGAAGCTGCGGGTGCTGGCGGGCAACAGCGCGCCCGACTGGGCCAAGAACCTCGACGGGCCCGGTACCGCGGTGTCCGTGCAGGACGCCGCCAACGCCGCTCAGTACGACACGGTCGGCCGATTCTGGGAGCCGAACTTCGGCGCCGCCTACCAGGACTTCATGACCAAGCTGGCGGCCAAGTACGACGGCGTCCCTGAAGTGCGCGACGTCGTGATCTCCCGCTGCACGCTGACAACCGCAGAGCCGTTCCTGCGCACGACGAGCGACCAGACGACGATCAACAACCTGCTCGCCGCCAACTTCAACGTCACCGACGACCACACGTGCCAGCAGCAGCAGGTCGACGTGCACAACGCGGTGTGGAAGCAGACGACCAGCAGCGTGGCGTTCACGCCCTACCAGAAGATCAATTCCGATGGCTCGAAGGGCATCGACGAGGGCTGGACCGAGACGATGATCGACTACTGCCGCACGGCGCTGGGCAGCCGCTGCGTGCTCGAGAGCAACTCGATCAAGGACCCGTCGACGCCGCGCAACGACAACTACGTCTCGATGTACGCCAAGATCCAGTCCAAGGGCCCGCCGATCGCCTACCAGACGGCGTCGCCCAACAACGGGCTCGGCAGCTTGTGCGCCACGTTGGGCTGGGCGGTGTCGCAGGGCACGGGCGCGGTCGAGCTCCCGCAGGCGTACGTCCGGGACGGCGTGTCGAATCCCGCCGGGATGGCGTCCTACGACAAGGCCCTCGAGGGCGCCCAGCCGCCCGACACCGACACGCCGACCTCGCCGTCGAATTTGGCCGGTACGACGGCCGGGGCGAACAGCATCAACATCACCTGGAGTCCGTCGTCCGACAGCGGCTACGGCGTCGCCTGCTACACGGTGTCGCGCGGCGGCACGGTGCTCGGCACGACGATGAACACCAACTTCACCGACACGTCGGCCAACCCCGGCGTGCCGACGACCTACAGCGTCACGGCCAACGACGGCGTGAACCACACGAGCGCCCCCACGTCGGCCGTGCTGCCCAGCACGACTACGAGCACGTCGCCCACTTCTTCTTCGACGTCCTCGACTTCGTCTTCTTCGACGTCCACGTCCACGACGCTCCCTCCCACCACGACGACCACGATCAGGGCCAACCCGCCGTCGGCCCCGCAGGGGTTCTCGACGAGCAACCAGTGTGCGGGGGTGGTCATGAACTGGAGCCCGCCGGCCAACAACGGTGGCGCCCCGATCACGTCGTACCGGGTCTACCGCGGCAAGTACGGCGCCGAGACGTTCCTCGCGAGCACACCTTCGCCGCCGTTCACCGACTCGACCTCCGGGCAGTACGTCTTCAACTACTACCGGGTCACCGCGGTGAACGCGGGCGGGCTCGAG
>DASZJL010000131.1:0-2418 GCA_035948135.1 Acidimicrobiales bacterium | reverse complement strand
GACGACGACCCCGAGACGATCGCCACGACGTCAGGGCGGGCGATACCCGGCGTTGAGGTGCAGGTGGTCGACGACGACGGCGACGAGGTCGCTCGCGGCGACGCGGGCGAGATCGTGGTGCGGGGCTACAACGTCATGCTCGGCTACTACGACGAGCCCGCGGAGACGAAGGCGACCGTCGACGCCGACGGATGGCTGCACACGGGCGACATCGGCGTGATGGACGACCACGGATACCTGCGCATCACCGACCGCAAGAAGGACATCTTCATCGTCGGCGGGTTCAATGCGTATCCGGCCGAGATCGAGAACGCCATCCTCGCCAACGACAACGTGGCGCAGGTCGCGGTCGTCGGCGTCCCCGACGAGCGCCTCGGTGAGGTGGGCGCGGCGTTCGTCGTCCCCACAGCCGGGCACGCAGTCGATCCCGAGAAGCTCATCGCGTGGTGCCGGGAGCGCATGGCCAACTTCAAGGTGCCGCGGCGCGTGGAGGTCGTCGATGCCCTGCCGCTGAACGCGGCGGGCAAGGTGCTCAAGTTCCAGCTGCGCGACCAACTCACCGCCGAGAGGAATGCGTGACCGCGACGAGGCTCCGCTGGCGGCAGCGCACGGCGCCGAAGGCGCCCTCACCTGATGCCAGCGAAAACGGAAAGCGCGGAGGGCGAGCGGCTTTGCCGCGAGCCCGCAGCACGACTAGCTCGCCAAGCAAGCTTTGCTTGCGAGCGCGAAATTCTTGATGGACCTCCGGTTTTCGGATGAGGACGAGGCGTTCCGGCGCGAGGTCCGCGACTGGCTGGAGACCAACCTCGCGGGCGAGTTCGCCGAGGCTCGGGGCCTGGGCGGTCCGGGACGCGAGGAGAACGAGGGGTTCGACGCCCGCCTGGCGTGGGAGCGCCACCTGGCCGCCGACGGCTGGACGTGTATCGGCTGGCCGAAGCAGTACGGCGGGCGCGGCGCGTCGCTCACCCAGCAGGTCGTGTTCCACGAGGAGTACGCCCGGGCCGAAGCGCCGGCGCGCGTCGGCATCTTCGGCGAGGGACTGATCGGGCCCACGATCATCGCCTTCGGCACCGAGGAGCAGCGCCGCCGGTTCCTGCCGCCGATCGTCGACGCCACCGAGCTCTGGTGCCAGGGCTACTCCGAACCCGATGCCGGCTCCGACCTGGCCAACCTCAAGACCGTCGCCGAGCGGGACGGCGACGAGTGGGTCATCACCGGTCAGAAGGTGTGGACGTCGCTGGCCCACTGGGCGGACTGGATCTTCATCCTGTGCCGCACCGACCGCCAGGCGCCCCGCCATCGCGGCATCTCCTATCTCCTGTGCCCGATGCGGCAAGCGGGCATCGAGATCCGTCCGATCGTGCAGATCACCGGTTCGTCGGAGTTCAACGAGGTCTTCCTCGACGGGGCGCGCACGCCCGTCGAGAACGTCGTCGGCGACGTCAACGGCGGCTGGCGGGTGGCCATGGGCACGCTGGCCTTCGAGCGGGGCACCCTCTACTTCGGCCAGCAGATCGGCTTCGAGCGCGAGTTCGCGGAGATCGTCGACGCGGCCCGTGCCAACGGCGCCATCGACGATCCAGTGATGCGCGACCGACTGCTACGCGCGTGGACGGGCCTGCGCGTCATGCGCTTCCACAACTTGCGCACGCTTCGGGACGGCGAGCCTGGCCCAGAGGCGTCGGTGAACAAGCTGTTCTGGTCGGAGTGGCACCGGTCGCTCGGCGAGCTGGCGATGGACGTCCTGGGCATGGGCGCCACTCTGCAGGACGCGCCGCTGCAGTGGATGTTCATGTTCAGCAGGGCGGACACGATCTACGCCGGCTCCAGCGAGATCCAGCGCAACATCATCGGGGAACGGGCCCTCGGGTTGCCGCCGGAGCCCAAGCCCCAGAGCGCGTGAGCGCGACACCGCCGCCCTACCCGGAGGGCCACGGCCTGCTGAAGGGCAAGACGGTGCTGGTCACGGCGGCCGCCGGCACGGGCATCGGGTTCGCCACCGCCAAGCGTTGCGTCGAGGAGGGTGCCACTGTCGCCATCGCCGACAAGCACGAGCGCCGCCTCATCGAGTCGGCCGAGCAGCTCGGTGGTGTCGTAGCGGTTCCGTGCGACGTCACCGTCGAGAGCGATGTGCAGGCCATGTTCGACGGCGTCGTGTCTGAGCTTGGTCGGCTTGACGTCCTCGTCAACAACGCCGGTCTGGGCGGTACCGCACCCCTCATGGAGATGGCCGACGAGCAGTGGGACGCCGTGCTCGACGTCACCCTTAACGGCACGTTCCGCTGCACGCGTGCCGCCCTGCGCCACATGGTGCCGCGCCAGGCCGGCGTCATCGTGAACAACGCGTCGGTGCTGGGGTGGCGGGCCCAGGTCGGCCAGGCCCACTACGCCGCCGCGAAAGCGGGCGTCATGGCGCTC
>DASZJL010000130.1:0-23047 GCA_035948135.1 Acidimicrobiales bacterium | reverse complement strand
GATGTCTCGCGTGCGGGTGGCTGCGTGCCAGATCAACACCGTCGTGGGTGACCTCGACGGCAACCTGGCCGCCATGCTGGCGGCCCTGGAGGAGGCCGAGGCGGCGGGCTGCGACATCGCCGCGTTCCCGGAACTGGCGATCACTGGGTACCCGCCGGAGGACCTGGTGCTGAAGCCCGGGTTCATCAGCGACAACCTGGAGGCGCTCGACAAGCTCGCGGCTCGCACCGGACGGTGCGCGGCGATCGTGGGCTTCGTCGACGTGGGCCGCGACCTCTACAACGCGGCCGCCGTCTGCGCCCTCGGTTCGGTGCAGGGCGTGTATCACAAGCGCCTGCTGCCGAACTACGCGGTGTTCGACGAGCAGCGCTACTTCTCGCCCGGCGCGAACCCCCTTTCATTGTTCCGCATCGCCGGAGTGCGGGTGGGCGTGTCGATCTGCGAGGACGCGTGGAGCCCGACCGGGCCTATCGCCGCGCTGGCCGACGGCGGCGCCGAGCTGGTCGTCAACATCAACGCGTCGCCCCACTACGCCGGGCGCCTCGCGGAACGCGAGCGCATGCTCGCAACGCGCGCCGAGGACGCCTCGAGTGCCCTCGTCTACGTCAACCAGGTCGGCGGCCAGGACGAGCTGGTTTTCGACGGTGCGTCGCTGGTGTTCGATGCGCAAGGCGAGCTGCTGGCGCGTGGCCCTCAGCTGGCCGAGAGCCGGCTGATGCTCGACGTCGACGTCCAGCCGGTCTTCCGCAAGCGACTGCTCGACCCGCGGGGCCGGGGCGCCGCGGCCCCGCTGCCCGAGGTGCTGATCAGCAATGAGCCGAACGCCCAGGACGGTCCTCTCGCGGGCGTGGTCGAGGAACCGCTCGCTCCCGCGGCCGAGATCTACGACGCCCTGGTGCTCGGCACGAGGGACTACGTGCGTAAGAACGGCTTCACCGACGTCGTCATCGGGCTCTCCGGCGGTATCGACTCCTCACTTGTCGCCGCGATCGCCGTCGACGCCCTCGGCCCCGAGCACGTGCACGGCGTTTCCATGCCGTCGCGGTACTCCAGCGAGGGCTCCAAGGACGACGCCCACGAGCTGGCCACCAACCTCGGCATCGACTACCGCGTCATCGCCATCGAGCCGGCCCACGCCGCCTTCCTCGAGATGCTGAAGCCGTCGTTCGACGATCTGCCCGAGGACCTCACCGAGGAGAACATCCAGTCGCGGGCGCGGGGCGTCACCCTCATGGCGCTCTCCAACAAGTTCGGGTGGCTGGTGCTGGCCACCGGCAACAAGAGCGAGATGGCCACCGGCTTCTCGACGATCTACGGGGACATGGTTGGCGGCTTCGCGGTGATCAAGGACGTCACCAAGACCCGTGTGTACGAGCTGTGCCGGGAGCGCAACCGGCGCGCGCCGGTGATCCCCGAGGCCGTGCTGACCAAGCCGCCGTCGGCCGAGCTGCGACCCGGCCAGCGCGACGACCAGTCGTTGCCTCCCTACGACGAGCTCGACCCGATCCTCCAGGCCTACGTCGAGGACGACCTGACCGCCGGCGAGCTCGTGCAGGCGGGCTACGACCCCGGCTTGGTGCGCCGGGTCGTCACCCTCGTCGACCGGGCCGAGTACAAGCGCCGGCAGGCGCCGCCCGGCGTCCGCGTCACGCCCAAGGCCTTCGGCAAGGACCGCCGCCTCCCGATCACCAACCGCTACACGGGCTGATGCGCCGCCCCTCGACGGGGGCGCTCGCCCACCTGGCGCTCGTCGGCGCCGCCTTCCTGTTCGGGACGACGTTCGTGGTCGTCAAGGACGCCGTCGTCCACGCAGGACCGGTGCCGTTCCTCGCGGTGCGCTTCCTGATCGGCGCCGCCGTCGTCTGGCCGCTTGCGGTCCGGCGGCCAGCCGAGCCGAGGTCGGGGCTCGTCCGGGCCGGGATCCTCTGCGGCGCCGTGTTGTGCGGCGGCTACGTCTTCCAGACCGTCGGACTGCAGTACGTCTCGAGCTCGGTGTCGGCGTTCATCACCTACCTGTTGGTGCTGATCGTGCCGTTGCTGTCGGCCGTGGTGTTGAAGCGGCCACCGATGATGCCGACGGTCGTCGGCATCGTGCTGGCCGCGGTGGGGCTCTATCTGTTGAACGGCGGCCACCCCTCGCTCGGCAAGGGCGAGCTGCTCACGCTCGGCTGCGCCGTCTGCTTCGCGGTCCACATCATCTTGCTCGCCGAGTTCGCTCCCCGGTACGACTCGATGCGCCTCAATGCCGTGCAGTTGACGGCGGTGGGCGGCATCTGTCTGGTGCCCGGGTTCTTCACCGGCGGCTATGCGTTCCCGCTCTCGGTCTGGCTGGCCGCCCTGTACACGGGCGTGGCGGCGTCTGCTGCTGCCTTCGGCCTCATGGTGTGGGCCCAGCGGCGCGTCGGGCCTTCGCGGACGGCGCTGCTGCTCATGCTCGAGCCCGTGTTCGCGGCCATAGCCGGTGCCGTCGCCGGCGACCACCTGGGGCTGGTCGGCGCCACCGGCGCCGCCCTCATCCTCGTCGGCGTCCTGGTGGCCGAGCTACGACGGCCGCCGGTCGTTACGATCCCCGAGCATGCCTGACGCGCTCGACGCCACCACGCCCCGTCCGCCGTTCGCACCGTGGGACCGACGCCAGCTTCCAGGTCTGTTCAGCGTCGAGGAGTCGGCGCGGCGCGTTGGCAATTACAAGTGGGTGGAGATGCGCCTCTTCGAGGTGCTCGGCGGGTGGGTGGCGACGGTTCCCGAGATGGACGTGAAGATCCGCCTCGGCACCCACTGCTACAAGCATGCGTGGCACGCCGACCTCTGGAACAAGCGGCTGCCGGAGCTGCGGGAGATGAACCCCGACCGCCTCACCCAGCCCGCCAACGACGCCATGGTGAAGTTCATGGACGCCATGACCGCACCGGAGGCGCCGGGGGAGACCATCGAGAAGCTGGTCGGCGTCTACCGCGTGCTGATCCCGCACAAGATCGCGGCGTACACGTTCCACCTCAACGCCACCAGCACCATCACCGACGCCCCGACCATCCGGTGGCTCAAGTTCATCCTCGAGGACGAGTTCGACGACTGGCGTGACGGAGAGATGATGTTGCAGTCGCTCATCCGCACGACCGGCGAGGTCGACCGGGCCGCTGCTCGGGCACGAGAGCTCGAGGCGTTGATGGTGGAAGCCGGCGGCATCGCCGGCCCGGGCACGCTCGGCGAACCGGAAGCCGCGGCTGCCACCGACGGCCAGGGTTCCTGAGATGGGAACCGTCACGGTCTCGCCTGAGGAGTTCGCCCTCGTCAAATACGACGCGGCCGAGATCGCGTCGATCGTCGGCCAACTCGCTGACAAAGTCGGCCTCGGCGACCGCGCCATCCACATCGAGGTCGACGAGAAGACGCCCCTCGGCTCGAGCGCCGTCGTGTCCCTCGACCCCATCTCCATCACCGTCGAGAGCGGCGGCTTCGAGGACGCCAAGCGCCTCCGCCACTTGAGCAGGGAGAGTGTCGAAGGTGTCGTGGGTCGCCACCTCATGCGCACCCGCGACCGGCTCGACCCGAACTTCGGTGACCCACCGGCCGACGACGACCTGCCGATCGAGCTGTACACGGCGTGGGACATCTATGCCGTCGGCCGCCTCGAGCGCCTCGGCTATCCCAGCCAGCGGGAGCGGCGCCGCTACCACTTCCGTATCCGCCACGGGTTCACCGACGTGGCCGACCGGGTGTTCGACCGCCTCTGGGCGGGCGACGACCTGACCTGGGCCGACATCCAGGCGGCCTCGGCCGAGGCCATGGCGGCCAAGCCCGCCGCCCCGGCCAAGACCCGGGCCAAGGCGGGCCAGGGTCGCAGCGCCTGAGCGCTTACGCCAGGTCGTGGGCCGACACGCCGTCGAAGAGGTCGATGTCGGGCGGGGCGGCCAGCAGGCCACGGCAGTTCTCGGCCATCTCGACCATCTCGGGGGAGTCGAAGTGGTCCCGCTGGGCCTCGGGCGACTCCCACTTCTCGATCACCAGGTAGCGGTCGTCCCGGGTGGCGGAGGCGCACAGGTCGATGTTCCGGCAGCCCGGGGCACCCCGGCTCACGACCACGTACTTCGCCAGGACGCCGAGGAGGCGGTCCGGGTCTGAAGCCCGAAAGACCATGGTGACCACCGTTAGTGCCACCTCGTCACCCACGACCGCACGCTAGCCACCGCGAAGCGTGAGCAGGAGGTAGGGCCTCTTGACCGAATAGGTATCGTGATGGCTGGACCCCCCGTGTCGCGTCCCCCGCTGGAGGGAATGCTCACGTCTGACACAGACGTTCACTAAAGGCCGACTCGCAGCGACACGAAGAGGACAAGAGTGCCCAAGGAGCGTGTCGAGCGGGACGAGGAAGACCTCGTCCGGCTCTACCTGACGGACATCGGGCAGTACCCACTGCTCACCAAAGACGACGAAGTTCGTCTCGCGAAGGCCATCGAGGCCGGCAATGAGGCGCGCTCGCTCCTCGACGCCACCGCTGAGCTGCAGCCCGCCCGACGCCGCGAGCTGCGGCGCCAGGCCCAGGACGGCGAGAACGCCCAGCGCACGTTCGTCCAGTCGAACCTGCGCCTGGTCGTCTCCATCGCCAAGAAGTATCAGGCGTCCGGCCTGCCCCTGCTCGACCTGATCCAGGAGGGGAACCTGGGCCTCATGCACGCGGTCGAGAAGTTCGACTGGCGGAAGGGGTTCAAGTTCTCCACCTACGCCACGTGGTGGATCCGACAGGCCATCACCCGCGGCATCGCCAACACCGGCCGCACCATCCGCCTTCCGGTCCACGCCGGCGACACCCTCGCCCGCCTCCAGAAGGCCCGGGCCCGCCTCGAGCTCAAGCTCGGTCGCCCGGCCACTCTCTCGGAGCTCTCGACCGAGGTCGAGATGCCCGAGGACAAGGTCACCGAGGCCCTGCGCTTCGCGGCCGAGCCTCTCTCCCTGTCCGAGCCGCTCCGCGAGGACGGCGACGCCGAGCTGGGCGACGTTGTCGAGGACCGCTCGGCCGAGTCTCCCTTCGAGGTGGCGGCGACCGCGCTGCTGCCCGAGGAGATCTCCAAGCTGCTCGGGCCCCTCGACGAGCGCGAGCGGGAGATCCTCCGCCTGCGCTTCGGCCTCGACCGCGGCGAGCCCCGCACCCTCGAAGAGGTCGGCGAGCACTTCAACCTCACCCGTGAGCGCATCCGCCAGATCGAAGCCCGGGCCATGTCAAAGCTCCGCCACCCCAGCAGCGACACCGGCGCCCGCGACCTCCTCGCCGTCTAGCTTTCCGGCCGGAGGTGTCCGGCGACCTGGTGGCGCCCCCCGCCTTCAAAGCGGGTGGTCGTAGTGATCCTGCGACGGCGGGTTCGATTCCCGTCCACCTCCGCCAACCCCCGAGCGGACCGGAAGCGGCGCGGCTAACGTCCGCGGCATGAAGAAGCTGATTCTCCTCGTGATCCTCATCGCACTCGGAGCCGTCGCGGCCAAGAAGCTGCGAGCCGCCTGAGGTCGTCGGCCCTCGACGGCGGGGGCGCCGCGTGGCGCCGCCTCCACCACAAGGCCGCGACGCCACCGACCACCACGGCGGTGGCACCCACAGCTGTCGGTGCGGGGGGCGGTGTCGGCACCCGGTCCCGGAGCCGCACCGGCCGCTCGAACTTGCGCACCTCCCACCCGCGTTCACGCGCGACCCGGGCCAGGTCGCGGTCGGGGTTGACCACCACCGGGTGACCGACGGCCTCGAGCATCGGCAGGTCGGTGGCCGAGTCCGAGTACGCCCACGACGCGGCCAGGTCGATCCCCTCGCGCTCGGCGATCTCGCGCATGGCGACGGCCTTGTTCTCGCCGTAGGCGTAGAACGCCATCTCGCCCGTGTAGCAACCGTCGTCGTCGATGCGGGCCCGGCTGGCGATCGCCTCGTCGACCTCCAGGTGGTCGGCAAGGGGCTCCACGATCTCCTCGGGTGACGCCGAGACGATGAAGATCCGGCGCCCGGCGACGCGGTGCTCTTCGATGAGCTCCAGCGCCTCGGCGTAGATGATCGGCGTCACCACGTCGGTGAGCGCTTCGCGGACGATGCGTCGCACCTGCGACTGCTGCCATCCCTTGGTCAGCGCGAGCACGGACTCGCGCATGCGCGACAGCCGCTCTTCGTCGGCGCCGAGATAGAGGTACACCAACTGGCCCCAGAGGCCGCGCACGAGCAGGCGCCGCGAGATCAAGCCGTGCCGGTAGAAGGGCCGTCCGAACGCCACCATCGACGCCCGCGCGATCACGGTCTTGTCGAGGTCGAAAAAGGCCGCGTCCATCACGAGCGAGCATAAAGAGGCCCTTGTCCCAGTGGCGGTGAGGCCCCTACCGTCCTGCCGACGCTTCCCCCGTCTGCGTCTTTGCGCGTCGGAGGGGAGTAGCGAATGTTCGTCGCCTGCTGGTCGGTGAAGGGCGGCAGCGGCACCACCGTTGTCAGCGCCGCGCTGGCGCTATCGGTGGCCGCCACCGGCCGCGACACCCTGCTCGTCGACCTGGGCGGCGATCTGCCGGCCGCCCTCGGCATCCCCGAATCCGAGGGGCCCGGTCTGGCCGACTGGCTGAGCGCAGGAGCCGACGTGCCTGGCGACGCCTTGACCCGCCTCGAGGTCGACGCCGGCCCCAACCTGGCGCTGCTGCCGGCCGGTGGAGCGATGCCCGACGCGGCTCGCCGCGGTGAAGAACTGGCTGCGCTCCTCGCCGTCGACGGCAGGGTCGTCGTCGCCGACTGTGGCTCCTTGCCCTCGCCCTCGGCCACGTCAATGGCGGTGGCGGCCGGTGCCGGGCTCTCGCTGCTCGTGGTCCGGCCCTGTTACCTCGCCCTGCGCCGGGCGCTGCACGCACCCGTCGAGGCCTCGGGCGTGGTCCTCGTGGGTGAGCCGCAGCGGGCCCTGCAACAGCAGGACGTTGCGGACGTTCTCGGCCTGCGCGTGCGCGCCGCCATCCCCTGGAAGCCTGCCGTCGCCACCGCCATCGACGCCGGCCTTCTCGGCCGCCGCCTGCCGTCCCCGCTCGAGCGGAGTCTGCGCGGTCTCGTCGAGACGGTTGCCGCATGACGACGTCCGACCTGACGGCGCGCGTCCGGGAGCGCCTTCTGAGCAGCGGCGCGGACGCCCGTCTCGAGGATCGCGTCGATGCTCTGGTCCGCGAGGAGGCGCCGCTCCTCACCGCTGATGTCCACGCCGCGGCGGTCGCGGCTGTCGTGGCTGACGTGGCCGGGCTGGGCGCCCTCGAACCGCTGCTCGCCGACCACGACGTCACCGAGGTCATGGTCAACGGCGCAGGGCCGGTCTGGATCGAGCGGGCGGGCCGGCTCGAACGCACCGACGTCGTCCTGGATGCGCCGGCCATCGACCACCTCATCGAGAAGGTGGTCGCGCCGCTCGGGCTGCGGATCGACCGGGCCTCGCCGCTCGTTGACGCCCGCCTCCCCGACGGTTCCCGCGTCAATGCCGTGGTGCCGCCCCTCAGCGTCGACGGGCCGTGCCTCACGATCCGCCGCTTCGGAGCCCGGGCCGTGCCCCTCGACGACTTCTGTCCGTTCGGCGTGGGCCCGTTGCTGGCCTGGGCGGTCGAGGCCCGGCTCAACGTGCTCGTCTCGGGCGGCACGGGTGCCGGCAAGACCACGCTGCTCAACGCCCTGGCTGCCTTCATCCCTGACGAGGAGCGCGTCGTGACCGTGGAAGACGCGGTCGAGCTCCGCCTCCCCGGGGCGCACGTCGTCCGCCTCGAGGCCAGGCCGGCCAACGCCGAGGGCGCGGGCGAGGTACGCCTCCGCGACCTCGTCCGCAATGCGCTGCGGATGCGACCCGACCGCATCGTGGTCGGTGAGGTTCGCGGTCCCGAGGCTCTCGACATGTTGCAGGCCATGAACACCGGCCACGAGGGGTCGCTGTCGACGTGCCACGCCAACAGCCCACCCGACGCTCTTCGCCGCCTCGAGACCATGGTGCTGATGGGCGACGTCGCCCTCCCGTTGGCGGCCGTCCGTGACCAGATCCGATCCGCCCTCGACCTCGTCGTCCAGGTGGCGCGCCGCCCCGGCGGGCGGCGGGCGATCATCGCCGTCGACGAGGTTCTCGACGGCGAGGGTGCCATCCACACTCGCCCGCTCGCCGACGGCGATCGGCTCCGCGAGCTGCCACAGCGTGGCCCCCGAGACGCGGCCGCCCCGCCCGCCGATCCGAGGTGGGTGGCGGCGTGAATCCCGCCGCAGCTCTCGTCGGCCTCGCGGTCGTCGCCTGTGGCGCGGTCGCTCACCGCGCCAGACGGGTGGCCGACGGCTCGCGCGTGCATCGGCGCCTGACGAAGACGTCCGCGCGATCGCCGCGCACCGGTGCCGGTCGCCGGCGCGAACGCACATTCGTGCGGACGCCGGCGTGGCTGGCGTCCGCCGTGGCCGATGCCGAGATCCCGATCGACGCCGACCGAGCGTGGATCGGCTGGATTGCACTCACCATTATCAGCGCGGCTGCGGGTGGTGCTCTCGGCGGTGTGGCCCTCGCCGCGGGCGGACTCGCACTGGGAGCGGCCGCCCCACTTTTCATTCTCCGTGCTCGCCGCGGCGCGGCCGCGGCGACGGCGGAGGCGGCACTTCCCGGTGCGCTCGAGGCCGTCGCCCGAGGCCTCCGGTCCGGCAGCTCACTTCGCCAGGCGATAGCCGAAGCGGCGTCGGTCACGCCCGGTGCCCTCGGCGCCGAGTTGCGGCTCGTTGCCGCCGCGTCCGAGCGTGGGACGCCCCTCGTCAGTGCCCTGGAGGCGTGGGGGGCGCGGTGCCCGCGGCCGGGCGTGCGTCTCGGCGTGGCCGCCCTGTGCCTCGGGGCCGAGGTCGGCGGTGCCCAGGCGCGCGCCGTCGACGGGGTGGCAGCGACGTTGCGCGAGCGGCTCGCCGTCGCGGGCGAAGTGCGCGCCCTGACCTCGCAGACGCGTGCCTCGATGCTCGTGATCGCCGCCGCGCCCATAGCGTTCTGCGCCTTCGCGTCGGCCACCGACCCGCGCACGTCGACGTTCCTTTTCCGCTCGCCCGTGGGCCTGGCGTGTCTTGGGGCCGGCATCGCCCTCGACGTCGCAGGCGGCCTCTGGATGCAGCGCCTGTGCCGTATCGCCGCGTGAGCGCAGACGGCCAATGATCAGCTTCGCTCTGCCCGCGGCGTGGGCGGCGGTCGTCGTGGCCGGTACGCGGATGTGGCGCCCGGCGCCACAGCGCGTCCGCGCCCTCGTCGGGGCGCGCCGGCACAGAGAACCCCAGCGCACGTCGCTGGTGGAGCGCCTCGGCGCCACTGTGCTGCAGGCCTGCAAGCGGCCTCCCGATTCTCTGTTGGCCCGACGCATTGGCACGGCCGCCCTGCTGATCGTCGCCGCTGCGCCCGTGCTCGCACCGGCCGCGCCTGTTGCCGGCCTCGTCGGGTGGTGCTGGCCCAGCGTGCAGGTCCGGCGGGCGGAGCGTCGCCGCCTGGCGGCACTCGCCGCCGACCTGCCCGATGTCGTCGACCTCTTCGTCCTCGCGGTCGGCGCCGGCCTGACTGTGCCGTTGGCGGTGGCGAGCGTCAGCCGGCGGGCTGCCGGACCGCTGGCGGGCGAGCTCCGCCAGGTTTGTGACGAGGTCACCGTCGGCCGCCGGCTGGCTGAGGCGCTTGACGACGTTCCCCGCCGCGCCGGCGAAACGGTGCGGCCGCTGGTCGCCGCCCTGGTGGCGTCCGAGCGCTACGGCGCCCCGCTCTCCACCGGCCTCGAACGGCTGGCCGGCGAAGTGCGCCGCGATCGCAGGCGCAAGGCCGAGGAGGCCGCCCGCCGCATTCCCGTGAAGCTCCTCTTCCCCTTGGTCGGCTGCACCCTTCCGGCCTTCGCGCTGCTCACAGTGGCGCCTCTTATCGCCGGCGCCGTCCGGTCGCTGCACCTCTGACTCGAAGGAGCGACTCATGCTCGCCATGTACGTCTACTTGTCCACCCGCGCCCTGCTCACGCGCGTCCGTCACGACGAGCGGGGCCAAGCCACCGCCGAGTACGCGCTCGTGCTGTTGGGCGCGGCCGCCGTGGCCCTCCTGGTCGTGGGTTGGGCCACCCACACCGACCTGATCGGCAAGCTGCTCGACGCCGTCATGAACAACCTCACCGGCAAGGTGAAGTGACAGGACGCGGACCCCGGGGGAGCGAGGGCCAGGCTGCGGTCGAGCTGGCCCTCGCGCTACCCCTCTTGGCCGTCCTGCTCCTTGCGGTCGTGCAGGTCGGCTTCCTCGTTCGTGATCAGGTCCTGGTCGTGCATGCGGCCCGTGAAGGGGTGCGTCAGGCGGCCGTCGACTCCTCGCCCGACGCGGCCCGAGCGGCGGCAGCCGGCTCGTCGGGGCTGGCGTCAAACCGTATGCAGGTGTCGATCAGCGGGCGCGGCGCGCCCGGCAGCCATGTGACGGTCACCGTGACCTATCGGGCTCCGACCGAGGTTCCCCTGGTCGGGGCGATGATGGGCGACGTCGAGATGCACGCCTCGGCGACGATGCGCACTGAGAACTAACCGCGCCAGTCGAGCAGTGACGCCCGAAAAAAGCTGCCTTGCACCGGGGAAACTGATCGGTACTCTGGGCTCGCATGGTCGACACCCAAACGCCGCCGCCGCCGTCGTCTCGCGGCGGCGGGGGGACGTTCCTTCTCGATTTTTTCCGCACCCGCCCCTGGGCGAAGCGCGCAGTATCGATCCTTTCGGCCCTGTTGCTCATCGCGGGCGTGGCGATGCTGGCCTATCCGTTTGCCACGAACCTCTACCAGAACCGCCTGCAGGACAAGCTCTCCAAGCAACTGGCCAGCCCCAGCCTGAAGCAGAAGTACCGCAACCGAGCGATCGGCGTGGGCGACAGCCTCACCCGTATCAAGATGCCCGCCATCCACGTCGATGTCGTGGTGGTGGAGGGGATCACACCGACAGCGCTGCGCGCCGGCGCGGGGCACTACCCGCAGTCGCCACTGCCCTGTGAGAAGGGCAACGTCGCCATCGCCGGCCACCGCACGACCTACGGCAAGCCCTTCGCCGACATCGACCAACTCCGCGTGGGCGACCAGATCGAGCTGGACACGCCGGTCGGCGGCTGCGTCTATCAGTTGCAGCGTCCTCCGTTCGTCGTCGACAAGTCAGACCTGTCGGTGCTCAATCCGACCAACGACAAGACCCTCACTCTCACGTCGTGTCATCCAAAGGGATCGGCCGCCAAGCGCATCATCGTCAAGGCCGTCTGGGTCAAGGACCTGCAGGGGGCCTGATGCGGCGCGGCGTCTGCGCCGCGGCGGCTGCTGTTGTCGTCGCGCTCTCGACCGCGCCGCTGTTTGTGGCCGGTGCGGACGCGCAGAGCAGCACCACTGTCACGCCGTCGCCCCTCACCCTCGCGCCGGCGCCCAACTCGGCCGGCGACGTGGCGACGAACAACCTCAGCGTGAGCGGCCACTTCCACGTCGCGGGCGGGCTGCAACCGACGTTCGACTGGGTCAGCGCCAACCTCAGCTGGCGGGGCAAGGCGCCGGGGCCGCCGGTACCCGGCCCCTACACGATCTGCGGCACGCCACCCAGCGGCACGCCCCCGGCCGGACCGGCCTGCACCGGCGCCGACGAGGACTTCAAGAACTCGCCGCTGGCCCCGGCTCCGGCCTACAACGGTCCCTACCGAGTCAACGCCACAGGGAAGGCCACTGACCGGTTCGGCCAGAGCGACACGCAGAGCACCAACAACATCGATTTCGCGATTGCGGCGCCGCCGCCGTTCGTCACCGGGGTAACCGCCACCGTCGACACCAAGACCCGCAATGTGACCGTGTCCTGGGATCGCGACGCCGCAACGCCGGACGTGCAGACGTACTGGATCTACCGCAAGGGTCCGGGCGAGACCGACTTCCACTCACGCTTCCAGGTCAAGCAGAGTTCGAGCGGCGCACGCCTCTCGAGCGACGCCGACTCGGCTCCCGCCAGCCGCGGCGGTGACTACCTGTACGAGGTCGAGACCCATCGCAACGGCGACACGGGCGACAGCACATCGTTCGTGGTGTCCGACCGCACCAAGAGCCAGAGCAACAAGGTGACGGTCGCCAATCCGCCGCCGGGTGCGACGACCGTGCCCCCGCCGCCGCCCTCGTCGGACGGCACGCCGCCCGTCGTGAAGGGGACGCCATCGGGCGTCACCCGCAACTCCGGGTTCTCGAGCTCGGGATCATCTTCGAACACCACACCCACCAGCGAGGCGGTGACCCCCGATCCCGGCTTCCAACGCGGGCTGCCCTATGCGGCCGGCTCCCCGGCGCCCGACAACAGCAACAGCAGCAACGAGGGCGACAATTCGGCCGTGGCCGTGACACCCGGTCGCCACAAGAGCAACAGCCGCGGCATCTTCGTCCCCGTGGCCGCGGGCGCGCTCCTCTTCGTCGGCGCCTTCCATCTCCGCATCCTCAAGAAGCGTCTCGACGAGCCGCCGAGCACGGGTCTGACGGCGGTCTAGGAGAGGATCGCCCGGAGCAGGGCCACGGAGCCGGCCTTGTCGAGGGGCTCGTTCCAGTTGCCGCACTTGGGCGACTGCACGCACGACGGGCACCCCGACTCACACGGACAGGTCGACACGACCTCGAGGGTGGCCTCGAGGTGGCGCCGACCGGCGGCGAAGCCCAGCTCGGCGATCCCCGCCCCGCCCGGGTAACCGTCGTAGATCACGATCGTGGCCACGCCCGTTTGCGGCTGCCAGTTGGTGGAGACGCCGCCCACGTCCCAGCGGTCGCAGATGGTGAACAGCGGCAGGATGCCGATGCCGGCGTGCTCGGCGGCGTGGACGGTGCCGGGGACGCGTGCCGGGACGATCCCGGCGGCAGCGAGCACGCCGTCTCCGACCGTGTACCAGAACGCGCGCGTGACCAGCCTGGTCGGGGGCAGGTCGAGGTCCTGGATGCCGAGCACCTCACCCGTGAAGAGGTGCTTGCGCTGGAAGGCCACGACCTGCTCGGTGACCTCGACTGCGCCGAGATGCAGTTGGGCTCGGCCCACGGTTGTCGAGTCGTCCGTCGAGATGATGCGGATGTCGGTGTCGGTGCGCGCCTGGGTGTACTCGTCGGCCTGACTCGGCTTGACGATGGCGGCCCGGTCGTCGAGGTCGAGCGTGGCCACCCGGTACTGCTGGCCCTGGTGCAGGTACAGGGCGCCCGGATGGACGAGCGAGAACGCCCGGCTCTCGTCGACCGTGCCGATCAGGCGGCCGTCGCCGTCGACGATGCTGTAGTCGGCCGACGAGCCGGTACGGAGGCCGATGCTGGATGCCGGCGCGCCGGGTCCGGCGTGGAACGCCCGCCCGCCGCGCACGCGCAAGCGGTCGTCGACGACCAGCTCGCGCACGGCGTCCTCGAACACCCCGTCGCCAAGGTCGGCCCAAAACGCATCATCCTCGGGGACGAGCGGCTTCTCGTACGCCGCACACGTCAGGTGGGGCAGGAGCACGAAAGGGTTGGCAGGGTTGACGACCGCGGGCTCGGGCGACCGCGTGAAGACCTCAGTCGGGTGCGCCATCAGCCACTGATCGAGCTGATCCTCGCCGGCCACGAGCACGGCCAACGAGCGCTGGCGGGCGCGCCCCGCCCGACCGGCCTGCTGCCACATCGAGGCGATCGTGCCGGGGAAGCCGTTGAGGATGCAGGCGTCGAGGGTGCCGACGTCGATCCCCAACTCGAGGGCGCTCGTCGCGACCACGCCTGCCAGCCGGCCCTCGAACAGCTCGGTCTCGATCTCTCGGCGTTCGGCGGCCAGATAGCCGCCGCGATACGGCCGCACCATCGTCGACAACTCGGGTGGCAGCCGCCGACGCGCGTAGGACGCGATGAGCTCTGACGACTTCCGGCTGCGAGCGAAGGCGATGCCCCGGTAGCCGGACGTCACGAGCGACGTCAGGACGTCGGCCGTCTCCACGTTGCTGGACGCCCGCGTGCCCAGCCGTTCGTCGGTGAGCGGCGGGTTCCAGAGCGCGAACAGGCGCTCGCCTCTCGGCGAGCCGTCGTCGTCGACCTCGGCCACCGGAACCCCGCAGAGCGCCGACGCCAGTTCGGCCGGCTTGCCGATGGTGGCCGAACCGAAGATGAACGTGGGGTTCGATCCGTAGTGGGCGCACAGCCGCCGCAGCCGCCGCAAAAGGTGGGCGACGTGGGACCCGAAGATCCCCCGAAGTGTGTGAAGCTCGTCGAGCACGACGTAGCGCAGGCTCTTGATGAACGCCGTCCAGCGCCCGTGGTGCGGAAGGATCCCGACGTGCAGCATGTCGGGATTGGTGAGCACCACGTTGGCGTGGCGCCGGGCCCAGGTCCGTTCATTCGGCGGGGTATCGCCGTCGTAGGTCACCGGGACGAGACCGGGCACCTCCATGGCGCCCAGCGCTCGCAGCTGGTCCTGGGCCAACGCCTTCGTGGGGAAGACGAGGAGGGCGGTGCCGGTCGGTTGTTCGAGCACGGCCTCGACGATCGGGAGCTGGTAGCAGAGCGACTTGCCAGATGCCGTGCCTGTGGCAATTGCGACGGAGCGTCCGCCGCGCGCCAGGTCGATGGCGGCCGCCTGGTGCGTCCAAAGGCCGGCTTCGGGCAGCAGGCGGGCCACCGGCGCGGGCAGCGGGCGGGTCAGCGCAGCGGTGCGCGCCGGCCGTGGCGGGATGCGCTCGAGGTGCACGAGCTGGTCGCAGGCCGCCAGGCCGGTGACCAAATCGTCGAGTTCAGGTCGCACTGCCGAATCACGGTACCGAGGGGCTCCCTTGCTAGGTTTTCGACGCACACCCATGGGTAGGAGGCCCCTCGATGGATCTCGGTCTCGACGTCTCTGAACGCGACGGCTACACCGTCCTGGCCGTGCGCGGGGAAGTCGACGTGTACACCGCCCCCCGCTTCCGGGAGCGGCTGATCGAGTTGGTGAGCGAGGGCAAGCACCGCATCGTCATCGATCTCGAGGGCGTCGACTTCCTCGACTCCACCGGCCTGGGCGTGCTCGTCGGCGGTCTCAAGCGGTTGCGCAGCCACGACGGCGATCTGCTGCTCGTCTGCACGCAGAGCCGCATCCTCAAGGTCTTCGAGATCACCGGCCTAACCAAGGTCTTCTCCATCTACGACTCGGTCGACGACGCCGTCGCGTCGTAGTCGAGATGACGTCGTAGTAGAGATGACCGCGTAGGTCTGGGGATGACAGAGCGGGCCGTCCAGCTCGAGATCCCGGCTGGGGCCGAGTACGTAGCGCTCGCCCGCTTGGTGGTGTCGGCCATGGCCGCAGGTGAGACCCAGCTCTCCGACGACCGTGTCGACGACCTCAAGATCGCGGTCTCCGAGGCGTGCACGAACGCCATCGAGGCCCACGACGCCCTCGACACCGAAGAGCGAGTCGTCGTCGAGTGCTGGGCCGACGAGAGCCATCTCGAGGTCCGCATCGAAGACCGGGGCACCGGTTTCGACGTCTCCAACCTCCCCGAGCACCCGCCGGTCACCGACCCCGAGCGGTTGAAGTTCGAGCGCGGCCTCGGGATCCCGTTGATCCGGGCCCTGGTCGACGAGGTCGAGTTCTCGTCCTCCGACGACGGCACCGCCGTGCGTCTGGTGATGCACCACGACGAAGAGCTCGACGGCAACGGGCACTGAAGCAAAGCAAGGCGCGGGTGCCGCTCAGGAAGCTTTTCAAGAACCTCCGGACGCCGGTCACCCAGCTCGACGCCGAGCGTCTGCGGAAGTTCTGCGAGACGAGGCAGGGCGTCGTCCCGATCGCCAGCCTTCCGCCGCGCGTCGAAGGCACGGTCGTGGGAGAGATCGCGTCGATGCGCATCGTGCCGCGTGCCGGCTCCCCGTCGCTCGAGGTCACCATCGGCGACGGCACCGGCTCGCTCGTCGTCGTCTGGACGGGGCGACGCAAGATCGCGGGCGTGTCCCCCGGGAAGCGGCTGGTCGTGAGCGGACGCGGCGCGGCCACCGGCCCGCGGGGCCGCCTGCTGATGTTCAACCCCAGCTACGAGCTGCTCTAGGTCCTCAGGCCGGCTGGGGCTCGCCGACCAGCAGGGCCTTCACCTCGTCCTCGGAGTCGGGCGTCACGAGCACCAGGACTTCGTCGCCGGGCTCGACCACGGTCTCACCTCGGGGGACGATGACGTGGCGTTCCCGGATCACCGCGACAATCGTGGCGTCCCTCGGCACGCCGAGCTCGGCGATGGAGCGCCCGGCGGCCGGCGAACCACCGGCGAGGGTGACTTCGACCAATCGGGCGTCCTGGAATTGCAGGAGCCGCACCAGCGAGCCGACGGACACCGCCTCCTCGACCAACGCCGTCAGAAGGTGGGGCGTGGAGACCGAGACGTCGACGCCCCACGCCTCGTTGAACAGCCACTGGTTGTGAGGGTGGTTGATGCGGGCGACGACGCGCGGCACGGCGAACTCCTGCTTGGCGAGCAAGGAGATGACGAGGTTGTCCTCGTCGTCGCCGGTGGCGGCCACGACGACGTCGACCGTCTCGAGCCCGGCCTCGTGCAGCGAGCTGACCTCGCACGCGTCGGCGATGAACCATTGCACGTCGAGCGTGGACCGCAGGCGCGCGACCAGGTCGGGGTCCTGCTCGATCAGCATCACTTCGTGACCGGCGTCCCGCAGGTCGCCCGCGATGTACACGCCGACATTGCCGGCGCCGGCAATGGCGACCTTCACGCGTGCCTTCCTTCCTCGGTCAGGCGGCTGTCGAGCTCCTCGCGCGAGTCGCGCCGGACCGCCATGTACAGCAGGTCGCCCTCCTGCCCCACAAGCTCAGGGCTGGCCAGCCTGGCCTCGCCTCCCCGGGTGAGGGCGACGAGTCGATAGCGCTCGCCCTCGTCCAGCTCGCTGAGCTTCCGGCCCGCCCAGTTCGCGGGCAGCATGCGCTCGATCAGGTCGACGGTGCCCGACGCGTCGGACCACTCGTTGGCCCACTTGTCGGGGAACAGCTTGCGCACCACCTGGTCGGTGGTCCAGGCCACTGTGGCCACCGTCGGGATGCCGAGGCGCTGGTAGATCACCGCCCGCCGGGGATCGTAAATGCGGGCCACGACGTTCTGGATCTCGTACGTTTCCCGGGCGATGCGAGCGGTGAGGATGTTCGAGTTGTCCCCACTCGTCACCGCCGCCAGGGCGCCCGCTTCTCTGACCCCGGCCTGCTCCAGGTGTTCGCGGTCGAAGCCGAATCCAAGTACGGCCCGGCCGGTGAACCTCTCTGGTAGGCGGCGGAACGCGTTGCGGTTCTTGTCGATGACCGCGACGGTGTGGCCCTGGGCCTCGAGCTCGGCCGCGAGCTCGGATCCGACTCGGCCGCAGCCGACGACGACGACATGCACGGCCCCCATGCAACACGCCCGTTGCGGGAGCAGCAAAATCACGAAACGAAGTCGAAACGCTCTCGGCGTATCGTGATGGCCCGGTGTACTCCTTCCTGAAGCGACTCCTGGTCGGCCGGCCCATCCCCACCGACGAGCAGGAACATCAACTCCTCCCCAAAGCGATCGCCTTGGCGACGTTCTCTTCTGACGCCATCTCCTCGACGGCGTACGCCACTGAGGAGATCCTCTTTGTCACCGCGGTCGGCGGCTCGAGCCTGGCCCTCGGCCTCGCCCACCTGATCCCGATCTCGATCGTCGTCGCCGTCCTCCTGGCGATCGTCGTCACGTCCTACCGCCAGACGATCTACGCGTACCCCAGCGGCGGCGGCTCCTACATCGTCAGCCGCGAGAACCTCGGTGAGTACCCGTCGCTGATCGCGGGGGCGTCGCTTCTCGTCGACTACATCCTGACCGTGGCGGTGTCGATCTCCGCCGGCGTGGCCGCCATCGTGTCGTTGCCACAGTTCCAGAGCTTGGTCAACCAGCGCGTCCTGTTGGGGCTCGTGCTCATCGTCGGGATCACCGTCGCCAACCTTCGGGGCGTGAAGGAATCGGGCCGCGTCTTCGCAGTGCCCACCTACATCTACATCGCCAGCATCACCTTGCTCGTGGGCTACGGACTGTTCCGCTCGTTCTTCGGCCACATCAACCCCGTCCCCTTCGACCCCCACAAGTCGGTGGCGACGGCGGTGACGGGCGGATCGCTCGGGCTGTTCATCCTTCTGAAGGGGTTCTCGTCGGGTGCCGTTGCCCTCACCGGCGTCGAGGCCATTTCCAACGGCGTGCCAGCCTTCCGCCGCCCGAAGTCGCACAACGCGGCCACCACCATCGTGTGGATGGGCGTGATCTTGGGCGTCCTCTTCTTCGGTGTGTCGGTGTTGGCACACCACCTCCACCCGTATCCCAGCCACGACGAGACGGTGATCTCCCAGATGGGGCGGGCGGTCTACGGCGGCGGGCCCATCTACTGGATCCTGCAGTTCTCGACCGCGGCGATCCTCACGCTGGCCGCCAACACCGCCTACGCCGACTTCCCGCGGCTGTCGTCGATCATCGCTCGCGACGGCTACCTGCCGAGGCAGTTCGCCAACCGGGGCGACCGACTGGTGTTCTCCAACGGCGTCGTGTTTCTCGCGGGGGCGGCGGCCGTCCTGATCATCGCCTTCGGCGGGCTCACCAACGCCCTGATCCCGCTCTACGCGGTGGGCGTGTTCACCGCCTTCACCCTGAGCCAGGCGGGCATGGTCGTGCACCACCGCCGCCTCAAGGAGCAGGGCTGGCGCCGCAACATCGTGATCAACGGCGTGGGCGCCGTCGCCACGTTCATCGTCCTGCTGATCGTGGCCGGCACCAAGTTCACTTCGGGCGCCTGGCTCCCGATCGTCGTCGTCCCCTTGATCATCGCCTTGTTCTCGGGCATCAAGCGTCACTACGACCGAGTGGCGGGCGTGCTCGAGGTCCAACCCGAGCAAGTGCGACACGAGCACATCAACCACACGGTCGTGGTACTGGTCGGCCGTATCCACCGCGGCGTACTGAAGGCCCTCGACTACGCCCGCTCCCTCCGCCCCCAGCACCTCGTCGCCGTCTATGTCAGCTTCGAGGACGAGGACCGGGAGGAGCTAGAGAACCAGTGGCGGGCGTTCGACATCGACATCCCTCTGGAGATCGTCTATTCGCCGTACCGGGAGCTCGTCGGGCCCATCGAGCGCTACATCGACGAGCTCGACGAACGGTGGGACAACGACACTGTCACCGTCGTCATCCCGGAGTTCGTGGTGGGCAAGTGGTGGGAGCACGTGCTGCACAACCAGAGCGCGCTGTTCCTCAAGGGCAAGCTGCTCTTCCGCGAGGGGACGGTCGTCACGTCGGTGCCGTACCACGTGCCCACGGCGCGTCCTGACGGCGAGGGTCCGCACGGCCAGCATGCACCCGCACCGCCGCCGGTCGTGGTCCCCCCGGACAACGGCGAGGTCAGCCCTCCGGTTCCGCAGCCGGATCAACCAGCCGATACCCCACGCCCGGCTCCGTAATCAGACGAGGTCGGGTCGGGTCGTCGTCGAGTTTTTTGCGAAGCTGGCTGGCGTAGACGCGCAGGTACTGGCTCTCGCTCCCGTACTCGGGGCCCCACACCTCCTGCAGGATTGTGCGGTGGGTGAGGACGCGCCCCGGCCAGCGGGCCAGCAGGGCCAGGAAGGCGAACTCCTTCGGCGTGAGGTCGACCTTGCGTCCGCCGACGTCGACGACATGGCGGGCCAGGTCGATCTCGACGTCGCCGACACGCAGCACGGCGTCGTCGTCATCGGCGGCCGCGTGGTTGCGATGCCGGAGAGCGACGCGGATGCGGGCCAGCAGCTCGGCCGTCGAGAACGGCTTGGTGACGTAGTCGTCGGCGCCCTGGTCGAGGGCCAACACCTTGCGCGCCTCGGATCCTTCCGCAGAGAGCACGACGATGGGCACGTCGGACCACTCCCGTACGCGCCGGCACACCTCGATCCCGTCGAGATCGGGCAGCCCGAGGTCGAGCACGACAAGATCGGGCGGCGCGAGGGCGATGGCGTCGATCGCGGCCTGCCCGGTACCCACGGTGGCGACGTCGTAGTCGCGCGCTTTGAGGGCCGCGCCCACGGCCCGCAGAAGCGCCGGTTCGTCGTCGACGACGAGCACGCGGGTCAAGGCGTGCGCACTTCTCGCATCGGGAGACAGACGACGAAGGTGGCGCCGCCTCCCGGCGTGCGGTCGACGTCGATCGTGCCGCCGTGGGCCTCCACGATCGCCTTGCAGATGGCGAGTCCGACGCCGCTCGACCGCGATCCCTCCCCCTTGCGGAAGGGTTCGAAGATGCGCCTCCGTTCCCAGTCGGGGACGCCGATCCCTTCGTCGGCCACGCGCAGCTCGACCATGCCGTTGCGCTCCTCGGCACTGATGCGCACCAGTGACGCCGGCGGTGCGTGCCGGGCCGCGTTCTCGACGAGGTTGGTGACCACCTGGTCCAGCTGGGTGTAGTCGCCATCGACGAGCGGCAGGTCGGGCGGGATGTCGACCTGGACGCGCACCTGTCGGAAGAGGGGGCCCAAGCGGCGCACGCGGTCGGCAACGAGCTCGTCGATGTCGACAGCCTGGCGGTCGGGCGTGAGCGCGCCGGCCTCGATGCGGCTCAGGCTCAGCAGGTTGGCGACGATGCGATCCAGGCGCTCGGCCTCGTCACACACCGTCTCGAGCAGCTCCTTGCGGGTCTCGTCGTCGTACGCGGTGCCGTCGCGTAGGTCGCTGGCCACGGCTCGAATGCTGGCGAGCGGCGTGCGCAGGTCGTGGGACACGGAGCGCAGCATGGCCGCTCGCTGCTCGTCGACGCGCTCGAGCACCTGGGCGCGGGTCGCCTCCTCGGCCAGCTGTTCGCGCTCCTCGGACATCGCTTGCAGATCGTCGTACAAGCTCCGCAGCTCGGCCTCGCGCGCTTCGGCAGCTCGCCGCCGTTCGGCTTGGCCGGCGACGAGCAGGCCCATCGCCAGCGCGACGAAGAGGAAGACCACGAGCGCCACCCAGTCGTCGGCCACGTTGACCTTGAGCGTCCAGAACGGCGGGATGAACACCAGGTTGTAGGCCGCGGCCGACAAGAGAGCGACGAGGGCCGCCGCCACGCTGCCTCCGACCACGCCGGCGACGACGACGCCGAGCACCAACACGAGCGCCGGCGTGGCCCGCGTCACGTGGGTACGGACCGGCAACAAGGCCGCCGAGGTGACCACGACTGTGGCGGCACCCAGGGCTATACCCAACAGCGGAGCACCGCCGGTGGGCGGAAGGCGTTTCATCAACACAAATCTTGACGCGATCTTGACGCCAATCGTCGGGCCCCTGACGCTTCCTTGACGAGGCCGGCGGTACAGGTGGACCCGTGCAGACAGCAACGCCGCGCCAAGAGCCCCCCGTGGCGCCGCCGAAGCCCATTCCGCTGGCGCCTTCCATCGAGCTGCCCGAGCGCCGGCGCTATCGCCT
Organism: Acidimicrobiales bacterium; assembly: GCA_035948135.1. Classification (GTDB taxonomy): domain Bacteria; phylum Actinomycetota; class Acidimicrobiia; order Acidimicrobiales; family AC-14; genus CADDZP01. The sequence goes on along the minus strand of DASZJL010000130.1, from coordinate 1,661 downwards.
GAAGAACAGCCTGCTCGGCAGTCCGCTCCACACCGACCAGCTCGTGCACGAGCGCTTGGGGAAGCCGACGGCTCTCGCCGTCTTTGCCTCCGACAACCTGTCGTCGGTTGCCTACGGCACCGAGGAGATCATCCGCCAGCTGGTCCCCTACATCGGGCTTGCGGCCTTCACGATGGTGATGCCCATCACCATCGCCCTGTTGGTCGTCCTCGGCTTCCTGATCCTGTCGTACCGCCAGACGATCAAGGCCTATCCGAGCGCGGGCGGCGCCTACATCGTCACCCGGGACAACTTCGGGTTGCTTCCCGCCCAGGTCGCCGGTGTCGCGCTTCTCACCGACTACGTGCTCACGGTGGCGGTCTCGGTCGCGGCGGGAACGGCGGCCCTGATCTCAGCCGTGCCGGCGCTCACGTCCTACGCGGTGCCGATCTCCGTCACGTTCATCGTGATCATCGCCTTCGGCAACCTGCGCGGCGTCAAGGAGTCGGGACGCGTCTTCGCGGTGCCGACGTATTTCTTCATCGGGTCCATGGTGGCCCTGCTCACCATCGGCTTCGCCCGCATGTTCTTCGGGCATCTGCCGGTGCAGTCGATCCACAAGGCCGGGATGATTTCCGTCGGACACTCCGGAAACGGGTTCCTGATGGGCGCCAGCCTCTTCGTGGTTTTGCGCGCGTTCGCGTCCGGCGGTGCGGCGGTGACGGGCGTGGAGGCGATCTCGAACGGCGTGCCCGCGTTCCGGCGCCCGGAGTGGAAGAACGCCCGCTCGACGCTCGTCATCATGGGCTCGACCCTCGGGGCGATGTTCTTCGGTCTCTCGTGGCTCGACGCCCATCTGCACGTGAGTGCCTATGACAAGGGCACGCCGACGGTGATCTCCCAGATCGGCAAGCTCGTGTTCGGCTCCAGCCCGGGTGGACATCTCCTCTACATCTGCCTGCAGGTGGGTACGACGTTGATCCTCGTCCTCGCCGCCAACACGAGCTTCGCCGACTTCCCACGGCTCGCCAGCTTCCACGCCGGTGACAACTTCATGCCGCGTCAGCTGACCAAGCGCGGCCACCGCCTGGTGTTCTCCAACGGCATCCTCGCCCTCTCGGCCGCCGCCATCTTCCTCGTCGTCATTACCAGGGCCGAGGTATCGAGGCTGATCCCGCTCTACGCCATCGGCGTGTTCACCAGCTTCACGCTGAGCCAGGCCGGCATGGCCCGCCACCACATCAGGCTGAAGGAGCCGGGGTGGAGGGGCGGCTTGTTCGTGAACGCCACGGGGGCCGTGCTGTCGCTGATCGTCGACGTCATCATCGCCATCACCAAGTTCAAGCCTCCGGGGGCGATCCTCGGCGCGTGGGTGATCATCCTGCTCGTGCCCGTCATGGTCTACGGGCTGACGCGGCTCAACAAGCAGTACGAGGCCGAGGCCGAAGAGCTCGAGGGCGACGCCAAGGCGGCGGCCGAAGCGCCCGTCCTGCGCCGCCACGTCGTGCTCGTCCTCGTCGACCGCCTCGACCGCAGCACGGCCCGCGCCATGCAGTACGCGAGAGCTTTGGCGCCCGACGAGCTCCGCGCGGTGCACGTGGCTTACGACCTGGACCGCGCCGAAGAGCAGGCAGACGAGTGGCGACGCCTCGGGCTCTCGCGGTTCCCGCTCGAGCTCGTCG
>DASZJL010000129.1:0-8245 GCA_035948135.1 Acidimicrobiales bacterium | reverse complement strand
GGGCGTGGTCGGCGTCGGCGCCGGGTCGGTGCATCACCCGCACGAAGACGGCTTCGCCGCCGGCGATGAAAGTGGGTACGCCGAAGACGTGGTAGTCGGCGACGGCCCGTTCGTGCTCGGTACGGAACACCTTGAGCGGCTGGCCGCCGGCGATCTCCTTGAACACCTCGTCGGCGTCGGCACCGTTGGCGGTCAGGACTTCGCGAACGACGTCTTCGTCACGGATGTCGCGGCCCTCGTCGTGACGAGCCGCGAACAGTGCCCGCTGTACGGCAGGGAAGACCTCGGGCCAGCGGTCGCGCACAGCGATGCCGGCCTGCATGGCGAGCAGGCCGTCCGCCTTCGTGGGGTCGTCCCACACGTCGGGGTCGCCGTCCTCGACGTGCGCCTGGTTGAGGGAGAACGGCACCCAGCTCACGTCCCAGTCGGCGCCCGCCGCCAGTGCGGTGAGGATGTGCTCGGAGGCGTTGCGGGCGAAGGGACACCGGTAGTCCCAGGTCACGGCGAAAGAAGTACTCACGACTGGATCAACCCCTCCCCGGGGCGTCGGATTCCGAAACGGCAGTGATGGTGGGCGCCGGTGACAGCGGGAACGCCTTGCGAGCCGCCCGTCCCATGACGGCACCGAGGGCGGCCCCGGCGATCACGTCGGACGCGTGGTGCATCTTGACGTAGACGCGGCTGGTGGCGACCACACCGGCGATGGCGTAGTACAGGGGCCACAGGGCGTCGTCCTCGCTCAGGAGGGCCGCCGCGCTGAAGGCGGACGTGGCGTGGCCGCTCGGGAAGCTGCTCGTGCGCGGCCGGCGCAGCGGCAGCGTGGGAATGAAACCCTCGGTGCGCGGCCGGCGGCGGCGGAAGAACGACTTGATGACACCATTCACCAACGCCGACTCGACGGCGAGGCCGACGCCGACTCGCACAGCCGCGTGCCAGTCGCGCTCGGAGCGGAGCCCCCGGAGGGCACCGAGGATGAACCACACCAAGCTGAAGTCGCCCAGCTCCGACGCCCCGTAGAAGAGGCGGTCGGTGGCGGGATTGCCGCGCAGACTGTCGAAGGCGCTGTCGACCCGGTCGTCGAAGCGCGTAATCCGGGCACGCACGTCCTTGGGCACCAATGGCACCCTTAGACGGTAGTTACCTACGCCGGGACGAGTGGCAACAGTTCTTTTGCCTGGGCGGGGTCGCCGCCCCACGCCGGGCAGTACGACCGGAACGAGCACCACTCGCACAGCCCCGAGGGCCGGGGCTTGAAGTTCTCGGTCTCGCAGGCCCGCTCGACGGCCTTCCAGATGGCCGACGTTCGCTGCTCGAGGCCCCTGATGGACTGCTCGCTCGGCTCGGCGATGATGGCAACCGGTTCCTGCAGGTACAGCAGCTGGATGCGGTCGGGGCGGCGCCCGAAGAGCCGCTCGCACAGGAACGCATAGAAGTGCACGCCGCCCAAGCGACCCTGCTCGTAGCGCTGATTCGGGGCGCGGCCGGTTTTGAAATCGGTGACGACCAGGCGGCCGGCGTCGAGCTCGAGGCGGTCGATGACGCCGCGTAGGCGCAGTGACCCCACCTCGACCTCGAGGCGCAGCTCGAGCCCGATGGGGTGGATGGTGGACGGATCTTCGAGAAGGAAGTAGTTGCGTAGCAGCGCCTCGGCCTCGGCGAGGAACGTGGCCTCCTCGTCGGGCGTGAGCCCCAGGCCCGCGTACTCAGGATGGTCGCGGAGGTCGGCCTGGGCCTGCTCGAGGCAGCGCAGGGCGGCGGGGATCGTGCGCTCGCTCGGCGGGTCGATGCAGAACAGCAGCTCGAGGGCCCGGTGCACGAGCGTGCCCTTGGTCGTGTGGGGCGCCGGGGGCTCGGGCAGGCGGTCGATGGCCGAGAACCGGAACGCCAGTGCGCAGTCCTTGAACGATGCCACCTTGGACGGGGTGAGCGACGTGGGGAGCGGGAGAGCCATCGATTCCGACTGTAACCAGGGGGTGTGACAAGAACGAGGGATAGTCGGAGGGCCTCAGCCGGGCTCGATAAAGGCCTTTCGGACGGCCGCCGCGACCGTGGCGGGGTCCTCGAGGGGGCCGAAGTGGCCCAGGCCCTCGAAGACCTCGGTGCGGGCGTGGGGGAGGCGGGCGGCCTGCAGCTGGATGAGGTCGGGGCCGAAGGCGTTCGTGTTCTGGCCGCACGCCAGGACGACGGGGCACTGCACCTCGCCAAAGCGGGAGAAGGCGGGGTGGGCAGAACCCATCCGGTACACCTGCGACTCGTCGGCGGGCCGGCACTTGAGCCGCACGTGGCCATCGTCGGCGTCGGCGAAGCCGTGGTCGACGTAGGCGCGCAGGGCGTCAGGGTGGAGCACCGAGAAGGGCGGCTTCGACGCGTAGTTCTCATAGGCGTCGTCCCGCGAAGGGAACGCCTCGCGGCGGCGCAGGGCGCCCTCGCTGAGCGGGTTGTCCTGCGGGCCGAGCGGGTCGTCGAACGGCATCACGACCGGCTCCCACAGGTAGAGGGCGCGGAACGTTCCGGGGCGGAAGGCCTCCGCCATGAGCAGGGCGGCGGCACCCGCCGAGTGGCCGACGCCGAACGGACGCTCGAGCCCGAAGCCGTCCACCGCGGCGAGGGCGTCGTCGGCGAAGCCCGTCCAGTCGTAGCTGTGTTCGGGCGGGCGATGCGAGTCGCCGTGGCCGCGCTCGTCGAAGGAGTAGCAGTGGAAGTCGGGGAGGTCGGCAGCCATCGGCTTCCACACCAGGCCGTGGAAGCCGGTGGCGTGGGCCATGAGCAGGGGCGGGCCGTCGCCGCCGAGATCGAACGCGGCCACTTCGAAGCCGTCCGAGGACGGGAAGGCGGGCACGGGCCGACGCTACCTATCCGGCTCGAACTGCTAACCGATGTCGAGCGTCTGCTGGGCGGGCTCGGCCGGCTCCTCGCGTGCCGGCTCGCCGCGCAGCAGGCGGGCGATCTCAGACGCGTTGTCGACCGCGTAGTCGCGGTAGCAATTGTTCATGAGGACGTGGACCTCCTTGGCCGACGCCGCCACCTCTTGGATGCGCGGGACCCACTCCTCGAGCTCTTCGGGCTGGTAGCGGTACCGGAACCGGAACGAGGCGCTGGGCACGTCGGCGGTCCACGTCTCGGCGTTGCGGCCGTGGAAGCGCACGACCGCGAGGTCGGACGTGACGGCCACGACGGGCGGCAACGAGGAGTCGAATCCCTGGGGCTCGTCGACGCAGACGTAGGCCAGGTTCTGCGACTCGAGGAACTCGAAGGTGCGGTCGGCCTCGTCGTCGGCCAGCCAGCGTCCGTTGCGGAACTCGACGCACAGGTCGTAGTCGGCGAGGCGGCGCCGGGCCGCCGCCAGCTCCTCGCGGTTGGCCTCCTTGGGCGTGAACCAGCGCGGGTATTGGAGGAGGACGGCACCGAGCTTGCCCGCCGAGTGGAGGGGCATGAGAGCGTGGCGGAAGCGGTCCCAGGCCTCTTCGATCGCCTCGGGCGGCAGGTGGCTCGCGTACAGAGAGCGCTTGTCGCGGTGCTCGCTCGCCACCTGGGCTTGGAGGTCGGGCCACAGCGACTGCGGGAACGTCGGGTGGCCGGTGAGCAGCGAGTAGGCCTTCACGTTCATGGTGAAGGCATCAGGCGTGCGCTCGACCCACGACGCCGACATCTCGGGCGTGGGCGGGTAGTAGTAGGTGCTGTCGGCCTCGACGACGGGGAACCGGGAGGCGTAGAAGGCGAGCCGCTCGGCCGCCGTCATCGACCGGCGGGGGTACCAGTCGGACTCGTTGACCAGGGTTCGGTCGGTCCACGAGCACGTGCCGACGAGCACGCGGCTGCCGCCCAGGTCGATGGCCGGGGCGAGGTGCGTGGGACGCTCGGGGGGACGCCGAGCGGGCATGTCGCCACGCTACCCACGGTGGTGCCAAAGTAGAGCTGTGACCGAGAGCGACGAGCACCTGATGGAAGCGCCCTACCTGGTGACCGACACCAACCGAAAGGGGTACGGCGTGGCGTGCTCGTGCGGGTTCCGCAGCCCGTTGTTCGACAGCCGCGAGGAGGCGCAGGCGGCCGCCACCGACCACCTGGAGCTGAGCGCCCAGCAGGCCGACGAGCCCAAGGGTTTCCTGGCCAAGCGCCGGGCCAAGAAGCAGCAACGGCCCGACTGGATGGAGCGTCGCCGGGGCTAGCACGACGACCTGATCAATCGGGCCGCGGGCCGCTAGGTTCCCGGCCCGTGAAGAAACGGGTCCTTGTGGTGGCGGTCGCCGCCATCGTGAGCGGAGTGGTCCTGGCGGGGTGTGGTGGCAACCACGCGACCGAAGATTTCCGCATCAACATCACGTCGGCCAACGGTGTGTCCGGCTACTCGATCGGCACCATCACCACGACCGAGGGCGACAAGGTCAACCTCCGGGTCGACAACACCACCGACAAGGCCCACGGCTTCAGCATCGACGCGTTCAACATTCACCGGGTCGTGCCGCCCAACCAGTCCCAGATGGTCAGCTTCACGCCGCACAAGACGGGTCAGTTCCGCGTCTACTGCCAGTTGCATCCGGCGCACGTCCCGGCCCAGATGATCGTCGTCGGCTGAGCGGACGGTGGCGAGCGGAGCTCGCCGACGCCGCTCGGGACTGAGCGCCGCCGAAGGCGGCACCATTTATCGCCGGACGCGACTGAGAGCGGCCCCGACGACGAGGCCGTAGGCGATGTGGTCGAGGATCTGGGGCGCGGGGTCGAGCGCCCGGATCGACGGCAACCGGCGACCGACGACACCGAGGTCGAGAGCGGCAATGCCGAGCCCGGCCATCGCTCCGGCGACGACGGTGTGACGGCGGGGGAGCACGGCCGCCAGCACGATCCCCCAGGCCAACGAGATGGCGACGTGAGCGGTGCCTCCGGCGATCAGCACGCTCAGGCCGTCCTCGTTCGGCCCCAGAACGGCGCGCCCGACCGCTTTCGTCGAGTCGAGGACGTCGTCGCCGTTCTTCAGCGTCAGCACCGTGGACGGCAGTCCGCTGAGAGCAGCTCCGGCGGTTCCGGCTGTGAGGCCGTCGATGAGGACAGCTAACAGTAAGTGGCGCCGTTCGCGTGGTTGTTGGACTTGGTCACGGCCGGGTTGTTGTAGAAGCACGAGAGCGAGCCGAAGATGGTGTTGTTGTTGATGGCGCCGCCGCCGGTGTTGTAGCTGGCCTGGACCGAGCCGTACACGGTGTTACCGCCGAACTGGAAGCGGCCCTGGTTGCTCTGGAAGCTCACCGAGCCCCGGATGGTGTTCGCGGACGAGCAGAGGGCCGGGCCCTCGTCGCCTCCGAGGAAGCCGGGGCCGACCGTGAAGGTAGACCACGGTGCACTCGCGGCGAACACGAGGTACCCGCCGAGGAGTGAGCTGCAGATGCCGTTGGGGAAGAACGAGGTGGGCGTCAGTCGGTTGATCACGACGCTGCCGTACACGGTGGAACCGGTGATGAAGAAGCCGCCGGGGTTGTCGGCCGAGACCATGTAGCCGAACAGGTTGGAGTTGAAGACCCGAAGGATGCCGGACGGCTGGATCATCACGCTGCCGATCACGGTGGCGTTGGTGAGCACACACGTCGCCCCCGGAGGCACGAAGACCGTGTCGGGGATGTAGCCCGTCTTCTCGGCTGTGCAGTTGGATTGCGCAGACACCGGCGCTGCGCTCACACCCACGACTGTTCCGGTCGCGACGACCAAAGCTGCGATGACGGACACGAGCCGTCTCATGACGCCAAACCTCCCAAGCCCTTCCCCCCGGTCGGGCCGCCAACAACGCTACTGCTGCAATTTGTCGATGGCGAGGCCCTTTAGGCGGGCGTAATCGACTTTTCCGGCCGGGCTGCGCCCAATGGTCTGGGTGGTGAGCACCCGCTTCGGGGCTTTGTAGCCGGCGAGCCGTGCTTTCACGTGGGCGATGACGTCGCCCTCGTCGACGCCGCCGCCGGCCGCCGGTTCCACCCAGGCCACGATGATTTCGCCGAAGCGCTCGTCGGGCACACCCACGACGACGGCGTCGCGCACGGCGCCGTGCTCCTTGAGCACCTCCTCGACCTCCTCGGGGTAGACCTTCTCGCCGGCGGTGTTGATGCACACCGACCCTCGCCCGAGGAGGCGCAGGCTGCCGTCGGACTCGACGGTGGCGTAGTCGCCCGGCACCGAGTACCGCTCGCCGTCGATGACCGGGAACGTCCGCTCCGACTTCTCGGGATCCTTGTAGTACCCCACCGGGCAGCGGCCGCGGACGGCGACCCGGCCCATCTCCCCCGACCCCGGTTGCACGTCGCGGCCATCGTCGGTGAACACGCGTGCGTGCTCCCCCAGCATGAACTTGGCGGTCTTGGCGGCCCCGCCTGCGCTCGAGACCGACTGGCCCATGCCGAGCGCCTCCGACGACGAGAAGGCGTCGACGAGCAGCATCCCCGGGTGGTGCCGCAGCAGGCCCTGCTTCACGGGCTCACTCCACATCACGCCGGACGACACGATCATCAGCAGGCTGGAGATGTCCCAGTGCTCGGGGAACTCGTCGAGCGCGGCGAGCATGGGGCGGGCGAAGGCGTCGCCCACGATGGCGATCGTGTTCACCCGATCACGCTCGATGGTGTCGAGCAGTTCGGTGACGTCGAACTTGCGTGATGTGAGCGTCGCGATGGCGCCGCCCATGAACATCGTCTGGAACGACGTGAAGGCGCCCGTCCCATGCATCAGCGGGCACGCCGGGAGGCCGACGAGCGGCGCAGCGGCTTCGACCCGTGCGCGCACGGCGGCCAGGTCGACGTCTTCGGGGTCGTGCATCACCGACTGGGAGAAGCGCACGTAGAGGTCGTCCTGTCGCCACATCACCCCCTTGGGCATGCCGGTCGTCCCGCCGGTGTAGAGCATGTACAGGTCGTCGCCGCTGCGGCCCCAGGGCGGCACGACGCGGTCGGTGGCCTGCTTGGCGGCGTCCTCGTATGGCGACGCCCACGACGGGCATGGGCCGCTGCCGTCGTCGACCCACAGCCAAAGGCGCACCTTCGGCACCCGGCTGCGGATCGCCTCGATGCGCTCGGTGAAAGCGCCGTGGAACATCACCGCCACGGCGTCGGCGTTGTCCCACAGATAGACGAGCTCCTCGTCGCCGTAGCGGTAGTTGGTGTTGACCGGTACGAGGCCCGCCTTCATGCACGCGTACACCGACTCCAAGTACTCGGGGCAGTTGTAGAGGTACTGCCCGACCTTGTCCTGGCGCTCGACGCCCGCGTCGAGCAAGGCCCGGGCCACGCCGTCGGCCCGTCGGTCGAGCTCGGCCCACGTGGACCGCCGGTCGCCGTGCAGCGTCGCCGGCTTGTCCGGCTGCACGTCGGTGATCAGTTCCCACACGTCCGCGAAGTTCCAGCCGTTGTCGCTCATTGGGCGGGAACTCTACGCTGCGCCGCGTGGACTTCGAGCTGCCGGGCGACGACGATCCGCGCCGCGCTGCGGTACGCGACTGGCTTTCGGACCACACGCGACCGAGCGGCCGGCAGCTGGCTGAGGCCGGCTATGTGGCGCCGCACTGGCCACAGCCGTGGGGGTTGGGCGCCGACCCCGTTCACCAGCTGATCGTCGACGACGAGCTGCGGCGGGCGGGCGTGTCCCGGCCCATGAACCCCATCGGCATCGGCTGGGCGGGGCCGACGCTGCTGCACGCCGGCAACGAGGACCAGAAGACGCGTTACCTGCTGCCGATGCTCGCGGGCGAGGAGATGTGGTGCCAGCTCTTCAGTGAGCCGGGCGCCGGGTCCGACCTCGCCAACCTGTCGACGCGGGCGGTCCGCGACGGCGACGTGTACGTCGTGAACGGGCAGAAGATCTGGACGTCGTTCGCGCACATCGCCAAGTTCGGCATCCTCATCGCCCGTACCGATCCCGAGGCGCCGAAGCACCAGGGCATCTCCTACTTCGTGTGCCCGATGAACCTGCCCGGCATCGAGATCAGGCCCATCATCGAGATGACCGGACTGCACACGTTTAACGAGGTCTTCTTCGACGACGTGCGCATTCCCGCCGAGCACCTGGTCGGCGAGGAGAACCGGGGCTGGGCGCTCGCCAAGGTCACGCTCTCCAACGAACGGGTGTCGCTCTCGACCGGCGGCGTGCTCTGGGGCAACGGACCGACCGCGTTCGACCTGCTCGACCTGTTGCGCAAGGCCGGGGGCGTCGAAGATCCGGTCCTGCGTCAGCGCCTGGCGTCGATCTTCTGTGAAGCCGAGATCCTGCGCCTCAT
>DASZJL010000128.1:0-5860 GCA_035948135.1 Acidimicrobiales bacterium | reverse complement strand
TCGTCCACGTGCGGGACAACAGCGTGATCCTCCTCTCCGATTTGGCCGAGCTCGCCGGCCAGATCGACTTCGAACGGGCCCGGCGTGACCGCGAGGAGCTGGAACGCAAGGTCATGGACACCGACGACGCGGCGGTCGAGGCCCGCCTCCGCCGCGTGCACGTCCGCCTCTCGTTGCAGGACGCGGGCGGCACCAGCCACTAACCCGTGGCGTCCCCGTAACCTCGGCCCGTGGCCGAGGAGTATGGGGAAGCGCTCATCCACGCGCGGGGGCTGACCAAGCGCTTCGGGACGTTCACCGCGGTCGACGCCGTGGAGTTCGAGGTGCAGCGGGGCGAGTCGTTCGGCTTCCTCGGCCCCAACGGGGCCGGCAAGAGCTCGACCATGCGGATGATCGGGTGCGTGTCACCCGTCAGCGAGGGCGTGCTGCGCGTCCTCGGCATGGATCCCGCGACCGACGGCCCCAAGATCCGGGGCCGGCTGGGCGTCGTGCCGCAGGAGGACACCCTCGACGTCGAGTTGACCGTGCGCGAGAACCTCCTGATCTACGGGCGCTACTTCGACCTGCCTCGCTCGGTCGTGCGCGAACGCGCCGATCGCCTTCTGGAGTTCGTCCAGCTCGACCACCGGGCCAACGAACGGGTGGATCCGCTCTCGGGCGGCCTGAAGCGCCGCCTCACGATCGCTCGGGCCTTGGTCAGCGAGCCTGAGCTCCTGCTGCTCGACGAGCCAACCACCGGGCTCGACCCGCAGGCCCGGCACGCGGTGTGGGATCGGCTGTACCGGCTGAAGCAGCAGGGCGTCACCCAGGTGCTCACCACCCACTACATGGACGAGGCCGAGCAGCTCTGCGATCGGCTCGTGGTCATGGACAACGGCCACATCGTCGCTGAGGGCACGCCCCGGGACCTCATCAGCCGCTACTCCACCCGCGAGGTGCTCGAGGTCCGCCTCCCGGCCGACGACGCGGCGTTCGCGCTGGCCCACTTCGACGGCGCCGCCGAGCGCGTGGAGGTCCTGCCCGACCGCGTCCTGCTGTACGCCAACGACGGCGAGGCCGCCCTGGCCGCGGTGCACGCCCAAGGCGTCCGACCGGAGAGCGTGCTGGTCCGACGCAGCAGCCTCGAGGACGTCTTCCTCCACCTCACCGGCCGCACCTTGGTGGACTGAGTGCCATGAGTTCGGCCGCGGTCCGCTCGTTGCAGTCGTGGGCCTACCGCTACAAGCGCACGTGGCGGGGGTCGGCGGTGTCGAGCGTGCTGCAGCCCGTCCTGTTCCTGGCAGCCATGGGCCTGGGGCTGGGCTCGCTCGTCAACAGGGGCCACGCCGGTCAGTCGAACCTCGGCGGGGTCACCTACCTCGTGTTCCTGGCCCCGGCGCTGCTGGCCGCGGCGGCAATGCAGACGGCGGCCATGGAGTCGAGCTGGCCGGTCATGGCGGCGGTCAAGTGGCTCAAGACCTACGACGCCATGCTCTCCACGCCGCTGCGGGTGCGCGACGTGCTGGCCGGCCATCTCACGTGGATCACGCTGCGGGTGGCGATGGGTGCCTCCGTCTTCATCGTGGTCATGGCGCTGTTCGGGACCATCGAGTCGGCCGAGGGCATCTTCCTGTTGCCCGCCGCGGTGTTGACCGGGCTGGCATTCGCGGCGCCTATCTGCGCGTTCTCGGTGACGCTCGAACGCGACTCCGGACTCACCGCCCTCTTTCGCTTCGGGATCATCCCCCTGTTCTTGTTTTCGGGGACGTTCTTTCCGGTCTCCCAGCTCCCCGCGATCCTCCGGCCCATCGCCTACCTCACACCGCTGTGGCACGGCGTCGACCTGTGCAGGCACCTGTCGTTGGGCACGGCCTCGTTCCTCGGCTCGGTCGGCCACGTGGCGTACCTGGCGGCATGGACAGTCGTCGGTGCCCTCGTCGCCAACGTCACCTATCGCCGGCGGCTCGTCTACTGATGGCGACGCTCCCGCTGCGCATCGCGTCGCCAGTGCTGCTTCCCGGCGGCCGCGCCCGACGAATCCTCGAACGCAAGGTCATGGTGTACCGGCACCTCTGGCTGACGTTCATCGCCGGGTTCTTCGAGCCGCTCTTCTACCTCCTCTCGATCCGGGTGGGTCTCGGGAAGCTGGTTCCCACCCTCCACGTGAGCGGCCAAAGCCTCAGCTACGCCGCATTCGTGGCCCCCGCATTGCTGGCGGCGTCGGCCATGAACGGCGCCGTGTTCGACAGCACCTTCGGGGTCTTCTTCCAGCTGAAGTACCAGAAGAGCTACGACGCCATCCTCGCTACACCGATCACGGTGCAGGACCTGGCGGTCGGCGAGATCGGCTGGGCACTCACCCGAGGCGTCATGTATGCCACGGCTTTCCTCGTGGTCATGGCTGCGCTCGGACTCGTCCACTCCTTCTGGGCCGTGCTGGCGTTACCAGGGGCGACGTTGATTGGCTTCGCATTCGCGGCCGTGGGCATGAGCGGGACGTCCTTCATGCGGAGCTGGCAGGACTTCGAGTTCGTCCAGCTCTCGATCCTGCCGCTGTTCCTGTTCTCGGCCACCTTCTATCCGTTGTCGACCTATCCGCGAGCGCTCCAGGTCATCGTGCAGTGCACGCCGCTGTACCAAGGTGTCGCCATGGAGCGAGCGTTCACCACAGGCACCGTCGGTCCCGACATTTTCGTGCACGTGCTGTACCTGACGGTGATGGGGCTGGTCGGCCTGCGCGTTGCGTCGCGTCGCATGAACGCGCTCCTCCAGCCCTAGCCGTGCCCAAGCGTCGTCTGGGTGTCGCCCTTCTGTTGCCGTCGCCCATCGACCGCGAGGTCGAGGCCCTGCGGCGCGCGTGCGACGACGGCGCGCTCGATCGAATCCCGTCCCACCTCACGCTGGTGCCGCCCGTCAACGTCAGAGAAGACGCCATGCCCGACGCCCTGCGTGTGCTGCGCGGGGCCGCTGCTGCGGTGACGCCGCTCACCCTCGAGCTCGGCCCACCGGCCACCTTCCTTCCCCACAACCCCACCCTCTACCTGGCGGTCTCGGGTCCGGACGTCGAAGCGCTCCAGCGAGTTCGCGATCGCGTGTTCGTTCCGCCGCTCGAACGGCCTCTCACCTGGGCTTTTGTCCCTCACGTGACGATCGCCGACGAGATGGACTCGGCGCGCATCGCGTCCGCTCTCGACGCGCTGGCGGGCTACCGGGCGACGGTGACGTTCGAGCGCGTGCACTTGCTGGAGGAGACCAAGACGGCCGCCGGCCGGGTGTGGCGACCGATTGCCGACGCGTCGTTCGCCCCGCCCGCCATCGTCGGTCGCGGCGGCATCGAGCTGGAGCTGACGGTCAGCGAGCGGCCCGACCCGGAGGCCGAAGCATTCGCGAAGAGAGAATGGGACGCGTATCGCGTCGAGATGCTCGGACCCGACGCCAAGGACGAGGAGCCCTTCACCATCGTCGCTAGCCGCGACGGTGCCATCGTGGGCGTGGCGTCGGGCTATACCCAAGGCGGCGTCGCCTACTTGCGCCGGCTGATGGTCGCTTCTCAACTGCGCGCCCAAGGGATCGGCAGCAAGCTGCTCGCGGCCTTCGAGTCACTCGCCGCCGAGCGCGATTCCCCGCACCTCGGTCTGCGGACTTACGTCGACAGTGGGGCATACGGCTTCTATCTGCAGCGGGGCTGGACGGAGGTTGCCCACTGGACCTGGAAGAACGGCCGCGAATTCGTCCAAATGCGCCGCGTCCTGTGAACTCACGTTGCTATTGCTGACTTCTGTGCGCTCAGCGCACATAAGTCAGCAATAGCGGGTCAGCCGAACTCGATTGAGGCGTACTCGCGGAGCTTGGGGAGGCGGTGGCGGGCGTCGACGCGGCGGACGGTGCCGGACTTGGAGCGCATGACGAGGGACTCGGTGGTGGCGCCCCGGGTGTCGTAGTGGACGCCCTGCAACAGTTCGCCGTCGGTGATGCCGGTGGCGGCGAAGAAGGCGTTGTCGCCGGCGACGAGGTCGTCGGTGGTCAGCACCTTCTCGAGGTCGTAACCCTCGTCGATTGCGGTCTGACGCTCCTTGTCGTTGCGCGGCCACAGCCGTCCCAGGATCTCGCCGCCCATGCACTTGAGGGCGGCGGCGGCGATGACCCCCTCCGGCGTGCCACCGATGCCGAACAGCACGTCGGCACCCGACTCGGGCCACGCCGTGGAGATGGCGCCGGCCACGTCGCCGTCGGGGATCAGACGGATGCGGGTGCCGGCGGCCCGTACCTCGGCGATCAGGTCCTTGTGGCGGTCGCGGTCGAGGATGACGGCGGTGAGGTCGCGCACGTCACGCCCGAGAGCCTTGGCCACGGCCTCGAGGTTGTCCGTAGGGGAGCGGGTGATGTCGACGGCGCCGGCGGCGTCGGGACCGACGGCGATCTTCTCCATGTAGACGCACGGCCCGGGGTTGAACATCGTCCCCCGCTCGCTCATGGCGATGACCGCGAGCGCGTTGCCGCGGCCGAGCGAGGTCAGCGTGGTGCCGTCGATGGGATCGACGGCGACGTCGACGGACGGCGGTGTGCCGTCGCCGATCTGCTCGCCGTTGAAGAGCATCGGCGCCTCGTCCTTCTCGCCCTCGCCGATGACGACGATGCCGTCCATGGCGACGGTGGCCAGTACGACTCGCATGGCCTCGACGGCCGCCCCGTCGGCGCCTTCCTTGTCGCCCCTGCCCATCCACCGGGAGGCGGCCAGCGCCGCCGCCTCGGTGACTCGGACCAGCTCCATCGCCAGGTTGCGGTCCGGTGCCTGTTTCTCTGCCGCCGTCATAGTCGGCGACCCTACCCGTAGTCTTCAGGCGTGCGACGGGTGGTAGTCGCAGCGGCATGCATCGCCTCTGCAGCTGTGGGATTCGGGGTCGCCGCCCTCGTGTGGCCCGGTAATTCCGCGTCGGCGCCGCCGGCGGGGCGCAAAGGCGCTGTCGTCCGCGTGCAGACCAACCAGCGCATGGTGGCCCTCACCTTCGACGACGGGCCCGACCCTCGCTGGACGCCGACCGTGCTCGAGCTCCTGCGTCAGTACCACGCCCACGCCACCTTCTTCGAGGTCGGCAAGAACGTCGTCGCGCACCCCGACCTCGTGCACGCCGTCCTCAACGACGGCAACGAGGTCGCCGACCACACGTGGGACCATCCCGACCTCGAGATCATGCCGACGGTCATGGTCAAGCAGGAGATCACCCAAGGCGCGGACGCCATCACCCAAGTCGGGGCGCCGCCGCCGAAGTACTTCCGCCCCCCGAAGGGCCTCACCGACGAAGCCGTGGGCGTGCTGGCGAATGCAAACCAGTACCGCACGATCTTCTGGGACCTCTGCCTCGAGCGCTTCGTCGACCACACGCCCGACACGCGCGACGCCCTCGACGACATGCTCACGCGGGTGGGCCCGGGATCGATCATCCTGGCCCACGACGGCGGCATCCCCGACCGGACGAAGACGATGAAGGCGCTGCCGATGCTGCTCGAGGGCCTCAAGGCCCGTGGCTTCAAGATGGTCGACGTGACGCAGCTCCTCAAGGCCGCCCAACACGTCAACCGATGACGGCATACTGATCACGTGACGCATAGGGACGAATGGCAGCGCGAGTTCGACGAGGCGCCGAAGCGCGACGTCGACGCCGAGACGATGTCCGGCGTCCGCCTCGACCCCGTCTACGGACCCGACGACGGCGACTTCCCCGGCCAGTACCCCTACACACGCGGCCCGTACGCCTCGATGTACCGCTCGAAGCTCTGGACGATGCGCATGTTCGCGGGCTTCGGCACGGCCGAGGACACCAACGTCCGCTTCCGGGAGATCCTGCGGGCCGGCGGCGACGGTCTGTCGACGGCCTTCGAC
>DASZJL010000127.1:0-13270 GCA_035948135.1 Acidimicrobiales bacterium | reverse complement strand
CGTCGAGCACGCTCTGGATCGCTTCCCGCTGGCCCGGCCGCAGCGCGTCGTACCCGAACAGCCGGCGAGCGGCTTCGACGATCGAGTCGTGCGCCACCGGGTCATCTTGGTGGCACCGATGGTCGCTCGGCCAGACGCCCGGGGAAAGATCTTTTGAGGGGCCAAAAACGTTCCGCGGAACGCTCCGGCGAGGAGGCGGAGTCAGAAGCTGACGACTGCTTCGCCGACGGCGCCGGATGAGAAGTCAGCCGACGGTGCGCTTCATTTCGCCGAAGCCCGGGCGCTCACCGTCGCCGAGGCCGAAGCTCCACACGGTCTGGGGGTGGATCCGAATGGTGGGGTTGCCGCGGTCGTCGGTGCCGATGTCGGCGCGGCCCGTGACCTTGACGAGACGGGGCCGCCAGGGATCGATCGTCGCCAGGTCGTCGACCACGAGCGAGGCTCGGCCGGTGGCCTTCACGTTGTAGTACTTGCGGGTCTTTGTCAGGTCGAGGCCGCCGACGACGACGTCGTCTCCGTCGACACGGAAGCCGACGGGCGCCACGTCGGGCTCGCCCGTTGCGGAAACGGTGGCGATGCGCGCCAGCCGCTGGCTCTGCAGGTAGTCGAGCTCGGTGTCGGTGAAGATCATCGTTGGACTGCCCGTTCCCCCAGCTTGGTGCGGAGGTCTTCTTCGAAGGCCAGGATCTCGGGCGCGAGGGCCTTGTCGCGAAGCTCGGTGAGCTTGGGGTAGCCGGCGTCGCGCTCGGCGTCCCACTCGTCGGCGAAGGCGCCGGACGTGATGTCGCCCACGAGGTCGCGCATGGTGGCAGCCACGTCGAGATGGTCATAACGGCCGACGCGCGAGAGCTGCCCGTACTGACTGGTGGGGGAGTGATGCAGTGTCTGCGCGGCGCCCCCTTCGAGGCGCACCAGCCGGTACGTGCGCTCGACCTCGCCCGACAGGAACAGCTCGGTGAGGATGGCCTCGATGGGGATGCCCTCCTCCATCATCACGGTGATGAACGACTCGTTCACCCGCCGCAACAGCGGCGACAGCGCCTGTTCAACGGCGAGGTCGAGCACGGCCTCCTGCATCGGCGTCAGCTCGATGGCGCCCTGGCGCAGGCCGCCGATCGCCGACGCCACGGCCAAGGTGCGGGCCCGTGCGGTGCCGGTCGCGTCCTGCTGCACGCCAACAGCCGTGATGAAGCCGACGCCCTCCTCGTAGCAGCGGCGCACCTCGGGGCCGAGCATGCGGGGCGCGACCATGCCGGCGTCGCCGGGTGGCTGCAGGCGCTCGAAGGCAAGGGTGTAGCCACTGGCGACGACGACGAGGGACTCGGCCCGCGGCTTGATCGGCAGTCCGGGAATGACGTCGTCGGGCACCAGCAGACAGATCACGTCGGCGTCGCTGGCCGCCTCCACGTCGGTCGCGGCGAACCCGTCGGCCTCGGCGGTCTTGCGGGTCTCGTCGTTGCGGACGCAGACGGCGACGTCGACGCCCGAGTCGCGGAGGTTGAGGGCCCACGAGCGGCCCTGGTTGCCATAGCCGACGACCGCGACGCGCTGACCCTCGAGGGCAGCGATATCGGCGTCGGATTCGTGGAGGATCTCGGTCATGGGCTCCGCCCCTAATCGTGCCGCCTTCGGCGGCGCCTCTCCCTCTTCGGAGTGATCGCTGTCGAGCTTCGCTCGCCACCGCTCACTCACGAGATGGACCGTAGCCCTCGGCGTGGGCGCTACTCCTCTTCGGCGTCGCCGAGGAGGTTGGCGGTGGCGGCCAGGGCGGCGGCGACGCCCGCGGCGCGCTCGACGACGGTCGCCAGGTAGTAGTCGACGAGGGCGCCGTGGCCCTGGAGTGGAGGGGTGCCGAGCGAGCGCACTACCGCGGCCGGGTCCTTGGCCGGGATGATCGGTTCGGGCTCGTCGAGGTCCGCGGGTCGGCGCCAGAGCTCGGCGGGGCGGGGGCCGTGGGCGCCGCGGCGGCGGCCGCGACGTCGACGAGCACCCGACTTCGACGCCTGCTGCTTGTTCTCTTCGGTCACACGGTCTCCTCGGTGAGCAGCGTGTCGGGGCGCAGCCCGAGGGCGGTGCGCAGTTGCTCGGCGTCGAGGTCGGCGAGCGAGCTGGACTTGGGCAGGACGAGGTCGGCGATGTGGCGCTTGCCGGCGACGACTTCTTCCACCCGCTCGTCGACCGTGCCGGGGCACACCAGGCGGTGGGACACGACGGTGCGCTCCTGGCCGATGCGCCAGGCGCGGTCGCGCGCCTGGTCCTCGACCGCCGGGTTCCACCAGCGGTCGTAGAGAACGACGTGGCTGGCGGCCGTGAGGTTGAGGCCGGTGCCCCCTGCCTTCAGCGACAGGACGAGGGCGCCGGGACCGTTGCGCTCCTGGAACTCCTTGACCATCCGGTCGCGGGCGCCGCGTGCGAGGCCGCCGTGGTAGCAGGCGGTGTCGACGCCGGTGACCTCGGTGAGGTGGTCGGCCATCTTCTTGCCCCACTCGGCGAAGTGGGTGAAGACGAGAATCTTCTCGCCCGCCGCGAACACGGCGTGCACGATCTCCTCGAGCCGGGCCAGCTTGCCCGACCGCCCGGCCAGGGGCTTGTCGTCGTGTATGTAGGCGTCCGGGTGGTTGCAGATCTGCTTCAGCTTGGTGATGGCCGCCAGCACGGCGCCCTTCTTGGCCTGGGCACTGCTCCCGTTGGCGTTGGCGACGAGTTCGTCGAGCACGGCCTGGTAGAGGCCGATCTGCTCGGGTGTCATCGTGCAGTGGTCGAGCTCGTCGATGTGGTCCGGCAGCTCCTTGGCCACGAAGGGCTCGGCCTTGGTGCGCCTGAACACCAAGACCCCGTTGAGGGCGCGTAGGGCGGCCTCACCATCGCCCGACAGCTGGGCGACGAAGGCCGGCCGCGAGCCCACGATGCCCGGGTTGGCAAAGTCGAGGATCGACCACAGGTCGCCGAGGCCGTTCTCGATCGGCGTGCCGGTGAGGGCGATCTTGTTGCGGGCATCGAGGCGCCGCAGCTGCTGCGCTGTCTCACTCGCGGGGTTCTTGATGGCCTGCGCCTCGTCGACGACGATGCGGTCCCACGACATGGCGGACAACCCTTCGACGTCGCGCACTGCGGTGGCGTAGGTGGTGATGACGAGATCGGCGCCCGAGACCTCTTTCTCGAGCTTCTCAGTCACCGCTCGGGACGCGCCGTGGTGCACGACAACCTTCAGGCCCGGCGTGAAGCGCTCGGCTTCCGCGGCCCAGTTGCCGACGACGGCGGGCGGTGCGATCACGAGCGTGGGGCCGTCGCCTGTGGTGCCCGCCACGTGGGCGAGGACCGTCGGCGTCTTCCCGAGACCCATGTCAAGGGCGAGACAGCCGCCGAGGCCCACGGTGTCGAGGAACCCGAGCCAGGCCAGGGCCTCGGCCTGGTAGCTGCGGAGCTCGCCGTGAAAGCCGGGCGGTGTCGTGTCCACCTCGAGGGCGAAGTTCTGCGCCTTGGCCAGGATGTCGGTGGCCCAGCTCGTGCCCTCGACCTGGATGCCGCCCGCGAGCGGCGACCGCTCGAGGCCGACCGCCTGGCGGAGGATCTCGGCGCCCGTGAGCGTCTTCTGCGTCTCCCGCTCGGCGAGGGCGGCGGCCGCCTCGGCCAGGTCGGCGCGGTCGAGCTCGATCCACTTGCCGCGCGACTGGACGAGGGGCTTGGCCTGGGCCGCGAGGCGCGCCACCTCGGCGGCGGTGAGCTCGACGTCGTCGAACGTCACCGACCACTGCACGTTGCTCAGCTGGGCGGCGCCCACGACGGTGTCGTTGGTCGGCGACGCCAGCAGGCGTAGGGCAGGCGGCGGCTTACGGCGAGACAGCTGCGGGACACGGACCTCGAAGCCGGCGTTCTGCAACGTGGGGCCCCGCTCGGTCATGAAGTCCCACGCCTCGTTCTGGGACAGGTAGACCTCGCCCCGCCGGCGGCCGCCGGCGCGCAGCAGCTCGGGCACCATCCGCTCCAGCCGGTCGAGCTCGGCCGCGACCGCAGCCGTGTCCTTGCGGTCCGCCAGCGCCATCTCGACGGGCAGCATCTTCCCCTGGGCGCCGGGCCCCAGGACCGACAGGAACCAGGCGTTGCTTTCGTCGGGCTCGTCGAGCTGCACCACGAGCTTGGTGCGGGCGACGCCCGCGACCGGCTTCGCCCAGGCAGTCACGCGGCGGGAGAGGGACGTGGCCGGGGCCACGGGCGCCGGGAACGGTGATCCGTCGAGCCTGGCGAGCACGGCGGCGGACAGGTCGCCGGTAGTCCGGACGTGGGGTGGGGCGGCGGGGAGGTCGACCCGCTTGGCGGCCTGGCCGAGGATGACCTCGACGACCCGCTCCATCACCCGGAGGGCGACGGTGCGGGCGTCGGCCCGTTCGAGGGCGCTCACGGTCGGCGGCATCCTCGACGCCAGCTTGGTCACCTCGGCGTTGTCGATCAGGGCCGGCGCCCACGACACCGAGACATCGACGGCCCGACCGCCCGAGCGGCGGGTGGTGGCCACCACCGGGATCACCCGGCCCTGGGCGACGAGGTTGACGGCGGCCAGCGACACCCGTCCCATCCAGCGGACGCTGGGCCCGATGCCTTCGCTGTCGTCTCCGGTGAGGGTGCCGACCGTCACCAGCCACCCAAGGGCGTCGGCCATGTCGATCGAGAGGGCGGCGGCCTTGGCGCCCGAGGGCAGCGGTACGGACCGGTCGGGACTCCAGCCGTGAGGCGGGGCGCCGACTGCCTCGAGACGGTCGGAGAGCTCGTCGTGGTCGGCGGGCGCAGCGCCCCGGCCGCCGGCCCAGACGACCAGGCGGTCCGCGGACCAGCTGGCCTGCAGCTCCACCGTGCCCGGCTCACCCTCGTCGACCTCGACGGCGACGGGCGGCTCCTCTGCCTCTTCGGTCGCGGGCTCGGGCGCCAGGCGGGGCCGGCGGGGGGAGGTGTCGATGTCGTCGAGGGCGGCGCGGAGCCGGTCCCGGACGCCGGTCAGCAGGGCCGCCGTGGCGTCGCCGTCGCCGTTGCCGTTGCTGTCGGCCTCGCCATCGTCGGCGGGCGCGGGGCGGGCCTCCAGCAGGTCGTCGGTGCGGTCGACCAACCGCTGGAGCGTGACGCGCCAGGCCTCCGGGTCGGCGTCGAGCAACGCCGTCTGTTGCGGCGTGGCGATCCCATACGCCGACGACCACGCCGCGTCTTCGATCTCTTGTACGTCTTGCATGTCCCCTATGGCGGGCACTCCCACCGCCGGGTCCGCCCCGGCCGGAAGTCCAGTGCGTCTCTGGAGAACCTCGGACTGTGGCCTCCACCGCCCGAAGGCGGGACGCATTACCTGTAGCAAGGCTACCCCGATAGCCGGGGGATCACCCGTCTTTGCCTAGGGTGCGGGCGGTTCGAGTCCGTGGTGGGAGGGTGCTGAGCGATGCCTGACGTCGGTGACCGCGTCGAGATGCTGTCCAAAGCAGGAACCCGGCAGGGGAAGGTGACCCGTGTGAGCGGGGCGCTGGTCACCGTCGAGTGGGATACCGGCGGTCAGACAACCGTCATCCCCGCTCCCGGTGTGATGAGCGTCATAGGCGGCCGCCGGCCGGCGACGAAGGCCGCCCCGGCCAAGAAGAAGGCTGCGCCGGCGAAGAAGAAGGCGGTGCCCGCCAAGAAGAAGGCGGTGCCCGCCAAGAAGACGCCGGCCAAGAAATCGCCGGTCAAGAAGAAGGCTGCGCCGGCGAAGAAGAAGGTTGCCGCCAAGAAGAAGCGCCGATAGCGATCCCTGATGCGCAGGACCTGGGCCCTCGTACCCGTCCTCGCTCTCCTCGCGCTGCTGATCGGCGCCCCGCCTGCTCGGGCCCAGGCGGCCGAGTCGATCCAGCGGTACCAGTCGCAGATCACCATCGAGCCGTCGGGCGACCTGCGCATCGTCGAGCAGATCGTCTACGACTTCGGCGGCAACTCGAAGCACGGGATCACCCGCCAGATTCCGACCCGCTTCCACTTCAACGCCCGCTACGACCGCCTGGAGCCGGTGAGCGACGTTCACGTCACCACCTCTCCGGGCACGCCGGCGCAGACGAAGGTGTCGACCGCGGGGAGCACGACCAACATCCGCATCGGCGACCCCAGTCGCACGATCACCGGCGTGCACACCTACAACATCTCCTACCGGGTGCAGGGCGCCCTCAACGCCTTCCCCGACCACGATGAGCTCTTCTGGAACGCGATCGGCGACGAGTGGTTCGTCTTCATCAACAACGCGGGCGCCACCGTGGCCGCTCCGGCGGCGATCACGAAGGTGGCCTGCTTCGCCGGGTCGAACGGGTCGAGGCTTTCGTGCGACCACGCCCTCGTCGACGGATCGACGGCGACCTTCGCCCAGGGCGAGCTTTCGTTCCAATCCGGCCTCACCGTCGTCGTCGGCCTCCCCAAGGGTGCGGTACACGTCGGGCCGCCGATCCTGAAGGAGCGGTGGAGCTTCAGTCGGGCCTTCTCCGTGACGGGGGCGACGGCCGGGGGCGCGGCCGCGCTTGCCGTCGTCCTCATCGGCGCCATCGTGGCCCTGGTCTGGCGCGGCGGGCGCGACCGGCGATTCGTCGGCAGCGCGGTCGACGTGGCCTTCGGCAGCGACAGCGGGCGCGACGAGCCGGTGCCCCTCGGCTCGGGCCGCAGCGTCCCCGTCGAGTTCGAGCCGCCCGACAAGCTAAGGCCGGGGGAACTGGGCACGCTCGTGGACGCGGCCGCCAACCCCCTCGACGTCACGGCCACCATCGTCGACCTGGCCGTGCGCGGGTACCTGCGCATCGAGGAGATTCCCAAGGAAGGATGGCGGGGCAAGGCCGACTGGAACCTCGTCCAAACCCGCAAGCCCGACGACAAGCTGCTGAAGTACGAGGACACGCTGCTGGACGGGATCTTCACCGGCGGCCGCGCGGACGTGAAGCTGTCCGAGCTGCGCAACACGTTCGCCACCAAACTCCACAAGGTGGAGGACGAGCTGTACGACGACGCGATGGACCGCGGATGGTTCGTTCGCCGGCCCAACCGGGTGCGGGCCTTCTGGACGGCGATGGGCATCCTGGCCTCGATCGTGGGCATCGCCGCGCTCGTCGTCCTGGCTGCGCTCACCCACGTGGCCCTCCTCGGCATCCCACTGGCGCTGGCCGGGCTCCTGCTGCTCGCGGTCGCCCACTGGATGCCGGCGCGCACGGCCAAGGGGTATGGCGTGTTGCAGCGAACGCGCGGGTTCAAGCGCTTCATCGACGAGAGTGAGAAGGAGCGGGCCCGCTTCGCCGAGCGGAAGAACCTGTTCTCCGAGTACCTCCCGTACGCCATCGTGTTCCATGCCACCGACAAGTGGGCGCGGGCCTTCGCGGGGCTCGACGGCCAACTGCCCGACACCGGCGGGTGGTACGTCAGCCCCAACCTCTTCACCCTCGCGGCCTTCTCGTCGGCCATGGACGGCTTCACCACCACCACCGCGGGCACTATCGCCTCCACACCCGGCACGTCGGGCTCGAGCGGCTTCTCGGGTGGGTTCTCGGGAGGCGGCGGGGGCGGCGGAGGTGGCGGCAGCTGGTAGCTGCTAGGACAGCGCAATGAGCGACTACCCCGCTGACCCCAACTACAGCGAGATCCTCTACGAAGTCGACGGGCCGGTGCTCACCATCACGCTCAACCGGCCCGACAAGCTGAACGCCTTCACGTTCACGATGATGAACGAGCTCCTCGACGCCTTCGACCGGGCCGACACGGACGACGACGTGCGGGCCGTGATCGTGACCGGCGCCGGGCGCGGCTTCTGCGCCGGCGCCGACCTCGCGGCGGGTGACGGCACGTTCGACTACCGCGACTCGAGCGGCCAGGAGGCCCGGCTCGAGGACGCGCGTGACGGCGGTGGGCTTGTCGCCCTCCGGATCTTCGAGTCGAAGAAGCCGGTGATCGCAGCTATCAACGGCCCCGCCGTGGGCGTCGGCGTCACGATGACGCTGCCGATGGACGTGCGGCTGGCGTCGCAGACTGCTCGCTTCGGCTTCGTGTTCGCCCGGCGGGGGCTCGTGCCCGAGGCCGCCTCGTCGTGGTTCCTGCCCCGGGTCGTCGGCATCAGCAAGGCCATGGAGTGGGTGATGACGGGTCGGGTCTTTCCCGCCGCCGAGGCCCTCGCCGGTGGCCTGGTGCGCAGCGTGCACGGACCCAACGACCTGCTGCCCGCGGCCCAGGCCCTCGCCCACGAGGTGGCGGAGAACACCGCGCCCGTCGCCGTCGCTCTCTCGCGGCAGATGCTGTGGCGCATGCTGGGCGCCGACCACCCGATGGAGGCCCACAAGGTCGACTCGCGTGCGATCTGGGAGCGGGGCCGCACCGAGGACGCACGCGAAGGAGTGCTGTCCTTCCTCGAGAAGCGCCCGGCCCAATTCCCGATGAAGGTGTCGGCCGACATGCCGGCCTTCTATCCCTGGTGGGAGGAGCGGAGGTTCAGTTGAACTTTGAGATCCCGCCCGAGATCGCCGACCTCCTCCATCGCATCGACGAGTTCATCGCGGCCGAGATCCAGCCCCTCGAGGCGCAGGACGACAACATCCGCTTCTTCGACCACCGGCGCGAGTTCGCTCGCACCGACGTCGACAACGGCGGCGTGCCCCGCAAGGAGTGGTACGCGCTGCTGGGCGAGATGCGGCGCCGGGCGGACGCGGCCGGCCTGTTGCGGTGGGCCCTCCCCGCCGCCCTCGGCGGCTCGGACGGCTCCAACCTCGGCATGGCCATCATCCGCGAACACCTCGCGGCGAAGGGTCTCGGGCTGCACAACGACCTGCAGAACGAGTCGTCGATCGTCGGCAACTTCCCGTCCGTTCTCATGGTGCACAACGTGGGGACGCCGGAGCAGAAGCAGTGGTGCGAGCCCATGATCACGGGCCAGATGCGCGTCGCCTTCGGCCTCACCGAGCCTGACCATGGCTCCGACGCCACGTGGCTGGAGACCACCGCCGTGCGCGACGGCGACGAGTGGGTCATCAACGGCGCCAAACGCTTCAACACCGGGCTCGACGTCGCCACCCACGACATGGTGTTCGCCCGCACGTCGGGCCAGCAGGGCGAGGCGAACGGCATCACCTGCTTCGTCGTGCCCACCGACGCGCCCGGCTTCAACGTGGAGTTCATGTGGTGGACGTTCAACATGCCGTCCGAGCACGCCGAGCTCACCCTCGACAACGTCCGCGTCGCCGACGACGCCATCCTCGGCGGCGAAGGCCGCGGCCTCGAGATGGCCAACATGTTCACCCACGAGAACCGCATCCGGCAGGCGGCGTCGGGCGTCGGCGCCGCCCAATACTGCGTCGACCAGTCCGTGGCCTACGCCAAGGAGCGCATCGTCTTCGGGCGTCCCCTATGGCGGAACCAGGCGATCCAGTTCCCGCTGGCCGAGATGCAGACGCGCATCGAGATGGTGCGCAACCTCGTCTACAAGACGGCGTGGCACCTCGACCGCAACGACCACATGGCGGTGTCGGACAAGGTGTCGATGGCGAACTACCAGGCCAACCGCCTCGTATGTGAGGCCGCCGACCTGGCCATCCAGGTGCACGGGGGCATCGGTTACACGCGTCACAAGCCCTTCGAGCACATTTACCGCCACCACCGCCGCTACCGCATCACCGAGGGCTCCGAGGAGATTCAGATCCGCCGGATCGCGCAGCGCATGTTCGGCGTCGACGTGAAGCGGGCCACCACATGAGGGCGGGTGTGATCGTGTTCTTCCTGAGCCGCGACAGCTACCGGATCTTCTGAAACGACGGAGGTAACGATGGAGGGAATGGACAAGTACCCGCCGCACCCGGCGCGCGACATGGCGGTGCGGTCGGTGACCGCGGTCGAGAGGGGCGATCGGGAGGCATGGCTGGAGCTCTTCGCCGAGGACGCGGTTGTCGAGGATCCCATCGGCGTGTCGTCGTTCGATGCCGAGGGCAAGGGTCAGCGCGGCCTCGACGCCATCGCCGCCTTCTACGACAACGTGATCAGCCAGGCACCCGTGCGCTTCACGGTCCGCGAGTCGTACGCCGCGGGTGACGAGTGCGCCAACGTGTACACGATCACGACAGAGCTGGATGGTGGCGTCCGTGCCGTGATCGACGGCGTCTTCACCTATCGCCTCGACGAGGACGGCAAGCTCGCATCGATGCGCGGCTTCTGGGAGACCGACCGTATGCGGATCGAGGGCTCGACCTAAGGCTCGCGGCCGAGGAAGGCGAGCATCCGCTGCTGTTCGTCGGCGTTGGCGGGCGGCTCGACCTCGGGCCCGAACGCCCCCGGACTGCGGAGCGCGTCGCCCATCGACTCCATGTAGCGCCGCACGCGCTTGGCATCCTCGGACTCGAGGTTGTCTTCGAGCCCGGTCGCTCGCGAGAGGTCCCAGTTGTGGACCACGAGGTCGCTGCACAGGAACTTGTCGACCGCCGCCTCGAACGTCGAGCGCCCGGTAAAGCCCTCGAATTCTGTCGTTGCCTGCTGGGGGTCGTCGAGGATGGCCTGCACCTGGGTCCGGGCCGCGTTCCACGCCCCCAGCGGGTCGTCGCCGGCGTCGGGGACGTCGCGCAGCTCCTTGCCGATGAAGCCGAGGAACATCCCCTGGGTCTGCACCATGTGGCCGACGAGGTCGCGCGCCGTCCACTCCTCGCACGGGGTCTGACTGTCCCAGCGGTCGTCGGGGACGGCGGCCACCTTGGCGGCGTAGGCGTCGCCCAGGCGTTGGTAGCGCTCGGAGATCTCACTCATGCGAGCGACGCTATTCCGCGTCGGCAAGGATCTCCGCATGCCGACGCCGCCGCCCGAAGACGAAGTGCTCTCCTGGTTCGACGAGCTCTCCAATTGGGGCCGGTGGGGCCCCGACGACGAGTTGGGCACGCTGAACCTGATCACGCCGGAGGTGCGCAAGCGGGCGGTGGCGACCGTCACCGAGGGCACCACGGTGTCGTGCAGCTGGGAGGTGGCGACCGGCCCCCTCGGCTTCGAAGGTGCGGTCAGTGCCGTCGACCTGAGCCGGGACTCGAAGGCGCGGATCGGCTGGTCGTTGGAACACATCACCGGTCTCACGTTCCACGGCTATGCCCTCACGCACCTCGACGCTCTGTGCCACATCTTCTGGGACGGCCACATGTACAACGGCCGCCCGACCAGCCTCGTCTCCGAAGCAACGGGGGCAGAGGAGCTGGCGATCACCGACGCCGGCGGTGGCATCGTCACCCGCGGCGTGCTCCTCGACGTGGCCCGCGTGCGCGGCGTGCCCTGGCTGGAGCCCGGTGAGGGCGCCTACCCCGAGGACCTGGACGCGGCGGAAGCGATGCAGGGTGTGAACGTGGAGCCGGGCGATGGAGTCCTCCTACGTACGGGGTACGGCCGGTGGCGCCACGAGACGCGCCGGGTCTCGCCGATGGAGGAGGGCATCACCCAACCGGGCTGGCAGGCCGCGTGCCTCCCGTGGTTGCGCGAGCGAGGCGTCTCCTTCATCGGCGCCGACACCGCCAACGACGTCTCACCCTCGGGCTACTCCGCGATCGCCCTTCCGGTCCACGTGATCGGACTGGTGGCGATGGGGCTGTGGCTCGTCGACAACTGGGACCTCGAGGAGCTGGCGGCGACGTGTGAACGCTTGTCGCGCTGGGAGTTCCTGCTGACGGTCAATCCTCTGCGACTGAGCGGCCTGACCGGCAGCGCCGTCAACCCCATCGCCACGTTCTGAGCGTCAGGAGCGGGTGGCCCAGACCGCGAACAGCGGGTCGCCGGCGTGGTCGATCGGCGTCCGCCGGCCGACCGTGGCCGAGCCGAACGCCCGTGACAGGCGGAAGTACTCGGCGACGATGCGGCAGTGGTCGTCGTCGGTCGCGTAGAGCCAGCCGCGGATGGCCTTGGTCGGGAAGAGGCGGTTGCTGAATGTGCAGACGAAGCGGCCGTTCGGTCGCAGGACGCGGGCGACGTCTCTGAACACCTCGACGGGCCTTGTCAGGTAGTCCACCGACACGCAGCAAACGACGTCGTCGACACACTTGTCGTCGAGCGGAATGCGCGGGTCGGCGTTGAGGTCATGGACGATGCGCTCGGTGGCCATCGGGTTGGCATTCAGCTCGCCCGCGTTCATGCCGAGCGCGTACAGGCGGCGGGGCGGGGCGCGGAAGTGGGAGACCCAGGAGCTCATCAGGTCGAGGACGTCGCCCGTGATGTCCAGCTCCTCGTACAGCTCGCCGACCGCGGCGATGGCGCCCTCGTCGATGTGGGTGACCAGCCGGGGCGGCGCGTAGAAGGCGGCGTCGTCGCCGTCGTCGGCACGGTCGAAGAAGCCCGGCGGGAAGTCGGACACCGGCTGGCTACCCTACGAGTCGCTCGTATGGTGATCGAGACAACGACGTTCCGGTTGGCTGATGGCGTCGCCGACGAGGAGTTTCTCGATGCCGACGAAGAGGTTCGGACCGGCTTTCTGTACCACCAGACCGGGATGATCCGGGCAACGACTGCTCGTACGGACGACGGCCAGTGGATCGTGGTGGTGTTGTGGGCTTCGTACGAAGATGCCGACGCCGCGGCCGAGGTCGAACGCCTCGACGCGGCGGTCGAGCGCTTCACGCATATGACCGCTGGCGCCGAACGCACGCGGTACAGCACCTTCGACTAAGGCTGCCGCCTCTGGCTATTGCTGCACGAGCATCAGCGGGTTGCCCTCGGGATCCAGGACGCCCGCCAGCGTCGGACCGCCGGGCACGTCGAAGGGCTCGGCCACAACCGTCGCCCCGAGCGCCGTCGCCTTGTCCAGCGAGGCCTGCAGGTCGCGTACCTGCACGTAGAGCGTGACCCCGCTGCGGTCGCTCTGGCGCAGGTGCCCGGCCGGACCCGGCTCGGGGCCACCGATCCCGGGTTGGATGTCCATGATGAAGCCGTCGCCGATGTGCCAGTTGAACAGCTCGCCGTAGAAGGCCTTCTGACGCTCGGGATCCTGCGCTTCGATCTCCCAGTGCACCACCGGCCGGGCCCAGTCTTCGGTCATTCGCCCAGCATGCCGTCTCAGCACCCGGCCGTGTCGAGACGGCGCAACATCGTGCCGGCGCCGATTACGGCGGCACCTCGCCTGCCACGTCAGCGACCTTAGGACGCGAAACCTCTGAAAAATAAGGGTTTTTGAGTTGTGAGTGGCGAACGGGCGTCTATAATTACGTCGCTGTAGTTCACTTCCCCCCCGAGGCCTCCTCGTTACCCGTGGAGGATTTGCGGTGCTGGACCACCTGCAGGGGATGGTGAAGAC
>DASZJL010000126.1:0-13614 GCA_035948135.1 Acidimicrobiales bacterium | reverse complement strand
GCGACGACACGGCCGTCGCCAAGTTCTTCCTCGGTCACGCGGGGTTCCCCGTCGCCACGCTGACGATCCCCGCCGCGGACACCGGGTTCTGCAACACCGTGACGACCAAGGGCAACGTGGTGCTGGCCGGTCGAGGGCTCGACCCGGTGCTCCGCGACTGCCTGGTGCGCGCCGGCGAGACCATCGTCGCCTTCGACGGCCTGGGCGACAAGCCGCCGGCCGGCGGCGGTCAGGTGCTCTCGACGCGCCGGGGGCTCTTCGACAGCCTCGTCGACCTCGGGCGCTGGGGCTCCGGCGGCGCGCTGGACGGTCGGGTCGGACTCGTGATCGACGACTCGGCACACGACTCGGCCGGCGGCGTGGCCGCCGCCTACCAGTCGCTCGGCATCAACGTGGTGGCGACCGCGGTGGTGAGCAGTGATCCGACCAGCTCCTCGGTCACCGATGGCGTGCGGGCGTTCGCGGGCAAGGGGGTCGAGGCCGCGGTCCTCGCCACGCCGGTGGCGGTGCAAGACCGGTGGGTCGCCCAGGCCCAGGCGCTCGCCCCCGGGCTCCGTTACGTCGTCAGCGACGCGTTCGACGCCGTCGTCAACGAGACGTACCCCGCCACCTTCGACGGCGCCCTCGCCTTTACGTCCCAGCGCGTCCCGTGGTTCGCCCGGGCGCACGGCCAGACGCCCGAGGGAACGACGTGCCTGCAGGATTGGCAAGCGAGCGTCACGCCGCCCGCCACGCTGTCGAACGACGAGATCGTCGACGTCTTGGCCTGGTGCGAGCAGGCGGGTCTGGCGCGCGCCGCGCAAGGCGCGCCGGGCTCGTTCGGCCAAGCGGTACGCGGCATGGCGGTCGCCTCGCCCCTGACGTCGGACCTCGGGGCGCTCCCCAATGGCGGCTGGGGGCCGAGGCAGGACGCGGTGCTGACGTGGCACTCGTCGTGCGCGTGCTGGCAGGAGAAGCAACCGTTCAGCGACAGGAGAGCCTCATGACAGTGTCTCGAGGAGAGAACCGACGGTCGGGTTCGGGCGCTCTGTTCGGCTTCGTCCTTGGACTCTTCGTCGCCGTCCTCATCGGCGACCTCATCTTCCCCAGCCATCAGTCGACCCGGTCGACGACCGTTGGTTCGGGCGCGTTCGCACCGGCCGACCAAGGCGGCACGGCAGGCGCGGGCGGCGACCAGGCGGCGGGCGGCGGTGGTGCGGCCGGTGCCACCGGGCCCGGCGGCGCGGCGGCAGGAGGCCCGGGCGGAGCCGCGGCGACCGCGGGTCGCGGAGGGCCAGGGGCGGCCGGGGGCGGAGCCGCTGCGGCAGCCGCGGCGGCAGGAGGTACCGCGCGCGGCGTGACCGGCAACGCCATCAAGATCGGCGTCACGTACTCCGATCTCACCGCGCTGCGGGCGCTCGGCCCCGAATACGACAACGGCAACGTCCCCCAGCAGTGGAACGCCCTTCTCGACCAGTGGCACCGCCAGGGACTCCTGCCCGTCAACGGCCGTGACATCCAGTTCGTCTTCCGCAGTTACAACGTGCTCAACCTGGCCGATCAGCGCGCCGCCTGCTCCAGCGTGATCCAGGACAGCGGCGTGTTCGCCGTCGTGGGCGTGGCCTACTTCTCGGTCGGCAGCGAGTGCGTGGCCCGCGAGTACCACACGCCGATGCTGACCTCCGACGGACCCGGCGCCGACGTCTTCCGCCTCGGGTGGCCGTATCTGTTCAGCATCGACGAGTCCTCCGACCGCACCGTCGAGAACATGCTCTATTGGGCCGACGCCCGGGGCGCGCTCCGGGGCAAGAAGATCGGCATCTACTACGCCAACGACGGCCTGGAGCCCCAACTCATGGACCGCGCCCTGCGCCCGACCCTGTCCCACCTCGGCTACAAGATCGCGGCCGAGTCGACGACGTCGGCCAACGACACCAACGGCGGCCCCGAAGACGCCATCGCCGTGCAGCGCTTCCGCAGCGCAGGGGTCGACCTCGTCATGCTGTTCACGTCGAAGACCGGATTCCTGCAGGCGGCCAACGCCCAGGCCTACCGGCCCGCCTTCATCGACAGCGACTACCTGTACGGCAGCAGCGACGTGACCACGTCGACCTACCCGGCCGGCGAGTGGAACGGCACCTACGCCATCACCGTGACCCATCGAGGCGAGCCGGCGGCGGGGATCGGGCTGAACCCCGCCCAAGAGGCGTGCCTGCAGAACTACGAGCGTTACTCGGGAACGAAGGTGGCCCGTCCTACCTCCGCCGGACACGAGTCGGCGGTGTTCGCCTACATCCTGACGGCGTGCGACGAGGGGAACCTTCTCCTCGACGCCATCAGGGGTGCCGGACGGGATCTGACGGCCGCCTCGCTCGTGGCCAGTCTCGAGAAAGTCCACGACCGGCCGCTGCTGCGCTACTCGGCGATCACGTTCTCACCGACGCGCCACGACGGCGTCGACACCGGGCGCACCCTCCTGTGGAAGTCCCAGTGCACCTGCTACGTCGCCCAAGGCGACTTCGCCCCCCTGACCGTGCGCTAGGTGAGGATGCTGGCGAAGCGGACGCCGAAGCCGTCGGGGTCGGCGATGGTGAAGTCCCGCAGGCCGTAGTAGCGGTCCCCGATGGGGATGACGACGGTGGCGCCGACCTCATTCGCTAGGGCCCACAGCTGGTCGACGTCGGGGACCATCACCCGCACGTTGGCGGGCGGGAACACGGGAGGCGAGTCGGCCGGCGGCATCGGGACTTCGGGAAACGCCGACAGCTCGGCGAGGAAGAGTTGGTGCTCCTCCCACGTCAGCTCGACGAAGTCGCCGCCGTCTCGGAGGAGCTCGAAGCCGAGGCGCCGGTAGAACGCAGTAGAGCGGGCGATGTCGCGCACGAGGATCTCGGTCACGAGCTGGGACGTGGAGTCGACGTAGCGGGCCACGGCGAGCAAGCCTCTCACGCGTATGACAACGGATCATTTTGAACCACCGCTCGCAGGGCAGACCGTCCTCGTCACCGGTGGGAACGGCGGCATCGGGTTGGGGATGGCCTCCGGGTGCGCGAAGGCCGGGGCCCAGATCGTGATCTGGGGACGCAACCCGGAGAAGAACGACACCGCCGTCGAACAGCTCCGGGAACTAGGCGCCACGGTCCACGCCTTCGTCTGCGACGTCGACGATCCGGGAGCAATAGAGAAGGCCTTCGCGGCCTCAGTCGACGCCGCCGGCGGGCGCATCGACACCGTGTTCGCCAACGCCGGTACGACCGGCAACGGTTCGTCGTTCCTCGACCTCGACTATGGCGAGTGGCGGCGCGTGATGCGCACGAACCTCGACGGCGCGTTCCTCACGCTGCAAGCCGCGGCCCGGCACATGGTCGCCCGAGGGGGCGGTGGTTCGCTGGTCGCGGTGTCGAGCACGTCGGCGGTCCACGGCGCCGCCAACAACGAGGCCTACGGCACGTCGAAGACCGCACTTCTCGGCCTGGTGCGCGCCTTGGCGGTCGGCCTGGCCCGCCACGCCATCCGGGTCAACGCAATTCTCCCGGGCTGGACGCTCACCGACCTCAGCGCCCCCGGGTACGCGTGGGACAAGTTCCGCGACGCCACGATCGGTCGAACGCCCATGCGCCGGTGGGCCGAGCCGGCCGAGATGGGCCCGGCGGCCGTGTTCCTCGCCGACCCCGCCAACACCTTCCACACCGGCGACTGCGTGGTCGTCGATGGTGGCTACACGGTCTTCTAACGCAGGTCGAGCAGCGGGAACTCGTTCAACGACAGGATCCGCGTGCGGTCGTGCCCCTGGGTGGCGAAGCGATTCATGGCGCCGTAGTCACAGAGGAACCACGTGACCGGGAAGCGGTCGGCCCCGACGACCGCCGCCACCCACGCGCTGATCACCCCGCCGTGGGTGAAGACGGCGACGGTCTCGCCCCGATGGCGCGCCACGATGCCGTCGAGACACCCACACACCCGCTGCACGAACTCGTCGGGCGACTCGCTGCTGATCCCGGTCCAGTCACCTTTGAAGTACGCCTCGGCCAGTGCGCCCTGGGTGTCGACCTGGTCGTCCGCGACGTACGCGCCCAGCCGGGAGTCGAGTTCGAGCAGGCCCTCGTCGACGGTGACGTTCAGCTCGGTCACCGCCGCCGTCGGCGCCGCCGTCTCCAAGGCGCGGCGCAGCGGGCTGGCGTAGACGGCGTCCACTCCGATCCAGCTCAGGGCGGCGGCCAGACGGGCCGCCTGTTCACGCCCCTCCTCGCTCAGCGACGGGTCGGCCCGCCCCGAGTCGACGGTCAGCTCGACCGGGCGCGCGTGACGAACGAGGATCAGCTGCACGGAGGCGCCGCCGGATCAGAGCAGGTCGAGGAGGTCGTAAACACCGAGGTCGTCCGCCGCGACCAGATAGCGGGGTGTGATCGTGTCGAGGAGCAGCCGGCCCCGCTCGTTGCCGGGCTCCAGATCGCCGAGCGGGCACGTCGACCACGCCTGCTGGGCCACGGCGTAGCGGTACTCGCGCCAGCACGTGTCCCAGTCGTAGTCGGTGACGCCCGCGGCGAGAAGGCCATCGTGGTAGCGCCCCACCAGGTCGTCCTGCCAGCGCCGCCGGTTCTCGGTCGTCACCGAGCCGGCGAGGAAATTGGCGACGTCCCACACGCCGACGCCGCGAACGCTGAGCTGCCAGTCGAGCAGCGTCGCCGTCTCGTCACCGGCCGACCCGCCGAAAAGGAAGTTGTCGGCCCGGTAGTCCATGTGGGCGAACGTCGGGTGGCCCTGGGCCACCCACCACTCGAGGAGCGCCGGGTAGCGGTCGTTGAGATCGCCGACGAAGGCGAGCATCTCGTCGGGCACCGTGCCCCGCCAGTACTCCTCGTACGCCGGCAGCTTCTGCTTGGCGAAGTCGCCGGCCGCGAGGAACAGCGGCGCGTTGATCGGCGGCAGCCACTCGAGGGCGTAGAGCTCCTCGTTGTCCCAGAACCTCGAGTGCAGGGCGACGGCGATGTCGATCGCCAGCTCGGCGTCTGCTCGTGACGCACCCACGATCTGGTCGATCGTGCGGGCGCCGGTGATCTCTTCGAGCAGCAGGACGAACGGTGCACCGTCGGCCGCGACGTCGGCGTGGTAGCAGCGCGGCGTTCGCACGTCGATCGCACCCGCCAGCGACCGGTAGAAGTTCACCTCCCGGTCGTAGAACCCCATGAGCTGGGCCACGAACGCGCTTTCCGGCGCGGGCGACTGCGTCTTGGCGATCAGCGTCGGTGGCGCGTCGCCGGCATGATCGGCCCGATAAGAGAGGTGCAGGCGGGTCACCTCGCCCAGCAGACCCAGACCGGCGCCCAGGTTCTCGGCCTTCACGTCGGTGACCGGTCCGACGTCGAGCACCTCGTTGAGCCAGCCGACGGTGATGTCGGCGGCCGCCGCCGGGATCGCCGTCATCGTGGGGTTGCCAACCGGTTGTGGCGGGCGAGCGTGTCCGGGGACCACACGTCGTGGTCTTCGCCGTGGCCGGCGCGGAGCCCGATCGTCCAGTCGGCGATGCTCATCCACGCGAACATCCCCGGCGTCGACTGGCTGGCAAGGGAGGCCGTGACCCGGCCGTGCGCCTCGACGCGGCGATCGAGGGCGTCGGTCGCCGTGACTTCGATCCGGTCGGGGTGACCACGGCGTCGGGACACGACCCGGCGCAGGCCCTCCTTGAGGTCGGCCTTCTCGCCGTCGCGCACGAGGTAGCCGCCGAAGACCGCGCCGATGTCGCCGTCGTCGTCCGCGGGCCGCGTGTAGGCGAGGAACTGCTCGCCCGCGTCGACCGCGCCGTACGTGTAGCCCGACCGCATCGACCGGAGGTCGTTGCGGACGTACCACGACCGATCCCGGACGGCGTGGCAGTCGACGGCAACGCGCTCGGAGCCGAGCTGGAGCTCGCCCTTGACGTGACCGAGCTGATCGAAGTGGCCCATCTCCCGCTCGGCCGCCACCACGTGCGGCTCCATCACCGCTTCGTAGCGAAGGTCGAACGCCAGTGAGTCGCCGTCCTCGTAGGACAGCTCGTAGGCGAACAGCGGCTCGAGACATCGCAAATGGAGGTACCCCACCTCGACGTCGTCGAGGTCACCGTCGGGCATCCGCAGGTGCCACAGGCTCCGGGCGTAGGGCGATGCCCACGGCTCGACGTGGTCCGCGTCCCAGACGGCGGTCACGAGGGCGGCGACGCCGAGGTTGGGCCGGAACAGCGTGTAGATCATCCCGCCCAAGCCGCGCTCGGGCACGCTGAACCCCCACCACGTCGTCTCCGTCCACAGCGGGTCGTCGACGGCCACGGCGTGGAACCGGTCGTCGCGCTCGCTCAACTGCGTGATCACAAAGTTTCTCCGAGGTCGTCGAGGTCGGACGGGTCCCCCAGCACGGGGGCGATCGGCGACCGCTCCCACTCGGCGCGCGCCGGACCGTCGAGGTCGGCGACGAACGCCTCGGCGCAGCCCGCCCGGCGCAGCGCCACGAGGATGGCCGGCGCCAGAAAGGGCCGCAGGGCGGCCTGCACGCGCGTGTCGGGCGTCGTCTCGCCGCCGGTCCAGTTGAGGGCGGCGTCGCAGCTGATCGCCATGCGCACCAGCACGAGCGCCCGGTAGTACTCGAGCCTGTCGAGGTCGATCGCGCCGTCCGATGCCTCCCGCCATCCGCCGAACACGGCGTCGAGGGCGAGGGGCCGGCCCAAGAGCTGATTTCGCACCGCGACCCAGGCCAGGTCGTCGTGGGGATCGCCGAGGTGGGCGAACTCCCAGTCGAGCAGGGCGGTGACCGCGCCGGCCGCGTGAAGGAAGTTGCCGGGGCCGGCGTCGCCGTGGCACAACGACCGCAGGCCCTTGGCGTCGGGAACGTGGCCGGCGAGCCATCGCAGCGCGGGACCCGAGACCGGTGTGGCGCCGGCACCGCAACGAATGTCGAGGATCGACTGCCACAGGGCGATGTCGGCGTTCGTCGGTGCCTCGCCGCCCAGAAACGCGAGAGGGCCGAGCTCGAGATCGGCGGGCGCCAAGCGGTGCAGGCGTCCGAGACAGCGGCCGTAGTCGCACGCCACATCCCAGCGCTCGTCAGCGGTCGCCGACCGCAGCTCGTCGGACCCAGGAGCAAGGTCGAAGAGCAGCGCCTTGCCGCCGGGGCTGCGCGCCAGCAGCGTCGGCACCGGAACGGGTGCGTTGGCGAGCGCGCGGTAGACA
The DNA here is from genome assembly GCA_035948135.1 of Acidimicrobiales bacterium. GTDB lineage: Bacteria > Actinomycetota > Acidimicrobiia > Acidimicrobiales > AC-14 > CADDZP01. The sequence goes on along the minus strand of DASZJL010000126.1, from coordinate 6,433 downwards.
GCCGCCTCGCGGCCGAGCGTCAGTGCCGTCCCCGCGACCGGTCCGGTACCCGGGTCCTCGCGCACGACGACGGTTCGGCTGTCCGCAAGCTCGACCGACCACGTCCGCCTCGACGCACCGCTTCCGAGACGGCCGCTGCGGACGACGGCGGCACCGGTTTGGGCCTCGACCCACTGGCGGAGGCCGTTGGCGAGGTCGGTCATGGTTGCTCACCCGCGCCGGCGCCGGTCCAGAGCACGCCCGCCACGCCGAGCAGCGCAACGACGACCCACGGCACGTACGACGTGGACGACGGGTGCGTCGCCGTGGCCGGCTGGGCGGCCGGCAAGGCGCTCGGCGTCGCCGCGGCAGCGCTCGGGGGTGTTTGGTCGCCGACGGACGGAACCGACGAGGCGCCCCCGACGCCGCCGAGCGGGCCGGTGTCGGTGGACGGCAACGGCAACGCGCCGTCACCGATGGAGGAGGCGCCGGTATCGGGCGTGGGCGACGCCGCTCCCGCATCCGCCGCGGCCGGCGACTCGTTGACGGGCAGAACGTCGGCACTCGGACGGGCGAACACGACGCGGTCGGTCGGCAGGCTGGGCAGGATGGCGACGGCCAGGCTGTCGCCCCGTCGCAGGCCGGCGACGTCGAAGACGTAGGCGCCCGACGAGTCGACGGTGGCGCTGACCGCGCTCGAGCACGTGTACGGCGGGGCGTCGGCGATGGCGCCACCGTCGGCCGGTTTGAACGACGGGTCGTTCAGCGGGCAGGCGATCAACTTCGACCCTGGCACCGAAGCGGTGGTCGGAGCAGGCACGAGTCGCACCGGGCCGGAGACGGTCGCGGTGCCGAGGTCGAACCCCATGGCCGCGTACGCGGCCGGCTGGCTCACGGACTGACCACCTTGAACGAGCAAGCCTCCGTCGGGAACGTCGGCCGCTTGGGGATCCTTGAGGTTCCCGAGGCCACCGATGCCGACGCCGGCGGTCGGCAGGCCGACCTTCCACCACCCTTGCCGCGACGGCGACGCCGCGCCGGCGCCCGCGCGGCCACCCACGGCGCCGAACACGGCAGCGGCCAGCATGACCACCAAACACAAACCTCTCCAAGTTTGATTTCGCGTGGCACGAACGCCCGCAAACGGAGCGTTCTCGCGAACTTGGAGAGGTTTGAAGGGGGTCATCGGCGGTCGACGACCAGCTCGAAGGACTCGACACCCTTGACGAAGACGTTGGCCTCGTACTGCGGCGGGCTGCCGGGCCGGAGGTTGGTGAAGCGCGCCGTCAGTTCCTCGAGCGCGACCCGCAACACGAGCCGGGCCACGTGGGCGCCGAGACAGAAATGGGTGCCGAAGCCGAACGCCACGTGGGGATTCGGGTCGCGGGCCAGGTCGACGTCGTCGGGGTCGGCGAACACGCTCTCGTCCCGGTTGGCGGACGGATACACCAACGCGATGCGGTCGCCGACTGCGAACGTGACGCCGTCGAGCGACGACTCCTCGGTCACGGTTCGGAACATGTTGTTTAGGGGCGTGATCCAGCGGAGGAGCTCCTCGACCGCAGTCGGGATCGACTCCGGCGACGCGGCCAGGTGCTCCCACAGGTCGTTGCGCTCGGAGAAGAGGATGAGGGCCCGGGCGAGCGTGGTCCGCGTCGTCTCGGCGCCACCCGGGATGAAGAGGCCGAGTTCGGAGTTGATCTCCTCGACGCTCAGAGGGCAGCCGTCGATCGCGGCGTCGGCCCACACGCTCATCAAGTCGTCGGCCGGGCACGCCTTGCGCGCCGCGTAGAGGGGCTCGACGGCTCCGGCGATCTCGAAGACGGCGCGGATGCCGTCGGAGGCGTGCAGGGCGTCGCGGCCCATGGTGTCGACGCGCATCAGGCGCTCGGACCACGACCGCACGTCGCGCCAGCGCTCGTCGGGCCAGCCGACCAGCCGGGCCGTCAGCATCGACGGCACCCGGGCGGCAAGCGTGTCCACCACCTCGAACCGGTCGCTGATGATGAAGGTGCCGAGGGCCTGGGTGACGATGGCCCGCACCTGCTCTTCGAGCCCGTTGACCGCACGCGGCGTGAAGCGGTCGGCGATCAACTTGCGTTGGGCGCTGTGGGCGGGGTCGTCCTTGCTGATCATCGACGTCTCCGTCGGGATCCACACCGAGCGATAGCCGTGATTGCTGCTGAAGGCCTCGGTGTGGCGCTCGACCTGGCGCAGGTGGTCCATGCGCGTGACGGCCCACAGGCCGTTGCGCTCGTCGCGATAGATCGGCTCGTGCTCGCGCATCCACCGGTAGGCGGGATGCGGATCGCCGACGTGGAACGACGGGTCGAGCAGGTCGACGTCCGGCCGCGACAGCACGGGCATCAGACGGGAGACAGGCCGGTGAACTGCGAGCGCACGGTCATCCGCGTGCTGACGGCATGGACGTCGTCGACACCGCCGGCGGCGCCGATCGATGCGATGCCGGCCACGTGCAGCGTTGCGTCCTGACCGACACACTCGGCCGGTACGTCATCCACCCCGCCCCGGTACGGGCCGCGAGCGACGACGTGGAAGGCGACGCGGTTGCCGGCCGAGAACAGGTCGTCCACCGCGACCTCGCTGAAGTCGATCACCAACCCCTCGGTGAGGCTGTCGTCGATGCGGTGGCGCTCCGCCGCCAGAAGGTCGCCCTTGGCGAGCCACACCCGCACTGCTTCCTCGGCATCGGCATTCGGCGGCACCGCCTCAGTCGACACCCAGGGGTCGAGGTGAATTGGGTCGAGCTCGTGGGGCATGCCGGTCGCCAGCTGGCGATGGGCGCTGAGGTAGTCCTGCTCGACGTAGTTCTCGGTCAGCCGGCGACCGTTCCACTTGTACAGCCCGATCCCCCGCCAGCACGCCAGGCGCCGCACGTCGTCGTCGTCGGTAGGCATCGACCCGTGCTCGCTGAAGCGCATGCACAGGCGGTCGCCGTTGAGAACGAATTCGTGCACGACGAGCCCGAGCCCGGGCGCCCGCTGGAAGATGTCGACCACGGCCTGTCGGTACCCCGCCTCGCGGGGCAGGTCGAAGCCGCTGATGTGCACGACGTAGTCGGGCTCCATGATCTCGTCGTACAGGGACTGGTCGTGGGAGTTCGTGTAGTCGATGCAGTACTTCCGCATCAGCGCCACGAAGGGATGCATCTCAGCCGAAGTCACGTCGCCGGGCCTTCGATGTGGTCGCCGAGCACGGCCGGGACCTGGAGGTGCTCCGGCACCCGCTCGACGCCGATGACCCGGTCGATCGTCTCGTGCAGGTAGTAGATGCGGCGCTCCTGGTACCCCAGCCGCATGACGTCGATGCTGCCGGCGTCCACCGAGCGCTGCATGCCGGGCAGCACCGACAGGTCCTCGAGCAGGACCGACTGGTTGATCTCCGCGAACTGGCGGTTGAGCTGCTCGGTCTGCTCGGTGTCCGACGCCAGCGACGAGCAGAAGTGCACGTGGTACGCGGAGGTGCCCGGACTCGACGGCCAGTTGGTGATGAAGAACATGAAGCCGAGACCGGAGAAGACGATGCTCAAGTTCGGGAACACGTGGTAGGAGAACGTGCCCGCGTTGGGAAGGTCGCCCACCCCTTTGAACAGTGGCGGGAACGGCAGCAGGTCGCCCATGGACTGGCCGTCACGCGTCGTGATCAGCATGCGGGAGTGGCCGTTGCCGAGCAGCTGGATGCCGGTCGCCGCTTGGTCGAGCACCTTGGCGGCGCTGTCCCGGTGGACGGTGTTGACGTGGTACGTCTCGATGTTGGCGTCGACCGGCAGCTTCCAGTTCACGTCGACGTCGAACGCCGTGCGATTCACCAGGTGGAGCCGTCCCGCGAACGTCCCAAGCTCGCTGAGGTCGTCACCGACCTGGCCGAGGTACGCACTCAGGGGCGGGGCGTCGTCGTCGAGGTTGACGAACACGAGCGGGCCCCACGTCTCACAGCGCACCGGCGTCAGCGCCAGGCACTCCTTGTCGAGCGGCGGGAAGTCCCGGGCGTCGGGGTAGCCGAGCAGGGCGCCGTCGAGCCCGTAGACCCAGCTGTGGTACGGACAGGTGAGGCGTCGACCGGCGTGGCCGGACGCCTCGGTGACGAGGGCCGCGCCCCGGTGCTGGCACGTGTTGAGGAAGGCGTTGATCTCGCCGTCGTCGGTGCGCAGCAAGACGATGGGCTTGGCCAGATGGTCGACGAGGCGGAAGTCGCCCGTCGCCGGCAGCTCGTCGGCGTGGGCCACCATCAACCACGAGCGCCCGAACACCTCCTGGCGCTCGAGCTCGTAGAACTCGCGGTCGCCGTAACGGGCGGCCGGCACGGGCGGCAGTGCCGGGAAGCCGGCCGGGTGGGCAGTGCGCTCGCGTTCGGCGTCGGCCCGCTCCTTCACGGTGTCGATCAGCGAAGACGTCATCACCATCAGTCGGCTACCTCCCGGGAGCGAGCGCCGCCAGGGCGGCGTCGTCGGCCTGGAACGGGTGATCGGGGGTCATGGCCTGGATGCAGACGTGGTCGGCGCCCGCGTCCCGGTGCTCGTCGAGACGTTTACCTATGGCAGCGGCGTCGCCCCACGCCACCAGGGCATCGATGAAGGAGTCGGCCCGTGCGTCGATCTCGTCGTCGGTGAATCCGAGGCGCAGCCAGTTGTTGCGGTAGTTGGGCAGATCGGCGTAGACGCCAAGCGCGGACTGCGTCGTGCGCCGGGCCACGTCGGCGTCGCTCGTGAGCACCACCTTCTGCTCGACGCACAGGAGCTTGTCGGGGCCGAGGATCTGGCGGGCGGTGGCCGTGTGCTCGGGAGTGGTCCAGTACGGGTGGGCGCCGTCGGCCTTGTCGCGAGCCAGCTCGAGCATCTTGGGGCCCAGCGCGGCAAGGAGCCGGGGCGCGGGTACCGCGGGCGCGGGCGCCATGTAGGGGGCGGCGTCCATGGCCTCGAGATAGGTGCGCATCGTCGTCAGCGGCCGTGAGTAGTCGAGCCCGCGCACACCCTCGACGAACGGGGCGTGACTGACGCCCAGCCCGAGCACGAACCGACCGACGCTCTGCTCGGCGAGCGTGTTGCTGCCCTGATGCATGGTGCCGGGGTGGCGGTGGTGAATGCTGGCGATGCCGGTGGCGAAGATCAGCGAGCTGGTCCGCTCAACGAGGAAGGCGATGTGGGCGAACGGGTCGCGGCCCATCGTGTCGGGCAGCCACATGGCCGCGTAGCCGAGCGACTCGATGCGTCGCGCCAGCTCGGCGGCCCGCGTCGCCGGGAGCCCGTCGGTCGGGACCCACACGCCCAGAGGAGCGAGCCGCTCGCGCCATGCCGATGCGACGCTCACGCCCCCACCGTCACAGTCGATTGTGCAATCTCCTTGGCCCAGCGGAAGTCGGGCTTGCCCTGCGGCGTGTATTGCAGCGACGGCGCGACGACGACCTGGCGGGGCGCCTTGTAGCCGGCCAACAGGGGACGGAGGAAGCTGCGGATCTCGTCGACGTCGGGGGCGTCGTCGCCCCGGACCGTGATCACGGCGGCGACGCGCTCGCCGAAGCGGTCGTCGGGGACGCCGACCACGAAGGCGTCGCGCACCTGGGGGTGGCTCTTCAGCACCGCCTCCACCTCCTCGGGGTGCACCTTCTCCCCACCCGTGTTGATGCAACTCGAGCCGCGGCCGAGGAGGCGGACGGTGCCGTCGGCCTCGTGCACCGCCAAGTCGCCCGGGATGGCCCACCGGGTGCCGTCGGCGTCGGTGGGAAACGTCCGCGCCGTCTTCTCGGCGTCGTTCCAGTAGCCGAGCGGGATCCGGCCCCGCCGGGCCAGACGGCCCACGACGCCGCTCCCCGGCGCGAGCGGCCGAAGGTCGTCGTCGAGCACGGCGCTGTCCGCCCGCACCGAGAACCGCGGTGAGCCGTCACCGCCATCGCCGACAAGCGTGCCGCTCGTCCCGGTCTCCGACGCGCCAAAACCGTCGACGATGAGGCAGCCGGGCATGAGCTCGATAAGTCGGCGCTTCACCGACGGCGACAGGATGGCGCCGCCGGACGCGATGACGGCGACGCTCGTGAGGTCGAACCGCTCCGGGGCGGCGGCCACGGCGTCGACGAACGGCAGGGCCATGCCGTCGCCCACGAGCACGAGGACCTGTGGGCGTTCCTCGGTCACGAGGCGGGCGACGGCGGCCGCGTCGAAACGGTGCTCCGTCCACAACACGACGCCTCGGCCCGTCAGCAGCGGCGTCAGCGAGTTCCACTGGCCGTTGCCGTGCATCAGCGGTGACGTGACCAGCCACGGCTGGGGCGCGTCCGGGATCACGGCGCGGAGGTCCTCGGGCTGGTCGATGGGGACACCGCCGGGGTTCCCGCCCGAGAGCGCCGCGAAGAAGAGGTCCTCCGACCGCCACTCGACACCCTTCGGCGCGCCGGTCGTGCCGCCGGTGTACAGGAGATAGCGGTCGTCACCCGAGCGAGG
>DASZJL010000125.1:0-2747 GCA_035948135.1 Acidimicrobiales bacterium | reverse complement strand
GCCGCCACTGCCGGGGCGACAGGACCGGACGGCGACACTGATGCTGGGGCGGCGCGACCGGTGGGAAAGGACACGACCTGCTGGAAAGTGGGGCGGTTCTGCCAGTCGATGTTGGGCTGGCCGACGACGCCGACCGATGTGAAAGCGATGTCGTCGAAGGCGGGCATGGACTGTCCGGTGTTGTGGGTGGCGGTGTCGTTGGTCCAGCCGGGGACCGACGCTGATCCGCCGTTCGCCGCCGTCATCGCCGTGTAGGTGGCATTCAGGGCACCGATGACGCTGCCGAGGCAGTCGGCCATACCGCGCGGGCCGCAGACCCTCGCCGCCACCTCGGGCGAGAAGGGCTGGCCGACGGGCTGGTGCTGCAGCTCGCGCAGGAGCTTCAACTCGTTCCCGGCCCAGCCGGCGTCGTCATAGGCACTGCCCAACCGGCCCCCGTCGTTGTTGGGCGTGTTGACCCACTCCATCGGCAGAACCGAGTACCTGTCGTCCGCCCCTGCGTAGCTGCCGACCCCTCCGGCGGCGAAGATCGGGTCGAAGAACGCGCGGATAAGACGCGGCTCGAGCTCGTCCATGATGGCGACCGCGGGGGCGTCGACGTACTGGGTGTCTCCTGGCTTGGCCCGCTTGCGCAGGGCGCCGCTCCCGGCCCACGACTGGAGCTGGGCGAGCATGGCCGCGTCGCCCGGCGGAAGGGTGACGCCCGAAAGGTACGACGCGAGCGCGGGCACGAGCTGCCGGCCGTCGAGGTCGGTCACCGCGCCCGCCTCCATGGCGCTCACCACGTTCGCCCGAGTCAGCTTTCCGTTGTGCACCGCCAGCTGGTGACGCAGCTCGTCGACCAGCGTCATCGAGCGGTACAGCGGGCCGTAGCTGTACGTGTTGTCGGCCGCCGAGAACCCCGGCGCGGGCTTGTTGTTCCAGCTGACGATCGTCCCCGATGGTGGATCGGTGGTGTGCGGGTGGTCCTGAGGTGCGAGAAAGCCTCGCCACTCGGCATTCCCGGTTCCCCACGTCGGCAAATTGGGGTCGACGTCGCTGGGGCGGATCGGGTCGAGGCCACTGGTGAACTCGGCAATGTGGTGGGTGTCGACGTAGAGCCAGTTGAACGTGTAACCGATCTCGGACGCGCCGACCATCCACGAGGCGGCGTCGTGGGTCACGCTCGGGTCGGCCCAGTCGAGGAACCCTACGGCCGAGTCGAGCTCGTGGTTGAACGTGGACCGCTGATGGACGACGGCGACCGGGCGTCCACCGGCGGTCGTCCAGCCGTGCACGACGCCGTGCTGCGTCAGGTAGATGGTGTGGGTGATGACCGCCGGCGCGCCCTGTCCGCCGGGCTTCGGCAGCCCGACCTCGGTGAACGTTTCTTTCTGCATCGGAAGGCACTGACCGTCGAAGAGGTAATACGCGCCCTGGGGTTGGGGGGCTCCGCCATTGGGGTTGCAGATCTGCTCCAGACGCTGATCTTCGACGTCACTCGTCGCCGAGGTCGCCGACCAGGCGTAGTCGACGCCGCGGCCGAGTTCGACGAGCCCGGTCCCGGGGATGGACGCCCCTTCCGCTTGGTAGCCGGGAGCGTGCACGTCCGCCTCGGAGAAGATCTCGGGAGCCCAATACGCCACCTGGGGACCGAACACGGCGATGGGATGCCCGCTCGCCGAGTGCTGCGCGTCGACGAGCAAGGCGTTGCTCATCTCCTTCGGCAGCCGGAGCAGCGCCTGGGCCGCGGTGGTGCCGGGGAGGGTCGGCGGGTTGAGCTGACAATTCGGCGTGGTGCCAGTGGGGCCGCCGCTGAGCGGCGCCGCGGCGTTGTCGGGCATGGCCGTCGTCGACGGGTCGACCTTGCCTGGGATCTCATACGGGAACGCCCGATCCGAGACGACCGTCGGTGCGTCGGGGTCGTTCTGCTCCTTGAAGTCGGCGAACGCGCTCTGCCCACCGGCGGGCCCCAGCTGGCGCTGGAGGTACTGGAGGAGGGCGGCGTTCGCGAGCTCGTTGCCGCCGCCTTTGCCGAGCTGGCCGCCGATGACGGCGGCGACGTAGATGGTGTCGGTCGGCTTCCACGGCTGGGGCGGAGCAGCCGACGCCGCGTAGTCGGCGGGCAGGAGCGTGGGATTGGTCGTCGTTCCGTTGATGAATGCGTTGACGCCGGCGCTGTAGGCGTTGATCAGGTCGAGGGCGCGCTGACCCTTGGCGCCGTACTCACCCGGAAGGGCGTCGAGCTGGGCCTGGGCCTGGGCCTGCGTGTAGGGCGCCGTCAACAGCTGGTCGTGGTCCATCTGCTCGAACCCGCACGAGGGGCCGAGAAAGCTGCTGAGCGTGCCTTGGCCGTAATGACGGAGCACATCCATCAGGAAGAGACGGTCTTCAGCTTGGGCGTAGCCCATGCCGAACCCCGCCCCCGCGTACGTCGAGGAGTAGATGTGGGGCACGCCGTGGGTGTCGCGGTAGATGGCGACGGGCACCGAGCTCGAGGGCGTCTCCACGCGAGTGATGTCGCCGGGCGGGACACCGAATGACTCGTCGTTGTAGTAGGCGCTCAGCTGGCTGTCGTCCAGGTTGGGTGGGGCGTAGAGGAGGTTGGCGTACTTGGCCAGTTGGTCGTCGCTGTTCGGTGGCCGCGTCCCGCGCAGCTCGAACGCGAGCGCCTGGGGCGCGTTCACAAGGCCGTTCTCTCCGGCCGGGAGGATCGAAAGCGCCTGTCCCTGGGCGTAGTCGTCCGCCTGATAGGTGGGCGGCGGCAC
>DASZJL010000124.1:0-13892 GCA_035948135.1 Acidimicrobiales bacterium | reverse complement strand
AGCACCGCCTTCTGGCTGAACTGGAAGTGCGGCATCAGCGTGCGCACCGGCCAGGAGCAGGTGCGGGTTGGCCGAGCGCTGTTGGAGTACCCGCGCATCTGCGAGGCCCTGTGTTCGGGACAGCTCTCCTACACCAAGGTCCGCGCCATCACCCGGGTCGTCACCCCCGAGACCGAGACAACCCTTATCGACCTGGCGTCGGCCGTGCCCGCCTCCCAGGTCGAGCGGATCGTGGCGGGGCGCAAGCGCGTCGACGTCCTCCAGAACGACATCCCGCACAAGGCCCGGCACCTTGACGCCTACTACGACGAGGACGGTTCGCTGGTCGGCATGTTCCGCCTCGATGCCGACGAAGGTGCGGCGTTCCTCGCCGGTCTGACCCTGGGGAAAGATGTTTTGAGGGGCCAAAAACGTTCCGCGGAACGCTCAGCAGCGGAAGCGCAGACCAAGGGAGCAGACGACTGCTCGCCCGAGCCGCTGCGGCCCAAGGTCTCCAACGCCGATGCCCTGGCCCTCATGGTCGAGACCATGCTCGCCGCTGACCACCACAGCGACATCTCCCGCCACGAGCGCACGCTGGTGGTCGTGCACCTCAACGGGGACAGGGCCCACATCCATGACGGGCCCAACCTCTCGGCCGAGACCGCCAAGCGCATGAGCTGTGACGCCTGCGTGTGCGGGGTGCTGCTGCGCGACGGCACCGAGACCCTGGAGCTGGGCCGCACCCAGCGCCTGCCCAACCGGGCTCAGCGCCGGGCCCTGATGGTGCGCGACGGGGGCTGTCGGTTCCCCGGTTGTGTCGAGCGCCGCTACGTCGAGGCCCACCACGTCATGCACTGGACCGACGGTGGCGCGACCGACCTGGCCAACCTGCTGCTCTTGTGCTGGCACCACCACCACGCCGTGCACGAGGGCGGGTTCAAGATGAGCTTCGAGCACGGCGCCATCACCGTGTGGCGCCCCGACGGCGCGCTGCTGCACAGCGAGTCCCTCCTCGCCGAAGGACCAGGCATCGTCGAGCAGAACGCGGCGCTCGGGCTTCAGATCACGCCCGAGTCCGTGGCCTCCCAGTGGGACGGAACCCGGCTCAGTCCGGAACTCCTGGCCGACACCGTCACCGGCCTGCTCTTGCTCGAGGACCGTTACCGCCGCGAGGTCGAGGCAGTCAACGCGGACCCGGACCCGGTCCCGGCCCCCGCCCCCGCATCCACCAGTCCGCTGGATGACTGCGAAGTCGATTACCCCCGTTCATCGTCATCGACGATGTAGACGACGACGACGACCTACCTTTCGCGGAAGCCACCGCCTTCGCTGACTGAGCGGACGCCGCTATCCCTGGCCCGGACTACCGTCGGCCGGTGCCGCTGAAAGAGGGTCCGGTCGGACCGTTTCCCGAAGGTGCTGACGACGAGGAGTACGACCGGCTGCGCCGGCGCGTGCTCTGGACGATGCCGAGCGGGCTGTACATCCTCGGCAGCCGGGCGGGTGAGCGTCGTAACGGGATGACGTGCAACTGGGCGACCCAGGTGGGGTTCGACCCCAAGCTGCTGGCGGTCAGCGTCGAGCAGGAGGCGTTCACCCACGAGCTCATGAGCGAGGGCCGCGTGTTCACCCTCAACCTCGTCGACCGCGAGGACCGGGCGATCGTCCGCAAGTTCACCAAACCGGTCGAGGTCGACGCCGAGGCCAAGACGCTCAACGGGTTCCCGTTCCACGACGGCCGCACCGGAGCGCCAATCCTGGACCAGGCGCTTGCGTACCTCGACTGCGAGGTGCGACAGACCGTCGACGTCGGCGGTCACACCCTCTTCCTCGGCGAGATCGTCGACGCCGCCTTCCAGAAGCCGGAGGACACCGCCCCGCTGCGGATGGAAGACACCCGCATGAACTACGGCGGCTGAAGGGGGTTAGCCCCGGATCGACTCCCAGCGCTGGCCGGGCCTGCGCACCAGTTGGAGGCCGCAGTTCAGACAGCTGAAGTGTTGAACGGTGCCATGGTCGCGGACGTGCTCGTCGTCGATCGGCGCGTCGCAGCCGGGACAGGTCGGGGCGGCTTCGGTCACCGCCCCAGTGTGGTCTGACTGCTGGTCTGCTTCTGCTTTTGCAGCGTCGTCGTGGTCACGGGCGGTCTGGTGGTCGGCGTCGTCCCGGGCCCCGGGCTGTACGCGGCCGGCTGGCTTTGATCGGGCGGTGCCTGCGCGTTTTGCCCGGGGTCGCCCTCGATGACGGCCGGCGGGATGGTCGTCTCGGGCGTCGTGCTCGACGACGACGTCGATGGTGATGACGACGAGGTGGTCGGCAACGTGGGCACGACGTCGGGGCGGTGCAGGGCCAGATCGTCGGGCGAGGCCGTGAAGATGTCCTGTACGTCGACGTGAGCGAGAGCCGGCTTCATGTAGCGGGCGAAAATGCGCGCCGGATAGGTACCGCCCGAGACCGCGATGCCGCCCACGTCGGTCATCGGCACCAGCGAATCGGGATACCCGACCCATACCGCCGTCGAGAGCTGCGGCACGTAGCCGATGAACCAGGCATCGGCGTGGTTCTCGGTCGTGCCGGTCTTTCCGGCAAGCGGGCGCCCGATCCCCGCGGCCGTGCCGGTGCCATTGTTGACGACGCCCTCGAGCGCCGCGTTCAGGACGCCTGCTTCGGCCTGAGGGATCGCAGGGCTCGTCTTTACCTGGTGCTCGTAGACGACCTGGCCCCGGCGGTTCTTGATGCGGACGATCGAATAGGGCTGGGCGTAAACGCCCTTGGCCGCGAACGTGGCGTAGGCGGCGGCTTGCTCGAGGGGGCTGACGCCTTGGGCCAGCCCGCCGAGGGCCATGGCGCAGCGCGCCGGCGTGAGCTCGTCCTCGGCGATGCCGAGGCGCTCGGCCGTGTGCTGGAGGGCGGCCGGCCCGACGTCGGCCATCAGCTGCTGGAAGACGGTGTTGACCGACTGGGCCATTGCGGCGTCGACGGTGATGGGTCCGTGGCCCCCGCCCTCGTAGTTGTGGACCGTCCACGGTGATCCGCCGCACGACACAGTCTTCGGCGATGCCGAGTCGAGCACGGTCCGGGGGTCGATGCCGGACTCCAGGGCCGCCAGGTAGAGGTACGGCTTGAACGACGAGCCCGGCTGGCGGCGGCCCTGGCTGGCGACGTCGAAACGACGGTTGAAGTCGAGGCCGCCGAAGAGGACACGCACGGCGCCGTCGCCCGGCTGCACCGATGCGATGGCGGTGGTGGGGTCAGTTGGCGCTCCCAACGTCTGGCGGGCCGCGTCGGTGGCCTCGCCCTGCGCCTTGGGATCGAGCGTGGTCTCGAACGTGTACCCGCCCGTGTACACCTGCTTGCTGCGCGAGGCGTCGGTGCCGCCGAGCTGGTCGAGGGCCGTCGCCTCTCGGCCCACGAACTGCACGAAGTGCGGGGCCGTGGTGCCGAACTCCACGTCGTCGGGCTTCTTGGGCGCGGGGGCGAGCGCGGCGGTCTTCGCGGCTCTCGCGGTCGCCGCGTCCAGCCAGCCGTGCTTCTGCATGTTGGCGACGACCTGGTTGCGGCGGCTGATGACCGCCTGCGGCCGTGCGTAGGGATCGAGGTGGCCGGGCGCGTGGATCATGCCCGCCAGCGTGGCCGCCTGCGCCACGGTCAGTTGGTCGGGGGGCACGCCGAAGAAGTGGTCCGACGCGGCGCTGATGCCGTAGATGCCGTCGCCGAAGTACACCTGGTTGACGTACCGCTGCAGCAGCTGGTCCTTGCTGTATCGCTGCTCGAGCTTGGCCGCGTACAGCACCTCCCGAAGCTTGCGGAAGACCGTGCGCTTTGAGCCCGTGTAGTTGAGCTTGGCCAGCTGCTGGGTGATGGTGCTGCCGCCCTGCACATGGCGACGGCGCGCGTCGTTCAAGGCGGCGCGAGCCAGCGCCGTGAGGTCGACGCCGCCGTGCTGATAGAAGTTCGCGTCCTCCGCCGCAAGGAAGGCGTGCGTCACGTGGGGCGGGAGGTGGCGCAGGTCGGCGGGCTGGCGGTCTTCGGGACCGAGACGCCCGACCACCGTGCCGTCGGCGGCCACCACCTTGCTCGCCTGGGGCAATTGGTCGAATCCATTGATCGACGGCGCGAACGGAGATATCGCCACCAGCACCGTCCGGCTGGCGACAGCAGCGGCGGCGCGACGGAAGGGCGGGACGGCGACGATCACGAAAAGGACAAAGGCTGTGCCGAGAGCGATCCGTCGCCACGGCAGCTCCCGGATCCCGAGCCACCACAATTCGAGGCGAGCGCGCATGCTGGATTCAGTTGTGCGCACTGTGGGTGACCGCCAAACCTCGAAGTGGCGCCGGTAGCATCGCCGTCCGTGGCCCGCCGCCTGTCCAACAACGTGGTCGGCGACGCCTTCCTCGCCGTCGTTGCCCTCGCCGTGTTCGTCGGCGCTCTCGCCCTCCAGAAGGGCGTGCCGGCGGCCAGCGTTGTCGCCAGCCAACCCGCCGGCCAGGCGCCGCACGCGCTGGCGCGCACCGCCGCCAACCCGAACATCAGCACGGTGGCCGAGGCCATCGTGCCCAAGGTCGCCGTCTACGACACCGAGGGCGCCACCACACCGAGCAAGTCGCTGGACAACCCGCAGCCCTCGCGCGCGCCGCTCGTGTTCCTCGTGAAGAAGCTCGACAACGACTGGGTGAACGTCTACCTCCCCGTGCGCCCCAACGGCAGCACGGGATGGGTCCACGGCGCCGACGTCAAGCTGACCCAGCACGACTGGCGCATCCTCGTGCAGACAGGCGCCCACATGATCACCGTCTACTGCCACGAGTCGTGCCCCAACGGGACCATGCCCAACGACATCTTCCTGCAGGAGCCGATCGCAGTCGGCAAGCAGGACACGCCCACGCCGGGCGGCATCTACTACATCAAGGAGCTGCTGAAGCCGCCGGACCCGACCACTGTGTACGGTCCCTACGCGTACGGCCTGTCAGGGTTCTCCAACGTGTTGACGAACTTCAACGGCGGCCAGGGCGTCATCGGCATCCACGGCAACAACGACGCATCCGTGCTCGGCCACGACGTCAGTCACGGCTGCATTCGCATGAGCAACCCGGGCATCACCAAGCTGGTCCAGGTCCTCCCGCTCGGCGTGCCCGTCACCATCAGCTGAGCTCGAGCCGCTTTCACTTCAACACCAACGCCTGATCGCCGGCGACGACGCCGTTGTAGCGCTCGCCTTCGCCCGCGCCGTCACTCGCCACCTCGACCGTCCAACCGCCATCGACGTCGACGTGGTGCTGCTCGCCGGAGAAGTTGACGACGACGACACGACGGTCGTCATCGGCGACCCGCTCGAAGGCCAGCACCCCGCCGGGGCTCTCGAGGGGACGAGAACCGCCCAATCGCAGGGCCGGGCTGGACCGGCGAGCAGCGAGGAGCCGGCGGTAGAGGTGGAGGACGGACGTGGGATCGGTGCGCTCAGCCTCGACGTTGCGGGTATCCGGCTCCGGGGGCCAGGGCAGCCAGGGTTCGCCAACCCAGCCGTGCCCGGTTGAGGGATCCCACGGGATCGGCGCCCGCGCGCCGTCGCGGCCGCCAGGGTCGACCCGACGGTCGGGCGGCACCTCGGCGTCGGTGAGACCGAGCTCCTCGCCCTGGAACATGAACGGCGTCCCGCGAAGGGTCAGCAGGAGAACAGCCGCGGCCCGCGCCCGGGCCTCCGAGTCGCCGTAGCGCGAGCGGTGGCGGGGAACGTCGTGGTTCGAGAGCACCCACGTCGGCCACGCGCCCCGAGGGTCGAACTCTTCGAGCGTGCGGTCGATGCGCTTGCGCCACTTGGCCGCGTCCCACGGCGCGAACAGCGGCGGGAAGTTGAAGGCCAGGTGGAGCTCGTCGTTGTCGCCGTAATACTCGGCGACCTTCGCGGTCGACAGGATGAAGACTTCACCGACCGAGACACGGTCGCCGGGGTAGCCATCGAGCAGGCGGCGAAACCCGCGGATGCGCTCGTGGGTGGCGGGCTCGTCCAGGCGCCCAGTGTCGAGCCAGGGGTCGTCGACGTCGGGGAGGTCGGGGTGCTTCACCAGGGCGTGGATGACATCCATGCGGAAGCCGTCGACGCCCTGGTCGAGCCAGAACCGCAGAGTGTCGTGCATCGCGGCGACGACCTCGGGGTTGCGCCAGTTGAGATCGGGCTGCTCAGGGAGGAAGAGGTGGAGGTACCACTGGCCGGTGGCGTCGTCCCACGTCCACGCCGGGTCGGTCGTGCTGAACGCGGCCTTCCAGTTGTTTGGTGGGCGGTCGGGCGTGCCGTCGACCCAGACGTACCAGTCCCGCTTGGGGTTGTCCCGGGCGCTGCGGGACTCGACGAACCAGGGGTGACGGTCCGAGCTGTGGTTGGGGACCCAGTCGATGAGGACGCGGATGCCACGGTCGTGTGCTTCTTGGACGAGGCGGCCGAAGTCCTCGAGCGTGCCGAACAGGGGATCGACGTCGCAGTAGTCGGCCACGTCGTAGCCGAAGTCGGCCATCGGCGACCGGAAGAACGGCGAGATCCAGACGGCGTCGACCCCCAGCCACTGCAGGTAGTCGAGGTGCCGCCTGATCCCCTCCAGGTCGCCCACCCCGTCGCCGTCAGTGTCGGCGAAGGACCGGGGATAGATCTGGTAGACGACGGCGGACTTCCACCACGGCTCGGCCACGGCGGCGAACGCTACGAGTACCTGGCCAAATCGGCCATATGGCGGATTGAACGGGCGCTTCTCACCCTCCACGATGGGGTCGGCGCTGGGGGGGGAGAGTAACGGGCGAGAAGGGTAGAGCCGCCGCTCAGCCCTTCCGCCCATTGCTCATTTGGGGCCGCCTTCGGCCTGTTCCAGCTCCTGTGCTCGCGCTGCGGCCGCCTGTGCCGCGGCCCGAGCCTCACGGGCCTTCTCCTCGGCCCGGTCGGCCTCCCGTGCGAGGCGAGCAGCCGTCTCCTGCGCCGCCCGGACCTCCTGCTCCCGCTTCCGTTCGGCGGCAGCCTCCTGGCGGGCCCGTTCCCGCGCCGCCTTCTGACTTTCGTGCTTGGAAGGCGGACTATCCGACTTCCGCGCACGAAAGTCGGCGGGGAGGTCAGCGGGGAGGTCGTCGCCGACGCCGACACCAAAACCGAAGCCTGCGGGGCTCAGCTCCTCACTGAGAACGCCTCGGCGCAGGCGGTCGCCGGCCTCGTCGTCGACGGCGGCGGCTCGGAGGGTGGCGGCCAGGCGCTCCTCCTGCGTGGCCGAGCCCCCACGTCCGGCGTCCGCCAGGAGGGCTCGGGCCTGCCCGGCCAGGGCCTGGACCTCACCGGCCTCGGCCTTGGTGGCCTCCCGGAGCTCGTCGGGGTCGCCGCCCTCCAGGGCGCCGGCCTGGGCCCGCCGCAGCCGGCCGCCCGCCTCGAGCAGGGCCTCGACCTCGGTCGGGTGGCGGCGGGCCAGCTGGTTGAGGGCCCAGGCCACCACCGACGGCTTGCGCAGAGCCTTCACGGCGGCGCCGGCCTCCTTGCCCAGCTCCTTGGTCCTCGCCTTGGCCAGGGTGTCCCGGGCCTTGGTGAACTCGTCGAGGGGCAGGCCGTAGAGGGCCTCGACCTCGGGATCCACCGACGCCTAGGCCGGGTCGCCGGCCTCGGGGGGCCGGAGGTCGACCCGCAGGACGAGGATCCCGTCCTCCAGGGAGCCGTCGGCGTCGCCCAGCATGGCGAAGTCCTGGTAGTCGATCTGGGCCCGCTGCATGTACTCCCGCCGGGCGGTGCCTTCGAGGGGTGGCAGGGGCCGGTCACGCACGGCCCGGGCCCGCTCCTGGAAGCGGGCGATCATGGCATCGACGTCAAACCCCTCGGGCATGCTCTAGACCGTAGCCAGCGGTCGTGGCGTCAGCGGTAGAATCAGCTAGTCACCAAGCCGAATCGGGAAGCGGGGGGACGTGAAGAAAGGTCGACATCGGCGCTTCGAAGAGGCTCGGGCCCTCAAGCGCAGCACCGAGATCCGCGTCGAGCCCTGCCCCGAGTGCGGCGCCGGCCCCGAGGACGACCACGCGTCCTGGTGCATGGCGGGTGAAGACGAGGACGCCGCCGAGGTAGGCGAGCGCTAACAGGCGACCAGGGCGACGTAGAGCAACATCATCATGCAGAGGCGGGCCTGGTGGCCGTTCGTCGCCCTACTCCTGGCCGCCATGGCCATGTCGGCCTGCGGCCAGGTCGTGCAGTCGGGGCTCCCGCTCGAACGGGCCGCGGTGGCCGAGCCGACCACGACGTCGACGTCGACTACGACAACGCTGCCCCCGCCACCCTCCACCACCTCGCCGCCTCCACCGTCGACGGCGCCCAAGCCCCGGCCCGCGGTCACCGCCGCCCCCCACCGGGCGACGGCACCGAAGGCCGCCCCCCACCCGGTCACCGGGGGCCTGGCGGCGTATGCCGGCTTCGGCACGTGGGTCGACGTCTTCGACTGGACCAACCAGTGGACCAACAACAACCCGACGGTTGGCCCGGCCGACGCCGATCGCATGGCGTCACTCGGCGTCCAGACCCTCTACATCCAGGCCGCCCGCGTCGACGGGCCTGACGGCGTTGCCGAGCCGGCCCGGCTCAACGCCATCATCCAGCGGGCCCACGCCAACGGCATCCGCGTCGTGGTCTGGTACCTGCCGACGCTGACCGACGTCAACGCCGACCTGCGCCGGCTGGTCGCCATCGCCGGCGTCGGCGCGGAGGGCATCGCCGTCGACATCGAGTCCCGCGAGGTCGCCGACCCGAACGATCGCAGCGCCCGCCTCGTCGACTTGAGCAACCGCCTGCGCGCCGCCCTCCCCGGTCGAACGATCGGCGCCATCGTGTTCCCGCCGACGGGCATGGAGGTCATCAACCCCAGCTACTGGCCCGGCTTCCCGTGGGCGGGCATCGCTCCGGACTACGACGTGTGGCTGCCGATGGCGTACTGGACTGGGCGCGACCCGAACTCGGGGTGGCACGACGGCTACAAGTACGTCGTCGACAACGTGCAGCGCACCCGCAACGACCTGCACAACCCGGCCGCGCCCGTGCACCCCATCGGTGGCATCGGCGACAAGGCCACCACCGCGGAGGTGGCGGGCATGGTGCGCGCTGTCGCGGCCACGGCGTCGATCGGCGGCAGCCTCTACGACTACCGCACGACCTCGCCGGACATGTGGTCGGCGATGTTGTCGCTGCGGCGCTAGTAGCCGGCTACTTCCTCGTCTTCTTCTTGACGAACTTCACCGGCCGCTCGGCCGGGTGGCGCAGCGGCGCGGGTGCCCCGTCGGTGCGGTTGTCGAGGTACTCGGCCAGCATGCCGTAGGCCTGCCGGCTGGTGAGGGCGACTAGCTCGTCTCGCAGTGTCTTGTACACGGGCTCGGCCTCGACGAAGGCGTCGGGCGACTCGGTGCACCACCACGCGAACTCGGCGCCCCCGGCCCCCCAGTGGCGGCGGTCCCACTGGCGGATGGTGGAGGTGACGTGGCCGCCACCGTCGACTTGCTCGTCGCGGCGCAACGGCAGCTGCCAGCACACGTCGGGCTTGAGCTCGAGGTGGGGGACATCGCGTTCGATGGCGGCCCGGTGCAGGGCGCAGCCCGCGCCGCCCGGGAACTCAGGACGGTTGAGGAAGATGCACGCTCCGTCGACGAGGCGCGTCTGCATCTCGCCGCTCCTGTTGACCTTTACGACGCCGCGCTGCTGGCCCTTCTTCTTGAACTGCCACTGGTCGTCGGTGAGGGTCTTGGCCACCCGTTCGACCCGTCGGCGGTCGGCGGCGTCGACGAAGTGGGCGCCGTAGGAGCAGCAGCCGTGCACGAGCTCGGGCGCGGACTCGGTGAGCACGCCTTGGCAGCCGCGCCCGAAGATGCAGCCCCAATGGCTGAGCATGAACGTCACGTCGAAGACCCACGTGCGCTCCTCTTCGGGGTCTTCGAAGCTCACCCACTCGTGCGCACCGTCGGTCACCTGTAGGTCAGCCACGGGCCAGCTCCGTCCAGAGCTCGCCGGCGGCGAGGAGGCCCTTCCAGAACTGGTCCATCACCATCCGTTCGTTGGGTGCGTGAAAGCGGTCGCCGGGCAGGCCGACGCCGAGGAAGAGAACTGGTGCTTCGAGGATGCGGCCCAGCGCTTCTTCGGGCCCGCTGCCGCCCTCGCGAGTGAAGAGCGGTTCTTTGCCCCACACGCGGGCGATGGCCCGGCAGAGGGCGCCGACGGCCGGGTCGTCGACCGGCGTCAGCGAGGCGGCGACGCCTGGCCCTTCGCGTTTGACGGCGACGTCGATCCCGTCGGGCACGCTGGACGCGAGCCAGGCCTCGAATGCGTCGGCCACCTTCGCCGGGTCCTGATCGGGAACCAACCGGAAGGTGACCTTTACGTTCCCTTCCGCGGGGATGATGGTCTTGATTCCGGGCCCGGTGTAGCCCACGCCGATGCCGACTACGTCGCAGGTCGGCCTGGTCCAGATGCGCTCGAGGAGGGTCGTGCCCTTCTCGCCTTCGAGACGCTCGACGCCGGCGTTGCGCTTCCACGCCTCCTCGTCCAGCGGGAGGGCGGCGAAGGCCGCCGCCTCGGCATCGCTGAGGGGCCGCACGTCGTCGTAGAAGCCGGGCACGGTGATCCGACCGTCGGCGTCGTGCAGCCCGGCCACGATCGAGGCGATGACATGGGCGGCGTTGGGAACGGCGCCGCCGAACGATCCCGAGTGGAGGTCGATGGAGCCGGTGCGCACCGTGACGTCGAAGCACACGTTGCCCCGCATGCCCATGGTGATGGACGGCACCGATCGTGACCACATCCCCGTGTCCGATGCCACGACGACGTCGCAGGCCAGTCGCTCCTTCTCCCGCCACAGGAGGTCTTCGAAGTGTGGGGAGCCGACCTCCTCCTCGCCCTCGACGATGAACTTGACGTTGACCGGGAGCCGGCCGTCGCGCTCGAGGAGCCCGCGCGCGGCCTCGATCTCGTAGAGCATCTGGCCCTTGTCATCGATGGCGCCGCGCGCCCGGCACTCGCCGCCGACGACGACCGGTTCGAAGGGCGGCGACGTCCATTGGTCGAGGGGGTCGACCGGCTGGACGTCGTGGTGGCCGTATACGAGGGCGGAGGGAGCGTCGTCGCCCGCGTGCAGGTGGTCGCCGTACACGGATGGCGCGCCGGCCGTCTCGAGGATCTCGACGTGCTCGAGGCCGGCGTCGCGCAGCAGCTGGGCGGCGAACTCGGCCGAGGCCCGCACGTCGCTGGTGTGCTCGGGCTGGGCCGAGATCGAGGGGATGCGGAGCCACTCGAGGAGTGTGTCGACGATGCGCTCGCGCTCAGTGTCGACGTAGTCGCGCAACTGGAGGTCGGTCTCCGCCACGCGTTGCATCGTATGTGGCCGGAACTACGGTGAGGCGCGATGCAAGCGGCGCTGGTGGCCGATCTCCAACAGGCGCTGGCGCCTGACCGGGTGCGGGCGTCCGCCCTCGAGCTTGACCTCTACGCGCGCGACGCGTCGATCATCTCCGGGCACGCCGAGGTGGTGTGTTTCCCGCTGACCGCGGCCGAGGTCCAGGCCTGCGTGCGGGTGTGCCGGAAGCACGGCCGGCCGTTCGTCCCCCGGGGCTCGGGAACGGGCCTGGCGGGTGGGGCCGTGCCCGTCGGGGATCCGGTGGTGATCGTCACCACCAAGATGACGCGGATCCTGGAGGTCGACGCCGACGAGCGCGTGGCCTGGGTCGAGCCCGGTGTGCTGAACCTTGACCTGAGCCGGGCCGTGGCCCACCTGGGCCTGCACTACGCCCCCGACCCTTCGAGCCAGCAGTCGTGCTCGATCGGCGGCAACGTGGCCACCAACTCGGGCGGGCCGCACTGCCTGCTCTACGGCGTCACCAGCGCCCACGTGCTGGCGATCGAGGTGTGCCTGCCCGACGGCTCGCTCGTGATGCTGGGCGGCCTCGACCCCGAACCGTCGGGGTACGACCTCCGGGGCGCGTTCGTCGGCAGCGAGGGCACGATGGGCATCGCCACCCGCATCGCCGTGCGCCTCACCCCGCTGCCGCCGGCCGTGCGCACACTGCTGCTCGACTTCACGTCGGTGGAGTCGGCCGCCGCCGCCGTGTCGGGCATCATCGCCGCGGGGCTGGTGCCCGCCGCTCTCGAGATGATGGACGCCGAGATCACCCGGGCGGTGGAGGACTTCGTGCACGCCGGGTTCCCGCGCGACGCCGCGGCCGTGTTGCTGGTGGAGGTCGACGGTTTGCCGGCGGGCGTCGACGCGGCCGCGTCGGTCGTCGAGCAGGTGGGCCGCGCCCACGGCGCCCGCACCGTGCGCGTCGCCGCCGATGAGGCCGAGCGGGCCCTTCTGTGGAAGGGACGCAAGTCGGCGTTCGGCGCCATCGCTCGGATCGCTCCCAACTACTACCTGCACGACGCCGTCGTCCCCCGCACGCGGCTGGTCGACGTGATGACGGCGGTCTACGACATCGCCAAGCGCTACGACCTGGTGATGATGAACGTGTTCCATGCCGGCGACGGCAACCTCCACCCGTTGATCGTGTTCGACCGGCGAGCGGACGGCGTGCTCGAGCGAGTGATGGCGGCGGGGGAGGAGATCATCCAGGCGTGCGTCGCGGCCGGCGGCGTGCTGTCCGGCGAGCACGGCATCGGCCTGGAGAAGCGGGACTACATGCCGCTGATCTTCTCGGCCGACGACCTCGACGCCCAGGCCCGTCTACGCGAAGCGTTCGATCCCGACGGCGTGGCCAACCCCGAGAAGGTCCTGCCGGCCGGCTCGCGCTGCGGCGACCTCCAGAAGATCCCCGAAGGGGCCTGGATTTGAGTCGCGCCCCCCAAAACCTCTCCAAGTTTGGATCTTGGTGCCGCGAGCAGGCACAAAGGGAGCGAACTCGCGAACTTGGAGAGGTTTTGTCGTGAGCGGCAGGGCCCTCGATCGGTTTGCTGAGGACGTGGGCATCGACGGACCTGTGACCGTGGTCGGGGGGCGGACGCAGTGGGAGGTTGGCGGTCCTGTCGACGGCGCGGCGCGGGAGGTGCGGGCGCCATCCGGCATCGTCGAGTTCGAGCCGGCCGAGATGACCGTGCGCTGCGGGGCGGGCACCGTTGTCGCGGAACTGGACGCCGCGTTGGGCGAGCACGGGCAAGGCATCGTGTTGGACGGCCCGGAGGGCGCCACCGTCGGAGGCACGCTGGCGGTCGGCCGCAGCGGGATCCGGCGCCTGCGCCAAGGTCCGGTGCGGGACGTGCTGCTTGAGGCCCGCTACGTGTCCGCCGGCGGCCGCGTGATCAAAGCCGGCGGACCGACGGTCAAGAACGTCAGCGGCTTCGACCTGTGCCGGGTGCTGGTCGGTTCCCTCGGCACGTTGGGGTTCCTCGGCGAGGTCGTCCTTCGCTGCCGGCCGCGGCCGGCGGTGTCGCGCTGGTTCGCGGGCGAGGCGGAACCCTTCGACCTCGTCCATCGGTTGTACCAGCCCTCGTCGATCCTGTGGGACGGCACGACCACGTGGCTGTTGCTCGAGGGCCACCCGGCCGACGTCGACGCCCAGGCCCGGGTAGCCGGCCTCGCGGAAGTCGACGGGCCGCCGCCGCTCCCCACCGGCGGCCGCTTCTCGGTGCGCCCGTCGGCGTTGCGCGCCCTGACCGGCTCGTTCGTGGCCGAGATCGGCGTCGGTGTGGTGCACACAGTCGACCCGGCGCCCACCCGTGAGCTCGCGCCGGGCGTGGCCGACCTCAACCGTCGAGTCAAGCAGACGTTCGATCCGAGTGGTCGATTGAATCCCGGGCGGGTGGCGGCGTGAGCGGAAGCGAGACGCCCCTGCATGTCGACGACCGGGAGCTGGCGTCGTGCGGTGCGTGCGGGCTGTGCCTGCCGCACTGCCCGACGTACCGCGTGACCGGCGAGGAGTCGGCGTCGCCT
>DASZJL010000123.1:0-19121 GCA_035948135.1 Acidimicrobiales bacterium | reverse complement strand
CATCACCGGCGAGTATCCCGAGCGCATCCGTGACTTCCTCGTCGGCGTCGCCCGCTGGAGCCTGCGCGTGCAGGCATACGTCGGCCTGCTGACCGACGAGTACCCGCCCTTCGCCCTGAGGGCCGCGTCGTGATGCTGGGCTGACCGGCAAGGTCACGCCGGTCGTCGGTCGGACATACCCGCTGAGCGAGGTGGCGGCGGCAATCCGGCAGCTGATCGACGGCCACACCGCGGGCAAGGTCGTCATCACCGTCTGACACCCAAAGAAGATGCGCTCCGCAAATGGCGCGCTCTCGTCAATCGGCCGCGCGCTCTGGGCGAAGTGACCCGGTCACCACCGCTGTGCGCTCCGCCCATCGCCGACGCGGGGAGCCTGAGGTGGCCGAGACGGCCGTCCCGACGGGACGCAGCCCGTTTCGCCCCCGACCAGGGCCATGGTCCCGAGCCTGAGACTCCTGGCCCCAACCTCATCGTGGCGGGCGTGTTCCCGGTCGTGGGCTACGCGCTCCTGCGTCCCGACGTCTCGTCCGGTCGTGACCTCGACCTCGCAGGTCGTAGCTCTGCGGCCGGCCACTCGTCTACGCCCACGCCATCGCCAATAATCACGGGTGCAATGCGCGAGCTCGTCGTGGGGCGGAATGTCGGTCCTGCGACCGTCGTTCGTAAAAGCCACATGAGATCCGCTCACCAGGGAGGCTGAAATGGCGATGACCGACGCTCTCGGCGCGCTGCGTAACTCCGTCGACCGTCTGGGTGGCCTCGTTCGGCCCCTCACCGACGACGACGTAATCAAGCAGGCGTATCCGTCGGCTTGGAGCATCGCCGACGTGCTCTCTCACGTTGGTTCGAGCGCCGTCATCTTCGAGCGCCGCCTCGACGACTCCCTCGCCGGGCGAGAGACGCCGCCCGAGTTCGCGGAAGGCGTCTGGGCCGAGTGGGACCACAAGTCGCCGCGAGCGAAGGCGGACGATGGGGTCGCGACCGACGGGACGTTCATGCGCCGGCTCGAGTCCATCGGTCCCGACGACCGGGCGCGGGTCTCCGTATCGCTAGGTCCGGTGACCTTCGGTTGGGACGAGGTCGTGCGGGCTCGGCTGAACGAGCACTTGCTCCACGAGTGGGACGTGGCCGTCTCCCTAGATCCGACCGCCACACTTGCACCCGAAGGTGTCGCCCTCGTGATCGACAACCTCGATCTCATCGGCCGGTACACGGCGCAGCCGGTGGCGCCCGAGGGGACGATCACGATTGCAACCTCAGAGCCGGACCGCGCCTTCGCGGTCACGGTCGAGACGAAAACGGTCGACTTCTCGGTCTTGGACGCGGTGTCAGATCCGACGCTCACGATGCCCGCTGAGGCGTTCATCCGTCTTGTGTACGGCCGTCTCGACGTCGAGCACACACCCTCGTCCGTGGCCGGCGACCGACAGGCGCTCGAACAGCTTCGTGAGGTTTTCCCCGGACCGTAAGAAGCCGTGATCTCCCCGACGGCCTTGAGACGGCGGATCACACGCACGGCATTGGACCCTGAGGAATCGTCATGGCGATTGCGAGCTCGGGACCGTCGAATGCGGCCGCAGTCCGCCAGCCCAAGTGGCGGACCATTGAAATGGCAGCCGTGTTCTCGACCAACATCCGAGAATCGAAGTGGGTGATGCCGCTCCTACGAGCAATCCCGCCCAGTTCACGCAGCAGACGACTTCCCACGCCGTGCTGCTGATACGGGTCGGAGACCTCGCCGGCGATCTCGGCGCGTGTTGGGTCGGTCGCCGATTGGAAGTAGTGCATGGCGCCCATCAGCAGATCGTCCTCGAACGCCCCGACGGCCTCGTGCCTGTGATGGTCCACCGCAGCGAGGTAGCTGAGCATGCCGGCTGACACAGTTCGGACCGGCGACATGAATCGGAGGTACCGCGACCTCGACGAGAGGCGAGCGAACAACGCCGCGATCTCGTCGATGTCGTTCGGGTTGAGGACCCGAATCTGGAGTCCGTCGGCGTCGATTCTGGGACCCTCTTTTGCTTGCGCGGCGAAGTTCATCCACTGCCCCCGTGTCCGAAGTCCCGCCCGATGGCGTGACGTCGGTCGGATCTACGAGCCGACGCGGCGCAGGGATCGAGTGACTCTCGACACCAATCCTCCGACGACTCCCGGACGTAGAACGACGTAGAACGATGTCGACATCCGCCGGCTGCGCGGCGGTGTTCTCTACGGTCGAGGCCATGGTCAAGACGAGCGCCGATTCATCGACCTGGCCCGCTCGCCGCTGTGGCTGGCGGAGGAGCACCCCCTCGTCTGAGGTGTCAGCGAGAGTGCTAGCGGGGCGACGGGCGTAGGTTGGCCTCGTGGAAGCGCCTGAGCATCCCTGTGCCATCTGCGGCAGGTTGACGCGCGACGGGTTGTTCCCACCCACGATCGAGAACGAGGAGTACCGACCGGGGCCTCCCGCTCCTCTCTGTCACGAGCACAAGGCGAACTTCCTTCGAGGCAACATGCCATTCCCGGCCTGGTGCGTCGACTGTCGTGCGTGGCGGGCGGCCGACCACAACCACGATGCCACGGCGAGCAGTCGGAAGAAGTCGCGACCGAAGACGTAGCGTCGCGGAGATGGCATGACGGCCGCAGGCTCCATGCAGGTAGACCTCCTCCTTGACCCGTTCGGCGCGCGTTGGGCTGAGGTGCAGGACGCGGCGATGGTCGCGATCGACGCCGGCTTCGCGGGGATCTGGACGTTGGATCACCTCGATGGACGCGTGTACGACGCCCCGTTCGTCCTCGAGTGTTGGACCGTTTTGAGCGCGCTGGCGGTCGCAGCTCCCGGCGTCATGCTCGGCCCGCTCGTGCTGAACGTGGCCAATCGCCATCCCGCCCTGCTGGCGACGATGGCGGCCACGCTCCAGGAGGTTTCCGGCGGGCGCCTGCTGCTCGGGCTCGGCGCAGGTGGGGGCCAGGACAGTCGCTACCTGGGTGAGCAGGAGGCGATCGGGCGCACGGTCGATCCGGATGCGGTGCGCCGGGCGCAGGTCGAATCGTGCGTCACGGAGCTACGGCGGTTCTGGCACAGCCCGGGGTTCCTCGAGCCCGATCCTGAGCCCCCCATCGTGATCGGTGCCTGGGGCCCGAGAATGGCCGAGCTGGCCGGGCGCGTCGGCGACGGTCTCAACACCCGTGCTTCGCACCCGCGTCTGGTCGAGCTGGTTGACCTGGCGCGCGATGCCAACGCGCGCGCAGGCCGAGATCCGGAACGATTCGTTGTCACCGCCTATGACGCCTTCGACGAAGCCTGGCTTGCCGCCGAGCCATCGGCGGCCGCGTCGCTTGCCGCGATCCGCGCCGACCGCCTCGTCCTCAGAGTGAGCCCGCCCTACGATCTCCACCGCATCGCGGCCGCGGCCCGTCTGCTCGACCGATAGCGTGCACTGACACGGTGGAGATCTTCAAGGAGTTCACCTTCGAGGCCGCTCACCGCCTCCCGAACGTCCCTCCCGGTCACAAGTGTGCGCGCCTGCACGGCCACTCGTTCAACGTCTCGGTGCACGTCGTCGGGCCCGTCGGTGAGGAGACCGGCTGGATACGCGACTTCGCCGATCTCAGCTGCGCGATGAAGCCGGTGCTGCAGCAGCTCGATCACTACTACCTGAACGAGATCGAGGGACTTGAGAACCCCACCAGCGAGATCCTCGCCCGCTGGATCTGGGACCGGCTGGTCCCATCGATCTCAGACCTGTCCCAAGTCGTGGTGCGCGAGACGTGCACGTCGGGATGTGTCTACAGGGGCAAGCCCTGACGGCCGTCGCGGTGCTGGCGAGCGGCGGCCTCGACAGTGCGATCCTGGTCGCCGAGCTCCTGCGGCAGGGCTCCGTGGTCCACCCGATCTACGTTCGTTTCGGTCTGGCGTGGGAGGCGACAGAGGAGGCCCATCTGCGCCGCTTCCTCGACACGCTCACCAGTCCCGTGCCCGAGGCCCTTACCGTGCTGAACGTTCCGATCGCGTCGACGTACGGCGCGCACTGGAGCGTCTCGGGAGAGGCCGTGCCCGACGAGCGGTCCGCCGACGATGCGGTGTACCTCCCGGGACGGAACCTCTTGCTGCTCGCCCAACCGAGCGTGTGGTGCGCGCTCCACGGGGTCCACACGATCGCGCTTGGGACGCTGAAGGGGAACCCATTCCCCGACAGCTCCCGTGAGTTCTTCGACGACTTCGCCGCGCTCGTGCAACGTGGCATGTCCCACCCGTTCAAAGTCGTCACGCCGTTCGCGGCGCTGACGAAGGCGGACGTGCTGGAGCTGGGCCGGGGCCTCGCCTTGGGGCATACGTTCTCGTGCATCGATCCGCAGGGCGGGCGACACTGCGGCCGGTGCAACAAGTGCGCCGAACGCCGGCTCGCGTTCTCGCAGCTGCAGGTCGAGGACGTCACGGACTACACGCAGCCCTGACGCCGTGGCTGGGGGTGCTCGCGGCGTGAGTCGCATGTATGTAGCGCCGGTTTCCTTCGGCCTGGGCGATCTCGTGGTCTCGCTGCCCGCCATCCAGGCGTTGATCGCCCGTCGCCGGAGCGAAGGCGTCGAGACATGGCTCGTCGCGAGGTCGGAGGCTCAGGCGTCGCTGGCCGATCGGATCGCGGGGTTGCGCGGCTGGGTCGGCGAGGAGTCGTTCGACCGCGACGGCCACGACGGGCGTTTCGTCGACCTGCGGGATCACCCCCTGCAACGAGACTGGTGGTGGGGCTCGGCGGAGTTCGAGGACGCGTTCGGAGCCCTCACGATCAACGACATTCTCGGCCGGATCTGTGAGGACTTCGGAATTCCCGCGGACTTCACACGACCGACGCCGCTGGCCGCCGTCCCGCGGCCTGAGCTGAGTGCCTCTGTTCTCTTGGTGACCGAAACCGACGGAGCGTCGAAGCAGTGGTCGGCGGAGCGTTGGGGTTCAGTCGTGGACGGGCTCCGAACGCGGGGCCTTGACGTGCGACTGGTCGCTCGCGACGAGCCGCCGGCCCAGATGCGGGCGCTGGGGATCCCGACCGCCTACGCGCCTTCGCCGGGGGATGCGCTCGACGTCGTTGGCGCGGCCCGCGCCGTCATCGGGATCGACACCGGGCTGACGCATCTCGCGGTGCAGCAAGGGACGCCCACGGTCACGATCTGCCGCGCCCCGGCGGTCTTCGTCCGCCCTTGGCCGCACGCGCGCGCGGTCGTGGGCGAGCGGTGCGACGACGCCTGCATGGCCGTTGACAAGGAGTACGCCCACAACGCCCGCGTCGACTTGCGCGGCTTTCGCTGGCAGCCGCGGGCCTGCCCCGTGGGAGGACGCTGCCTTGACGCTGTCCAGCCGGAGCAGGTCCTTGCGGCAGTGGACGATGTGCTGCGGTGCGACAGCCGGGCGTCGGCGCCGCGGTGAGAGGCGCACCGACCGGCGTCGAGGTCGACGCACACCCGGAAAGCCGGGTCCACAATTCCCAGCCCCACGGCATCGGGAGAGTCGCAGCCCTTGATGGCATGTTCGCCTGGAACAACCTTGGCCGCAACGTCATTTTCGCGGGTGCCGACATGCGCCCTCGCGCCGTGTTCGACGAGTCCGCCTTCGTTGAGGACGAGCCCTCCCAGTACGACCTCGACGTCCACGCCATCCTCGAGATCCCGAGCGCGGGCCTCGTCGTGACACTGAACCACCTCGGCATGTTGCGCGCCTTCTCGGCCGACGCCATCCGACGACCGGGTCCGCTCCGACGGGTTGCTCCGCGGTGGACGCGCACGCTCATGGCCGACGTGGAGCGCGCCGTCGTTCTCGGCGATCGCATCGCGGGATCGCGACCCCGCGAAGACGGTGCCCCGGGGCTGTTCATCACCGAGCGCCTGTCTGCGAGAGACGACGCCGGCCCGCTGGCAACGCGCGTACAGCTGGAAGCCCACGGGATGGTGACTGCGCTCGCATCGTTCCTGGACGGCGCGGCCGAGTGCCTTGCGTTCGGCGGCGGAGGGAAGGTCGGCCTCGTTCCGGCGACTGTCGACGGGCTCGGCCCACCGCGTTGGACGGTCGACGTGGACTTTGAGCCGAGCATGGTCCTCTGGGACGGCGCGTGCGTCTGGGCGGCGGGCACCGACCGCGTCGTGAACGCGATCGACGACTACGACTGGGAAGCGCTCCACGGCGGCGGCTTCGCGGCCCTCGACGCGTCCAACGGGCACGTGCGGGTGCGGGGTCGCTTCGCGGAGGACCTGGCTTGGGGCAATGGCGGCGTTCCCCTGGCCCTCGTCGGGGGAACGTTGTGCGGCATCGGGCGAAGGGGCCAGCTCTACACCTTCGACACTTGCGACGGCTCGCTGCTCGGCACGAGCGCCGCCATCGCCGACGCGTCACTCGGCATCGCCCATGCCGCCGCCCTCGGCGACCACCTCCTGTACGGCTTCAACCGGGGTGGTTACCGGCTGTACGCGAGCGGTACAGCTTGAGGCTCTGATAGGGCAGGAACCGCCTGCGGCCGGCCCGCACATCCTCGAGGAGCGCTTCCAGCGCCTCTTGCAGTAGCGCGAGCTGCTCCTGAAGGATGGGCAGGCGCGCCGCGTAGAGATCGCGATCGCCGCCGTCCATGACAGCGGCGTCTTCGGTGAAGTGCAACCGGATCACGAGCACCGACAGGCGGTCGAACACCATCGCCGGGCTCTCCGTGGCGGGCGGTGCCGTCGGCTGCTGGTCGAGGGTGGCCGCCAGCGCGGCGTCGACGGCCTCGACGAGCTCGTGGCGCTTGGCGTTGAGGGCGTCGATATCTCGCTTGACGCCTGCGACCGTGCTGTCATCGGCGTCGTCGCCGCGAGCTGCGTCTTCACGGCTCCACTGCACGATGTTGTTGTGGTGGAGCGCGAGCAGCAGCCCGAGCACCCCGCCCGAGGGGTTGTTCGTCGGCCCGCGGGACGCCCGGCGGAATGCGTCCACCACGGTCTCCACGGAAGGTACATCGGCCAGGGCAGCCATCAGACCCGGTTCTGCAGGTATCGGAGCACCGATCGGGCGGCAAGCGAGCCCTGTCCCAGTGCGGCTGCAACGCGGGCGTAGGCACCGGCGACGACGTCGCCTGCGGCGAACACGCCGTCGCGCGACGTGCGCGTCTCCCGGTCGACGACGATGGCGCCGGCCGGGTCCATCTCGACCTGGTCTCGAAGGAGCTCCGTCCGAGGCGTACGCGCGATCTTCACGACGAGTCCGCCCGCGGCCACCCGCTGGCGATGCCCGTCGGCTCGGCGAACGAGCGTCACTCCCTCGAGTCGGTCGCCTCCTTCCAGGGCGTCGAGCTCCCAACCGGCCAGCTCCTCGATGCGCGGCTCGTCGTGTACCCGCTCGACGACGTCGTGGCGCGCCGTGAGTGCTGCGCCGCGGTGGACCAGCGTCACCCGCGAACCGGCTGCGGCCAGCTCGAGAGCGTCGAGGGTTCCGCTGTCGCCGCCGCCGATGACGACGACGTCGCGCCCGACAAATTGACCCGGCCGCGCCTCGAGGTGATAGGTGACGTCACCTCCGTAGGCACCCTCCGTCGCCGCAGGGAGCTGTTGTGCCCGCGTGCCGGTCGCGAACACCAACGCTTTTCCTCGGATGCGCGCGCCATCGACTTCGACCCAACGCTCACCGAGGTCGGCGCGCGTGACGGGGTGTGACAGGCGCAGTCGGTCGCCCAGGATCGCGGCCGACTCCTCGAAAGAGTCGCGAAGGATGGAGCCGTCGGCGAACGAGCCGGTTGCGACGTTGTGCAGCGGGTGCGTGATCTCGACCAGCTGGCCTCCTGGGCGTTCGTCGGCCTCGAACACCACAGTGTCGAGTTGGATGTCGAAGCATTCGAGCGCGCAGCTGATGCCGGCCACGCCCGCGCCGATGATGACAACGTCGCGTTGCTCTTCCACCTGAATCGTGTCTGCGCCCATCCTGATCCCCGATCCGCGTCGAGCCGCGCGACCGAGACCACAGGATCGCACGCATAGGGAGTCTCAGGGATGGTTCGGGTGGAAGGTCGGGTCGATGACCCGCCAGCAACTGCAGTCGGGGACGTACTGCGTCACCCGCCAGAACTCGCCGCCCAAGGTCACTTGTGAGCCGCTGAAGTCGTTCGGGCCGTTCGGATACGAGAAGTCGATCGACTTCGTTCGTTGCAGACCGACGGCGAGGGTCTCGGCGCTGAGGACCGGCGCGTGCTCGGCACCCGCCTTGATCATCCACAGTTCATTGCATGCGTTGCCGGCCTCGGGGTCGACCTTGTACGTCGGCGGGAGCCCGTGGGCCGCGTACATGGCGTCGCACGCCGCGGTCCCCGGTGTCGGGGTCAGCCCCGGCGTCCGCTCCTCGGCGTAGCGGCCCGAGGTGATGGCCAGGGCGTTGGCGATGTTGGCGGGGTTGGGTCGGAGGTTGCCGTAGGAGATGGCGATGATGCCCTCGTCGGCGAGGAGGTACTGCGGCTTGAAGCCCTGCTGCTGCGCCACGTTGGTGAAGTTGGCGAGGTCGCCGTACACATAGACGCCGGTGAGGTGGGTGACACCGGCGGACCTGAACTTCAGAATCGCCTGTTGTATGTCGGAGGGCGACGCGAACGCCGACGGGCAGCCGAAGTCGTAGCTCAAGATCTGGCTGTCCTGAAGTCCCGCCTGGTGAAGGGCCGCGAGCTCCTGGTCGACCAGCTCCTTGTGACAGTCCCGGTAGATGAGACCAAGCTTCTTGAAGCCCGTGGCCGGGTCGAAGGCGCCGCGATCGCGGAAGCCCAGCGCCGTGTCCCGGTACAGGTGGTCGTAGTTGCCCAGGTTGAAGAGATACGGGTAGCCGTCGCGGCTCTGACCGATCGTGTTGAAGAAGCCGCCGAAGTAGGGCACGCGGTGCTGGGGGAAGCACATGGGGCTGGTGAACGAGTACGAGCCCGGGTCCACGACGACGAAGGGCTGTGCCTGCACCGCCGTGAGGCACTTGGCCTGCTGGTCGTTCTGGTCGGCCGGGTTGACTTGGTAGTACTGGGCAACCACTTTGCGGCAGGCGATCCCTCCCGCCTTGTTGAACGAGTCGATGAGCGCGTCGTAGTCGGCCTTTTGCTGTGCCGGTGGAGCGATGCCGAACGTGCTGTCCGCGGCGGGCCCGGCGATGTCGACGAGCATCACGGCGATCTTGATCTGACTCGCGGAGACACCCTTGGTGCCGGCCGCGACCGGCGGACACCCCGGGCCGACAGGGCCGCTCCCGCTCGACGTGCCCGCCCCCGCCCCTTGTCCGGACGAAGCCCCAGAGGGCCCGCCCGCTCGGCCTGCCGCCGAACCGGTCGCGGCTGAGGCCGCGCCCTGGGCACCCGCCGCGGTGGTTCCTCCGGCGGTGTCCGATGGCCCTCCGGCGGTGTCAGTCGCCCCGCCTCCGCCGCTCGCCGCCAGACTCGTCGTGCCCTTCTCGGACCCGGGGATGACCAGCCAGACCACCAAGGTGAGGACGACGAGCGTCGCTATTCCGGCTGCGACACGCTCGCCCGCAGGCGCCCGTCGAGCCCAGAACCGGAACTCCTGGGAAGGCCTCATCGTTCCGGCGCGAACGTTAACCGAGGATTAGGGTACGAACCAAATAGTCGGTCCGCACGTGGGCAGGAGACCAATCATGGAAGAGCTGCGCTTCGACGGCCGGGTCGTGGTCGTCACCGGGGCGGGCCGCGGCATCGGGCGGAGTCATGCCCAGCTCCTCGGCGCCAAGGGTGCCCGAGTCGTGGTGGCCGACCTCGGCGCCGGCATCGACGGCGGCGGATCCTCGTCGTCGCCGGCGGACGAAGTCGTGGCTGAGATCCGGGATGCCGGGGGCGAGGCCGTGCCGAGTTACGCGTCGGTAGCCGAAGAAGCCGGTGCGGCATCCATCGTCGATACTGCCATCGACGCATTCGGGCGCCTCGACGCCGTGGTCAACAACGCGGGCATTCACGACCCCGCTCGCTTCGAGACCCTCAGCCTGGAGCAGTTCCGCCGGATGTTCGACGTCCAGTTCTTCGGCACCCTGTTCGTGCTCAAGGCCGCGTGGCCGCGCTTCATCGCCGCCGGCTATGGGCGCGTCGTGAACACGGTGTCCGAGGCCATGTTGGGCGGCATCCCCGAGCTCACGAGCTATGGGGCCGCGAAAGGCGCGATCTTCGGGCTCACCCGCAACCTCGCGACCGAGGGCGCCGCGCACGGCATCCGCGTCAACGCCATCGCGCCCCGGGCGTACACCAGGATGTCGGCATCCAGCTCCGACGCCTTGTCGGAGATGCTCTCCATCCCGAAGGCCGACATGGAGGCGATCAACGCCAGCATGCCGCCGGAGCTGTGCGCCCCGGCCGCCGCCTTCCTGGCTCACGAGTCCTGCCCGATCACCGGCGAGGTCCTGCAGGTTGGGATGGGTGGCGTCGCAAGGCTGGCCGTCGTCCACACCCAGGGCATCAACAAGCAGCCCCTCACCGCCGAGGACATCGCCGACAACCTCGACACCGTTATGGACGTGACCGACGCCCGTGTGACCGACGCGGGCGGGATCGAGCTGTAACAGGTCGCCGTCCTTACCCGAGGAGGATCGGGAAGGAGTCCACCGACCGGATCCCGGGTGTGAAGTCGAGCTCGACGCCTGGCTTCAGCCGGTACTCGGGGATGCGGCGGTGCCACTCACGGAGGGCGACGCGGAGCTCGAGCCGGGCCAGATGCGAGCCGAGGCAGCGGTGGATCCCGCCGCCGAAGGCCAGGTGGCGGTTGACGTCGCGGTCGAAGCGGACGTCGGCGTCGGCGAACTCCTTCTCGTCGACGTTGGCGGCGCCGATGAGGGCGATGACCTGGTCGCCGGCGTGGACCGGGCAGCCCGCGATCTCGGAGTCGCGGGTGGCGATGCGGGCCACGGCCATGACCGGCGTCTCCCAGCGCAGCAGCTCCTCGACGACCTGGGCGATGGCTTCGGGATGCGCAACGAGCCGCCGGCGCTGCTCGGGGTGCTGGGCGAGGTAGCCGAAGAAGCAGTCGAGCGATGCCGACACGGTGTCGAGGCCGGCGATGACCAGCTGGAAGCAGATGTCGACGATCTCGTCCTGGCTCAGCCGGTCGCCGTCGACCTCGGCGTCGAGGAGCTGGCTGATCAGGTCGTCGCCCCTGACGCCGGCGCGTTCGGTGAGCAGCTTCTCGAAGTAGGCGTAGATCGAGTCGGCGGTGGCCTGCTGGTGAGCGTCGGTATCGGGGTGGCCCAGCGGCTGGCCGACCACGTGCTGAGGCCGGATGATGCCGTCCTTCATCGCCAACAGAATCGGCAGCTCGTCGAGGGGCAGGCCGAACATGGTGATGAACACCTGGGAGGGGAACGGCACCGAGAACTGCTTGGCGAAGTCGACCTCCGCCTCGTCGACGAACGTGTCGATCAGCTCGTTGACCAGCGCCGCGACCGGCTCCTCGAGCAGCTTCATCTTCTGGGGCGCGAACAGGCGGTCGAGGATCTTGCGGTACGTGCGTTGGGCCGGCGGATCCGTCTGCAGGGGAATCAGCGGGCGACGCGTCTTGAGGTCGGTCGCCGACATGCTCGATGAGAACGTCGCGGGGTCGTGCAGGATCTCGTCGATCGCGGCGCGGGAGCTGGCGATCACGCCCACGCCGTCGACCCGGAGGACCGGTGAGCCTTCCAAGAGGTTCTGGTACGTCGGCTGGGGGTTGCGGGCCAGCTCGGCGTTCACGCCGAGGAGGTCCGCGGTGTGGGCTTCCTCCGCCATGGGCGTCACCCTAGCAACGGACCGAAGGTTTGGTCACAGCCGCGGGTGGCAAACGTTTGGTCCGGCGTTCACTACCGTTTGGCGCAATGACGACCGACGGCGCCCGCCGCGAGGAGGTCCTGGAGACGGCGGCGTCGCTCTTCGCCTCGTCGGGCCTGCGTACGTCGCTCAAGGAGATCGCCGACGCGGCCGGCATCCTGCCCGGCAGCCTCTACCACCACTTCGACTCGAAGGAAGCGATCATCGTCGAGCTCGTCCGCCGCTACCAGGACGACCTCGACCGGGTCGCCAAGGAGGCGCTCGACGCGCTCCACGAGCTCGATCCGAGGCCGGCGGAGGCGAGAGTTGTCGAGCTCGGTGAGGCCATCGCCTCGTGCGCGGTCCGGCATCGCGCCGCGTTGCTGTTGACGCTCTACGAACCTCCGACCAACGCGGGCGAGGAGCTGGCCGAGCTGGCCCGCCAGACGCCCACCGCCATCTACGCCGCCATGTTCGAGATCCTCCAGAACGGGCGGCAGAGCGGCGAGATCCGTTCTGCCATCGACCTGCAGCTGCTCGCCGAGCGGATCTGCCAGAGCATGCTCCACGTGGGCGTCGGGGTGTTCCACCGCAGCCAGGCTGCCCACCACCTCCCCGCGCAGAAGTGCCGCGTGTTCCTGCACGGCGTCGCCGTCCGCGCCCCGGCCAAGACGGCGCTCGACCGCTCGGCCGCCATGCAGGCCGCGCGCCAGGTCATCGCCACGTGGGCCGACGGCGAGGACGACGACGACCGCGTCGTCCATGTGCGTGCCGTCGCCCGGGCCGAGTTCGGCCGGCGGGGGTACGAGGCGACGACGATCAGGGACATCGCCGCCGCCGCCGGCCTCAGCACCGGCACCGTGTACCGGATGTTCAGCTCGAAGGACGAGCTGCTGCTCTCGATCATGCAGTCGTACACTGGTCACTTCGCGACGGCCTGGGATGCGGTGGTGGGCTCGGGTGCGTCGCCGTTGGAGCAGCTGGACGCGCTCATGTGGGTCAACATCAACGTCCTCGACCGCTTCAGCGAGGAGTTCAACATCCAGCTCGCGTGGCTCCGGCAGTCACCGCCGAGTTCGCTCGATCTCGGCCTGTCGTTGGGGCGCCAGCTGCAGCAGCTGAAGGCGCTGCTCGCGGCGGGCGAGAAGGCCGGGGAGGTCCGTATGGAGGGGACGTCGGCCGACGCCCGGGCCCGGTCGTTGTACGAGCTGTTGCTGACGCCAGAGACGATCGTGCGCACGGCCGGGACCCGCCACGCCCACGCCCTCGCCCGCGACACCGTCCTACGAGGCGCGGCCCCACGGTCTTAGCCGATACACCACGGCACTACGCGGTGATGCCGTAGCGGGCGCAGATGCCGGCGACCTCGTCGAAGATCGATGTTGGGATGGTGAAGGGCTCGGTGGCCGAGACGTCGTCGAGGTGGGTGACGATGTCGTCGGCGGTTGGTGCGCGGCCCGGCTCTGCGGCCCAGCCGTCGGCGAGGCCAACGAAGACTCGGGCGAAGCGACCGGCGCAGGCCGAGTAGTTCTGGTGGGTGAAGTCGCAGGCCCGGCTGGCCAGATACACGACGATCGGCACGACGAGATCCGGCTCGATCGAGCGCAGGAAACCTGACTGCTCGCGGAGCTCGTCGCCGCGGCCGACGGTCTCGGTGACCATTCGGGTGAAGGCGAACGGCAGCACCGTGTTGGCGAGGATGCCGTGTTCGGCGCCTTCGATGGCGATGACGTTGGCCAAGCCCATGAGACCGGCTTTCGCCGCCGCGTAGTGCGCAGAGTTGGGTTGGCCGAAGAGCCCGGCCGAGGAGACGATGAACACGAAGCGGCCGTAACCCTGCGCCTTCATGATTCGGTACGCGGGCTGGCTCAGATAGAAGCCGCCGTCGAGGTGGACCTGGAGCATGCGTCGCCACTCCGCGGATGTGAGCTCATCGAACGGCAATGTGTTGAAGATGCCGGCGTTGCTCACGACGGCGTCGAGGCGGCCGAAGCTGTCGACGGCCGTGTCGACGATCGCTTGTCCGCCCTCTTCGGTGGCGACCGAGTCGTGGGAGGCGACGGCGACGCCACCACTCGCCTCGATCTCGGCGACGACCTGTTCGGCCACGCTCGCATCGGCACCGTCGCCCTTCATGCTGCCGCCGACGTCGTTGACGACGACGGACGCCCCGCGCGCCGCGAGGTCGCGGGCGTAGAGCCGACCGAGCCCTCGTCCGGCGCCGGTGACGATCACGACCTGTCGGCTGAAGTCGATCATGTCCGCAACCTAACAATTGGTCCGGAGGCCGGCGAATTAGTGTTCTGGCTCAGCATGGGAGACGAAGGACTTGGGCGCTTCGGGCTGCTGGCGTCGGCCATCGCTGGGCGCCCGCTGGAGGTGGCGCCAGTCGATGCCGGTCAGGCGGCGTGGACCGACGGCGCCACGGTCTTCATCGACGCCGACTCGAGTCCGGCGGATCAATTGCGCACCATCGCCGCGCAGGCCTCGCTGCTCGGGGCCGGGAGCTTGGCTACGGACATCGTCAGCCAGTTGCCGAGGCGGGCCGCCGGGATCCAGCGGTACCTCGCCGTCGAAGGCCATCGCGCCCTCGCTGCCAACGAGCTGTTGCTGCCGCCCTCGGTGCGCTCGCTCATCGACCGGAGCCTCGCGGCGCGCAGCGACTCGCCCCGCGCGTCGCTCGCGCTGGCCAACAGCCGGGCCGAGCAGATTGACGATCCGCCCGCGCTGTTCGGCACCATCCGCCCGAGGGAGATACGAGCTGTCGACGAGCAGGTTGTCGAGGCCGCCGCCCAACATCTCCCCAGGCGCTACCGCGAGGAAGTCCTTCGAGAGCTCGATGACGGCGAGGCGGACGAGCACGAACGGCTTGTCTTCGACTTCTCGAGCCCGGTCGGTGGAGGCGGCGTCATCGGCCGCCTGTTGAAGCGCTTGCTGAGCGACACACGGTCGTCGTCGAGCGAGCGCGGGGAGCCCGGCGCCGACGAGCCGACTCACGTCTCGCGGCGGTCCCGGGGCGGCGGCCGGCCCGTCGCGGTGAGCGCGGCGCGCGCCACCGTGGCCGACGATTCCGGCACTGCGACCGGACGCGGCGTCACCTATCCCGAGTGGGACGTGTTTCAGCGGCGCTACCGCCACGAGTGGTGCACGGTGATCGAGGTCGAGGCCGATTCAGCCGCTCGCCCCTTCGAGGTGGCCATCGGCACGCGGGCTCTGCGCAGGCCGCTTGCCCACCTGGGCACCGACCTCGAGCGCCGGCACCGGCAGCTGCAGGGCGATGACATCGACGTCGACGCGGCCGTCGAGGCCCGGGTTGAGCTCCTCGCCGGATCGGCGGCCGACGAGACGCTCTACATCGACAGCGTGCGCGCTCGCCGGGACCTGTCCGTGCTGGTCCTGCTCGACGTCTCCGGCTCGGCCGGTGAGCCCAGCGCGACCGGGGTAGCGGTGCACGAGCATCAGCGCGCCGCCGCGGCTGCGCTCACCATGGCGCTGCACGAGCTCGGCGACCGGGTGGCGCTGTACGCCTTCCGCTCCCAAGGCCGGGCGGCGGTGCACATGCTGCCGCTGAAGCGGTTCGACGCCGGCCTCGACGCGATGGTGATGCGACGAGTGGGCGGTCTCACTCCAGGGGCCTACACGCGCGTCGGCGCCGCCATCCGGCACGGTGCATGGGTGCTCGAACACGACGGTGGCACATCGAGGCGGCTGCTTGTGGTCCTCTCCGACGGGTTCGCCTACGACCACGGCTACGAGGGTTCCTACGGCGAGGCCGACGCCCGCCGCGCCCTGGCCGAGGCCCGGCGGCGGGGGACCGGCTGTCTGTGCCTGAGCATCGGTGCCGGCACGGACCCCGCGGACCTGCGGCGAGTGTTCGGGACGGCTGCGCACGCCACGATCCCGCGTGCCGACCAACTGGCCGACGTGGTCGGGCGGCTATTCCAGTCCGCACTCAAATCGGCTGAGGTGCAGCGCACCGCCTCGCAGCGCAGGGAACGCACGCGCGAGCGTTTGGCCGTAGAGAGGAGAACGGCGTGAGCAGCGGCGGGATGCGGCCGTATTACGTGCCGGTCGGCAACGAGGAGCAGGTCTTTACCGCGGCCTTCCGGCAGGGCCTGTCGGTGCTGCTCAAGGGCCCGACCGGCTGTGGCAAGACGCGCTTCGTCGAAGCGATGGCCTACGACCTGCAGCGTCCGCTCATCACCGTCGCCTGCCACGACGACCTGACGACAGCCGATCTAGTTGGGCGCTACCTCCTGCACGGCGGCGACACCGCGTGGGTGGACGGGCCCCTGACGCGAGCCGTGCGCGAGGGCGCCATCTGCTATCTCGACGAGATCGTCGAGGCCCGACAGGACACGACGGTCGTCCTCCACCCGCTGGCCGACCATCGCCGGCAGCTGCCCATCGACCGCCTTGGCGAGACGCTCGACGCCGCCCCCGGCTTCTGCCTCGTCGTCTCCTACAACCCGGGGTATCAGAGCGTGTTGAAGGACCTGAAGGACTCGACCCGCCAGCGCATGGTGGCCATCGAGCTCGACTTCGCGCCGCCCGACGTGGAGGAGAAGGTCGTCGCCCACGAGGCCGGCATCGAACCCGACTTGGCCGCCCAGCTCGTCCGCCTCGGCCAGGCCATGCGGCGGCTGGAGAACGCCGGTTTGCGCGAGGTGGCGTCGACCCGCGTACTGATCGCGGCCGGCCGCCTGGTCGGCGAGGGGTTGACCGTGGTCGACGCGGCACGCGCCGCGATAGCGGGGCCGCTCACCGACGACCCGGTCGTGACCGCCGGTCTGTTCGAGATGATCGACGCCTACCTCGCGACCGACGATTGACGCATCTGCGACCGGCCCGTTAGCGTCGGAACAAATGTCAGGTTTCGAGAGTCACGCGGAGCCGATCAAGCTCGGCATCCTCATGGACTGGCAGGTCCCCGAGGATCACCCGAAAGAGCGGCTGGACGACTTCTTCCTGCCGTTCGAGCTGGTGTTCAACGAGGGTCTCGAATCGGGGATGATCGACCGGCCGGTCGAGATCATCAAGCGCGAGCGTTGGGGTCTGCCGAAGGGCTCGGTGAAAGCGGTGATCGACGGGTTCGCCGAGCTCGTCGACGAGGGATGCATCGCCGTCTTCGGGCCGGCGATC
The DNA here is from genome assembly GCA_035948135.1 of Acidimicrobiales bacterium. Taxonomy (GTDB): domain Bacteria; phylum Actinomycetota; class Acidimicrobiia; order Acidimicrobiales; family AC-14; genus CADDZP01. The sequence continues at coordinate 2,241 of DASZJL010000123.1, read as the reverse complement.
AGCGACAACTGCACCGCCGTTCGCGAGGCGATCGAGGAGCGGTTCCACGTGCCCGCCATCAGCATGTCGGGCTCCGACGACTGGCTGGGGGAGTGGACGTTCTCTCTGCCGCAGGGGTCGCTCACCGACGAGCCGATCTTCTGGGCCGACCTGCTGGCGGCGCAGGGCCACACCGAGGTCGGCGCCCTCGTCGAGTCGTCGCTGGTCGGCGACACCTACCTGCGCAACTTCCGCAAGGCCTGCAAGTCCCACGGGATCCGCATCGTGGCCGAGGAGTGGATCGCCCAGATCGCAGCCAACGACGCCGAGGCGGCCGTTCGCAGCTTCTACGAAGCGAAGGCCACGGCGTTCGTGCACTGCGGGTTCGGGCTGAGCGTCCTCTACGTCAACCCGACACTCGAGGCGCTGGAGTGGGATCCGCCCCGGTTCATGGGGACCGCGTTCCAGAACGCGTGGTTCCACGACGCCCTCTGGAAGGCGATGCTCGGATGGACCGGCGTCGACCAGTACGACGAGGAGAACCTCGTGGGCCAGGCCTTCCTCGACAAGTTCGAGGCCGCCTACGGTCGCCGGCCGGAGTGGGTCGTCCCGCTGATGAACCGTGACTTCGCCACGGCCCTGCTGCACGCCTTCGCCGACGCCCACCCGTTGACGCCGCGCGGCGTGAGGGACGCGCTCGAACGGGTGAAGATGGTGCCGGCCGCAGGGGGCGCGCCGGGCACACGCATTTCCTTCGGCAACTGGACGCACCGGGGCTGGATGGGCGCCGGCTACCTGGTGGCCCGGCAGCTCGATCCCGACGGGGAGCACTCGCATCTGGTGGCTCGCTTCGGCGACGTCTGACCATGGCCACGACGACCACTCGGCTCACCGAAGCCCCCCCGCCCGCGCCGCCGCCGAGGCGCGGCCGGCGGTTGCCCCTCCCGCTGTGGGCGCTGATCCCGCTCGGGACCGTGTTGCAGGTCGCGGTCATCGGCGTGCTCTACAACATCCATCGCGGCGCCGTGGCCGAGCGCATCGCCAACCGAGCCGTGCAGGGCGCGCCCCGACCGGTGGAGTTTCTCTTCGGCAAGCCCGACTGGATCGTGATGCAGGAGCTCGGGTTGGCCGCGATGCTCATCATCCTGGTCGCGGTCATCGCCGTGTATTGGCAGCGGTACCCGAAGCACCCGCTGCTGCTGATGGCGATGGCGGCCACGGCGCTGGTCTGGCTCGACCCGGTCATGAACTGGGCGCCGTACGCGGTCTACAACCCCCAGCTCACGCACTGGCCGGAGACGTGGCCGCTGGTGTCGCTTGCGCCAACGGTCGAGCCGTTCATCGTCCTGGGTTACGCCACGTTCTACGTGTTGCCCGCCTTGCCGGCGATCTGGATCCTGCGCCGCGTCCAGGCGCGCCGCCCGCTCGAATCATTCGTGTGGCGCCACCCGTTGATCAGCCTGATCCCGCTGATCTATGTCATCGGGTTCGTCTACGACATGGTCCTCGAGATCTTCTGCATCAGGACCGGGCTGTACATCTACTCGCAGGTCGTGCCGTTCGGCTCGCTGTGGGCGGGCAAGCCGTACCAGTTCCCGCTGCTGTGGGAGTCGTCGCTCGTCACGTTGGTGATGATCCCGGCCGGCATGCTCCTGTACCGGGACGACACCGGAAAGACGAAGGCCGAGAAGCTCGCCCAGCGCGTGCGGGCCTTCCGCGCCCGGCCCGCGTTGGGGACGTTCGTCGTGATGTTCGCGATCCTCAACGTCGCGTATCTCGCTTACGGCGCCGGCTTCGCCGCCATGCGCCTCAGCGGGTCCGCGACGTCGGTCGCGTGCCCGTACCCGTACGCCGAGGCCAAGGTGTACGACCCGCAGGGCCAGTACGAGAAGGCCGGCCAGCCCGGTCCCTACTTCCCCGGTATCTGGGCCGGCTGGGAGAGCGCTCAGTCCGGCCGCCCCGACGTGAGCCCGCCGGCAAACGGCGGCCGCTGCAGCCCGAAACCCTGACGTTCTGCCAGAAGGGTTAGGGAGCCAGCTGGCCGGTCGGGCGGACCACGACCTCGTTGATGGCGACACCCTCGGGGAGGCCGAGCATGAACGCGACCGTGTCGCCGATGGAGCCGGGTGCTGCGGGGCCGGCGCCCTCCACGAGCATCGGGATGTCGTTCGGGGGGATGTCGCCGTCGATCGTGGTCCCCTCGAGCGTGAGGCCCTCGGTCTCGAAGAAGCCGGGCATCACCAGACCAGTGCTGATGCCAGC
>DASZJL010000122.1:0-11486 GCA_035948135.1 Acidimicrobiales bacterium | reverse complement strand
CCGAATGACTCGTCGTTGTAGTAGGCGCTCAGCTGGCTGTCGTCCAGGTTGGGTGGGGCGTAGAGGAGGTTGGCGTACTTGGCCAGTTGGTCGTCGCTGTTCGGTGGCCGCGTCCCGCGCAACTCGAACGCGAGCGCCTGGGGCGCGTTCACAAGGCCGTTCTCTCCGGCCGGGAGGATCGAAAGCGCCTGTCCCTGGGCGTAGTCGTCCGCCTGATAGGTGGGCGGCGGCACCCCCGCCGTCGTCTGCGCCCCGGCCGTCGGCACGGTCGCCAGGGCCGCGGCGCCCATGCCGAGCACCACGGTGGCGCACAGGAGCGCGCGTCGCTTGCTCCGGACCGGCGGTCGGATCACCGCCGCACCCTTCGACATGCAAGGAGGCAAGTCCTCTTGTTAACGGGCCGCGGCTACGGCCATGAGCGGCGTGCAGCCGCGTGTTCCGGCGTGATGTTCTGCTCGGACGTGCCGATGTGTCGGCCCTAGGCCTCGTGGATCGCCTCTGCCGGCGCCAGTCGGGCCGCTCGCGCAGCGGGATAGAGCCCGGCAAGGGCGCCCAGTATCAGCGAGATGCCCACCGCGGCCGCCAGGGTTGCCAGGGGCACGCTGATCGTCCACCCGCGTGCCGACGCGTAGCCCACGGTGATGGCGCTGCCGAGGGCCACCCCGGCCAGCCCGCCCAACGCCGATAGCAGCACGGCCTCGACCAGGAACTGCACACGCACATCGACCCGTGTAGCGCCCAAGGCCCGACGCAGGCCGATCTCGGTGCGTCGCTCGAGTACTGCGATGACCATAACGTTGGCGATGCCGACGCCACCGACGAGGAGCGCCACCGCACCAAGGCCGAGGAGCAGGGCGGTGAGTGCCTTATCCGTTGTGGCCCGGGCGGCCAACGCATCGGACGGGCGGGTGACGGTCACGTTGGCCGGCGCCTGGGGGTTGGCGGTGGCGGCGAGTACGGCCCGCACGGCCTCGACCTGGTGGGGATCGGTGCGCACCCGCACGGTGGAGGCGGAGTCGTCGATGTTGAACAGCGTCTTGGCCACGTCGTAGCCGATCAGGGCCGACCGGTCGATGTCGGGGCCGAGCGGCACGGGGTCGAGGATCCCGACCACGCCGAACCAGTGCCCGCCCACGTCGACGAGGGGCTGGGCTTCGAGCGAATCGATGCCGAGGCGCTGGGCCGCAGTGGCGCCGAGCACCACCGCCGGGTAGCGGTCGCTGGCAGCGTTGAGGAACCGGCCGCGATGGAGCCGGCCGCCGACGGTCGCCAGCAGTTGGGGCTCGGTCGCCACCACGGCGATCCCGCCGGTCTCCTCGATGTCGATCTTGTCGTTGCGGCGCACCGTGGTGGCCACCGTCCGGGTGGCGGCCGCTGACTGCACCGGGGCGATGCGGCGGATCATGGCCTGCGCCTCGACCGGCAGCTGTGTGCTCTGGCCGAACACGGTCTGGCCGGGCGCCACTTGCAGCAGGTTGGTCCCGAGCCGGTCGAGTTGGGCCAGCACATCGGCCCGACTTGATGACGAGATGCCGACCACCGACACCATGGCGCCGATTCCGATGGCGATGCCGAGGGCGGTGAGCACCGCGCGACTGCGTTTGGCGCCCAGCCCCTGAGAGCTGGTCCGCAGGACGTCCCGGGGTTTCACCGTTGACTCGCGCCGGCACGGGCTCGTGTGCGCCGGCCGTCGGACTCGATACGACCGTCGCGCAGCATGACGCGCCGTCCCATCGACGCGGCGATGCCGGCGTCGTGCGTGATGACCACGATCGTCGCCCCACCGTCGTGTAGTTCGCGTAGCAGGTCGATGATCTCGCCGCTGGTGTGGGTGTCGAGGTTGCCAGTGGGCTCGTCGGCCAGCACGATCGTGGGCTCGCCGACGATGGCGCGGGCGATGGCGACCCGCTGGCGCTCGCCGCCGGAGAGTTGAGGCGGGCGGTGGTGGGCGCGGTGGGCCAGGCCGACCTGCTCGAGGGCGTGGGCGGCCCGGACTCGCCGTACACCTGGAGCGACGCCGCGGTAGAGGAGGCCGGTGGCGACGTTGTCCAGGGCGCTCAGTCCTTCGAGCAGGTGGAACTGCTGGAACACGAACCCGATGGCCTCGGCCCGCAGGCGCGACAGCGCCTTGTCCCGCAGGCCGGCCACGGCTCGGCCCGCCACCCGCACCTGGCCGCTCGTGGGGGCGTCGAGGGCGCCGACGACGTGCAGCAAGGTCGTCTTGCCCGACCCCGATGGACCCACGATCGCCACCAGCTCGCCCTCGGAGACCTCGAGGCTGACGCCGTCCAGAGCCCGCACCGGCGGAGAGCCCGGGTATTCCTTGACCACGTCGTCCAGCTCGAGCGCGGCGGTCATTGGGCGGTCACCACCTTGTCGCCCTCCTTGACGTCGCCCGTGACCTGCACCCATCCGCCAGCGAAGGTCCCAAGCTTGACGGGGACGAGCGAGGTGGGACGCGGCGCCGTCGCAGTGTTCACCTTCTCGACTGCGTAGCCGCCCTCGCTCAACGCCAGCAGAGCGCCGACCGGCACCGCCAGCACACCGCTGGCCTGATTGGTGACGATGTGCACGGTGACCGGCGCCCGGTCGAGGCCGGCGCCCGCCGACTGGTCGTTGAGGCTGACGACGAGCGGCAGCGTCGGGTCCTGGCCCTGCTGGGCCGTGGCCACCGTGCCGACGGAGGCCACCGTGCCCGGCGTGTTCGAGCCGTTGGGTAACTCGACCTGCACGGCCTGGCCAGGCTTGACGAGCGTCTGGTACTTGGCGTTGAGGTCAACGGTGACGAGCCGGGTGGTGCCCGTCACCTTGAGCCCACCGGCGCCACCGCCCGCGCCGCCGGCCGAGGCGCCGGTGTGCTCGGCGACGCGCACGGGCCCGGGCAGGAACACCACGTCGCCCATGGCAACCGAGCCGGTCTGGGGCCGACCCAGCGCGCCCTGCCAGCGCTTGACGGCGTCGGTCGTGGCCTGGCTCCACGTCTGGTTGGGCCCGAGCGTCACGGCAGTGCCGTAGCCGAGGGCGATGAGGTTGGACTCGAGCTGCTCGACGTCGGCGCCAGCGGTCGCCTTGTCGTCGAGGGTGCGCCACATGGGACGCCCGCCGAACAACAGCACCACGGGAAGGCCGTCGACCTCACCGAGCTCGCCGCCCCGATCGACGACCGCCCCTACCGGCGCCAGCGAGGTGACGGTTCCGTGCCCGGCCCCGAGCGAGACGTCGGTGGTGTCGCCGTAGCCCAGGGTGCCGCTCACGTTCTGGGTCTCGGCCAGGTCCCTGCGCGTCACCGTGGCCGTCTGCACATCGCTCGACGTGGTCGACGCGCTGGCGGCGTGGGGATCACCGCCGCGCGTCCACACCACGCCTGCGGACCCGGCCGCGATGGCGACAGCGAGCGCGCCCAGCACGGTCAGCCGGCGCCGGCTCACTTCGACGCGCTGCCGGTGCTGAATTCGCCCCCGCCGCCGGGGCCGCCACACGCCTTGGTCGCGGCGTCCATCTTGGCGTTGTCGCCCGGCGGCGGCGGGGCCGCACCGTTCCCGTTTGTGACCGGGCCGCTGCTGTTGTTGGCCGGGGCATCGGCGTGCATCTGGATCTTGGCCCCGCCGTTGACGTCGAAGGTCGGATCGGGCATGTCGATGCCGTGCGCCCGCATGCACTTGGCGAACTTGAGTGCCTGGTCGCGCATCTTCGCCTGTTCTTGGGGGCTCGGCTGGGGCATGTCCTGCTGGGCCTTGTCCATGATCGGCTGGCACGCCGTCTGGGCGGCCTGCAGCGCTGCGTCGGCCGGACGCGCGCCGCTGCCCGATCCCGGCCCGGCCTGCCTGATCGCAAATCCGGCGTTGCCATTCCCGTTGTCGGAGAACGTCGGGTCGGGCATGTCCACGCCGTGGTCGCGCATGCAGTGGGCGAAGGCCAGGGCGGCGTCCTGCATCTCCTGCTTGGCCGCCTCCTTGCTCTTCTTGACGGTGGTCGTCGTGTGGCTGTTGGCCAAGCTGGCCACCCCGGTGCCGTGACCGCCCCCGCCGCAGGCGCCCGCGGTGAGGGCCACGACGACGATCGCCGTCGCCAGCGGAGCGCTGCGTGTGTTCATGGTTGGTCCCTTCGCTCGTTCAACTCGTCGCGTCGACGCGAAGGATGCGCCCGCCGGCACTAAGAACCGACTGAGGGCGCCTGAGAGGCTTCTCAGGGTCGGCTACCCACGGGGTCGGCGGCGGTTCACACTGTGTGAGTGCGCGTACTCGTGGTCGAGGACGAGGTGGGCCTGGCCGAGGCCATCGAGCGCGGCCTCATCGCCAACGGGTTCACTGTCGAGGTCGTGCACGAGGGCCTCGAGGCTCTGTGGCGAGCGCGCGAGCGGACGTACGGCGCCATCGTGCTGGATCTGTTGCTGCCGGGGATGAATGGTTACGAGATCTGTCGCACGCTCCGGGCCGAGCACGTGTGGACGCCGATCCTCATTCTCACCGCCAAGGACGGCGAGTACGACGAGGCCGAGGCCCTCGACACAGGCGCCGACGACTTCCTGGCCAAGCCGTTCTCGTTCGTCGTGCTCGTGTCGCGGCTGCGCGCCTTGCAGCGGCGGGGCGGACTGCCCCGACCGCCGATGTTGGAGGTCGGCGACCTGGTCGTTGACCCCGCCGCGCGCGAGTGTCGCCGGGACGGCACGCCGATCCCGTTGACGGCCCGCGAGTTCGACCTGCTGGAGGCTTTGGCGCGCAGGCCGGGCGCCGTTCGGTCCAAGCACGAGCTGCTCGACGCGGTGTGGGGCCACGACTTCGACGGCGACAGCAACGTGGTGGAGGTGTACGTGAGCTATCTGCGACGCAAGATCGATGTGCCGTTCGGCCGCCAGTCGCTGCAGACGGTGCGGGGCCACGGCTACCGGGTGGTGGCCGATGTTTGACCGGATGCGGCAATCGACCCGCCCCCGCTCGGTGCGCGTCCGTATGACCGCGGCGGCGACCCTCGTCGTGGCCGTGGCCATGGCACTGGCGTCGATCGGCCTCGTGTTCGCCGTACGGCACCAACTGCTCGGGCGCATCGATCGTCAGAGCGCCGCCAACGTCAGGGCTATCCAGGGTCAGCTGGCCAACGGCGTACCGCCCGGAGGTGTGGCCCTGCCCGGCCCGGCGGTCACCGGGTTTGCGGCCGTGCAGAACGGTTCGGGTGAGGTCGTCAGGTCAAGTGGGTCGATTGCGAACGGCGAGAAGGTGCTGATCAACGGCACAACGCCGCCGCCGGGCGTGTCGGGCGGAGCCACACTCGACGCGTCGGGCGTGCCCTTCGCGGTGAAGTACACGACGGTTGCGACGCCCGACGGAGCATTCACGGTGATCGTGGGCTCACCCTTGGACGGCGTGCGCCGGTCGGTGTCCGCCCTCGAGGGAACGCTCGCCGTCGGCCTCCCATTTCTCGTCGCGCTGGTGGGCGTGCTGGCGTGGATGGTGACAGGCCGGGCGCTGCGCCCCGTTGAGGCCATGCGGACAGAGGTCGAGGCCATCTCAGGCGGCACGCTCCACCGGCGAGTGCCCGACCCGGGCAGCGGCGACGAGGTCAGTCGATTGGCCCGCACCATGAACGCCATGCTCGACCGCCTGGAGGGAGCCTCGACCCGACAGCGCCAGTTCGTGTCCGACGCGTCCCACGAGCTTCGTAGTCCGGTGGCCGCCATCCGGGCGCAGCTCGAGGTGGCGCTGGCCGAGCCCGACGCCGACTGGCCCTCCGTCGCCCGGCGGGCGCTGGGTGAGGAGGCCCGTCTCGAGACGCTGGTGGCCGACCTGCTCCTCCTGGCCAGTGCAGACGAACAGCGCGAGCTGCATGGTGCCGTCGACGTGGACGTGGCCGGCCTTGCGCGCGAGGAAGCGGCGCGCCCTCGCCGGCTGCCCGTATCGGTCGACGCCCCGATCGACGCCGGCGACGGCCATGTCATCGGCCGCCCCGAACAACTGACCAGAGTCATCGCGAACCTGCTCGACAACGCTTGCCGCCACGGGCAGACAAGGGTCAACCTGTCCGTCGCGCGCGACAACGGCGACGTCCGATTGCTGATCGACGACGACGGGTCGGGCATACCACCGGAGGACCGTGACCGGGTGTTCGAACGCTTCACGCGTCTCGACCCGTCACGCGTTGGTTCTCAGCAGGGGTCCGCCGGACTGGGATTGGCGTTGGTGCGCGCCGTCGTCGAGCGCCACCGCGGCACCGTCCAGGTCGACGAGGCACCCAACGGCGGCGCCCGCCTCCAGGTCACCCTGCCGGCAGCACCGACCGAGTAGAGCTACGCGTTAGAAGCGTGCGCTCGTGTGCGGCGAGCAGGCGGTATGGGACACGCGACCGCGGCATGTGAGTCCGTCGCGGCTGACGGCGTCGAAACGCGGAGGAGCCGCCCCATAAAGGGGCGGCCCCTCCTGCTCTCGCTTGACCAGGGGGCGAGAGCCCGGATGATGTCGACGGTGGTCAGGCGGTGCAGCTGGGCACTGCGGGGGAGCTGCCCACACAGTTGTTCGGGACGTTGCCCGTGATCGGGGAGGTGGTGATCGTCATCACCCCGCTGAGGCGGTAGACACCGCCGGCGCCGAGCAGGGCGACGTTGGCGTTGACCGGGGTGCTCGTGAGCGTGGTCGCCGTCGAGCTGATGGCGGCGATACCACCGCCCCGGTTCCCGCTCGTGTTGGTGGTGACGAAGCTGCTGGTCGTCGTCAGCGTGCCTCTGAGGCCGTTATAGACGCCGCCGCCTCTACCCGTAGCGGTATTGCCCCCCACCGTGCTGCTGGTGAAGGTCGCCGTCGTCCCGGTGGCAGGCGAGGCGACTCCGGTGTTCGAGAGACCGCCGCCGGTGCCCGAGGCTCTGTTGTTGGTCAGGCCGCTGCCGGTCATCGTCACCGAGCCGTTGTTCAGGATGCCGCCGCCGGAGCCCACGGCGAGGCCGTTGGTGAGGGTGACCCCGTTGAGGGTGAAGTTGCCCTTACTGCTGACCTCTGCGATCCGGAAAGACGGTGTCGCAGGCGCCAAAGATCGGGCGATGACGTTGTTGCTACCCGAGAAGCTGATGACGGTCTTGATCACGGGGAGCCCGTCCGGACCGTGTCCGGCATTTGCGTGGCTCCTGGTCAGGGTGTACGTGCAGCCCGGCGTCAGCACGACGCTGCCCCCGCCTGCGGTGTTGGCAGCGTTGACCGCTGCGACCAGTGCGGCCTCGTTGCAGGCCACGGCCGCTTGAGCAGTCAGTGGGACGATTGCCCACAGGGCCGGTACCGCGAGGGCTCCGGCGAGAGTGGCGATGAGCGCGTGGCGGATCCGATGGTGGTGAGAGTTGTTCATGAGGTCTTCTTCCTCTGAAACGGGCACACCCCATTGTCGGAATCGTTCCGTGCGCCCGCGTCGAGGGAACCTATACCGGCAAGACAACTCTAGCAATGGATTTCTATAATGTGGCAGCCTGACCACGGGTTGCGGTTGCGCACTTCAGCCCGCGAGGCGTCCCCGGCTCGTGCCCGAGCGGCAATGATGGAGGGCATGGCCCGGGTGCTCCGACGTCGTCCAATCGCCCTCGCCCTCGTCATCGCCGCCACCGGCCCAGCGTGCGGGCGCATCAGCTCGCACTTCTCGGGCCACACGGTCACAAGGAAGGGGGTCGTCTCGGCGTCGTCGTCCACCGGGACTCCGGGGAGCACCTTCACGTTGCGGGCCGGCGGCTTCAAGCCTGGCGAGTCGATGACCTTCGAGATCGATCCGCCCAAGGGCAGCGCTTTCGTCGGCCCCGCCCATGTGGCCGGGCCCGACGGCGTCGTGACCGCCACCTATATCTCCCAGCCAACCGACCGGCCCGGCCCCTACGTCCTCAAGGCTGTCGGGGTCCAGGGAACCCGAGCGACGGCCAACTTCACCATGGTCTCCCCACCCAGCTCGACACGCTGACCCGTCCCGGCACGCGTCCCACTTCATTCGTGGTCGACGACGGCGACAACGGAAGGACGGTGTCCGTAGCGGTCGGCGGGAGACGAACCCGACGCTCTTTGCCGCGTGCGGCCGCCATCCTTCCCCCAACCCCGACATCTTTGTCAGAAACTGCGACTCCGTTAACCGACGCTTAGTTCGCGCAGGACCAAACGACGGAGCTTCGACGCGAGGCTCGCGCCATGCCTGACATTGCCAAGTTCGTACCTCATCCCCGCATCGCCGCCCGCAGGCTTATGGGGCCCCCGCGAACTGCCGACGTGCTGACGGCGGCACCCGGTGCCCCCTGGTATCACCGCTTCAACGCCGCCTTGGCCGTACACATCACCAACGGCGTGGGCACGATGTGGTGCGCCTACGCGTTCGCGGCGCTGAGCCTGGTGTCCCTGCCCGCCGCCATCCGATCGGGCGACGCGGTGACCATCGTGTCCTGGATCAGCCAAACCTTCCTGCAGCTGGTGCTGTTGAGCATCATCATCGTGGGCCAGAACGTGCTGGCGGCCGCGTCCGACAAGCGGGCCGAGGCCACCTACGAGGACGCCGATGCCGTGTTGCACACCTCGGTAGAGATCCAGCGCCATCTCGAGACCCAGGACGCCGAGATCGAACGGATCCTTGCCGGTGTCCGCCAGCTCTGTGGCTCGTGAGCGGCCGACGCCGTGATTAGGTCGTCGGTCCGCCGAGCCAGCCCCGCCGTCGGAACCACACGAGGAGGACGACGACGGCCGCCAGCTCCAAGCCGATGCCCACTGTCCAAAACAGCCAGGGTTGGTTCAGGAATGGTTGGTCAGCACGCCAAAGTTCTGCCCGGCGAGAGTTCTGAGGCGCGATGGCGACCGAGGCGGGCCTTATGAAGAAGCCCATCTCCGCGCGAGCCCGTATGGCCGCCGTCGCTGTGGTCGCCGCGGTCGTGGTCGTCGCGTCGTTGTGGTCGGGCGTCCGTGCACAGCCGACAGATCGGCCGGCACCCGCCGTCTCCAAGGTCGTCGTGTTCGGGTTTCCCGGCTTGAGCTGGGATGACCTCCGTCATGGTCCGGTGCCAAACGTGCGAGCCCTGGTCGGGCGCGGCGCCGTCGGGGCGATGACCGTCCGCACTGTCTCGCGCCAGCCGAGCGTCGCCGAGGGCTACGCGACCCTGGGGGCGGCGGCACGCGTGAAGGGCCCAAGCGCCGCGGGACCCCTCGGCGCTGTGCCGGTCACTGACCAGGACCAAGCGGTCGCGGTCACCGGGGCGCGGGAGCTGATTGCAGCTAATCGGGGCCGCCACCTCTCGACCGGCCCGGGTGCACTCGGCGACGCCCTGCGGGCCGACGGGCGCCGAATCGCGGTCGTCGGAGCGACCGACGACCGCCACGGCGCCCCCGCGGAGGTCCTGGCGGCCATGAACAGCGGGGGATCGGTAAACGCAGCCTGGATCGCGCCGACGGGATCGCTCGCCTCTGGCGCCCCAAGCGACACCAGCCTCCTGGCCGCGGTCGACGACGCGATCGGTCGAGCCGACGTCGTGTTCGTGGACTCCGGCCAGACGCCAGCGACAGCGGGTGTGCAGGCCGACGAGCCGAGCCGGTCCCAGCGCGTTGTAGCGACCGACCGGCTCCTCGGCGAGCTCGCCGCCCGCCTGCCGGCGGCCACACGCCTCATGGTCGTGTCGGTCGTCCCCCCGGGCGTCACATGGCACCTCGAGCCGGTCGTCGTCGCCGGCGCCGGCGTCCCCCACGGCTACGTCGATTCCCCTTCGACGCGGCGACTCGGGTTGGTGACGTTGACGGATGTGGCACCGGAGATCGTGACTTCGGTGGGTGGACGGCCTCCGACGGCCATGATCGGCCGCCCGTTCCGCTACCACCCCGCCCAGCCCGACCTGGCCCGTCTGGCCGGCCTCGACAGTGACGGCCGCGCACGAGCGACGAGCTACTTCCCGATCGCGGTCGGCTTCGTGGTGCTGCACGGCCTGGTGTACATCCTGGCGGCGTGGCTGCTCGCCCGCCGTCGGAGGGTGCCCAGGCTCAGTGCGCTCGTCCGCTACGGCCTCCTCGCGATTGCCGCCTTCCCGCTGGCGACCTTCCTGCTGCGGGTCGTCCCGCCCGCAGACGTGCGCGGGTGGGCCGCGGTGGTGCTGATCGGGGTGGACGCCCTGCTCGTTGTCGTGGCGGCGCGGGCACGTTCGAACGTCCTGGCGCCGCTGTTGGTCTTGTCGGCCTTGACCGTCGTCGTGCTCCTCGGTGACGTGGCAACCGGCGCGCGTCTGCAGGTCAACAGCATCTTGGGCTACGCGCCGCTCACGGCCGACCGCTTCTACGGCATCGGCGGCACGACGCTTGGCGTCCTTGTCGCGAGCACGCTCGTCGCCGCCGCGCTCTACGCCCAGCTATCCCGCCATCGCCGGGAGGCTCTGGCCGTTATCGCCGCCACGTTCGTCGTTGTCGTGATCGTGGCGGGCGCCTCGGTGCTGGGCGCCAAGGTGGGAAGCATCCTGACGATGGTGCCCGTGTTCGTGATCACCTTCGCCGCTCTGGCCCGCATCCGTCTGACCTGGCGGACGCTGGTGGTTGCGCTGGGCCTGACGGTCCTCGTGCTGGGGGCCGCGAGTGTCGTCGAGGTGCTGCGCCCCGCAGCCACGCGCAGCCATCTGGGCGAACTCGTCGGTTCGACGACGACCAACGGCGGAGGATCGTTCCTCACCGTCATCGCTAGGAAGGCGTCCACCGACGCCCGGGTGTTCGTTGAAACGGTCTGGTCGTGGCTGGCTTTGATCGTGACGCTGTTCCTCGGCTACCTCCTGGTGCACGACCACCGCTTCCGGCGGCTCCTGCCCCGTGGCTCACCGGCGCGCATTGGCGCGCTGGCATTGGTCGGGGCCGGCGTGCTCGGCCTGCTCGTGAACGACACCGGGATCATCATCACGGCGCTCGTGCTCGTCTATCTCGGCCCCTACCTCGCCCTGTTGGCGCTCGACGCGTCGAATCGCACTGAGGGCGTCACGGTCGCGACCGGTGAAGCTCCACCGGCGGTGCTGGCCACGGCGCCCGGGTCGTTCGAGCCCTGAGAGCCTGAGCTCGGTCACATTCTGGCCACCAGCTGCGTTGCCAGCAGCTGGGCCAGGTGCTCGTCGTCATTCCGGCTCCGCGGACCTGCGCGCGACCCGGCGCCTTCCACGGTCAACTTGAGCACGTAGCCGGCCTTGAGGACCACGAGGCCGTCGTCCGGTCCGGTCCCCTGCCAGCTCGACGCACCCAATCCGGGGACAGGCTGGCCGGCCATGCTCTGGATGGTGGCGTGGAACAGGTCGTTCACGTCGACGCCGGCGTTGGGCGCCGCGACGTTGAGGAACACGGCGTTGGGCGGAGGGTCGAGAAGCCACCTGCAGTTCGCCGAGTTCTCCGCGACTGGGGTGTCGTCTTGTGTGCGGACTCGGAGTCCTGTCAGGCGCTCGACGTCGCCCACGGCGAGCAGCTCACAGATGCGGGCTGCGCCCGAGCCATTCGTGCCCGACGCGACCGCCGTGGTCGGTACCTGTGACGGCCGCG